>DASVQA010000068.1:0-10740 GCA_036389375.1 Pyrinomonadaceae bacterium | reverse complement strand
GCGGCCGTGGGGCGCGTCGCCGCCGGCATCGCGCACGAAATCCGCAACCCGCTCGCGGCCATGCGCGGCGCGATTCAGGTCTTGCGCGCCGAAGCGGACGGCGGTGACCCGGCGCAGGCCGAACTGATGGAGATCATCCTGCGCGAGTCCGACCGGCTCAACAACATCATCACGGACTTTCTCACCTACGCGCGCCCGCGGCGCGGTGAACTCAAAGAGACGGACGTGCGCGAGCCTTTGCGCGAGACCTTCACCTTGCTGCGCCACAGCCCTGAGACGCACGCCGAACATCGCATCGAAGAGAATTATCCGGACGAACCATTGCGCGCGCAGGCTGACGGCGCGGCGCTGCGGCAGGTCTTCTGGAATCTCGCGCGCAATGCCTTGAGCGCCATGCCCGACGGCGGCACGCTGCAAATCGAGTTGCGCCGCGTCGCGCACAAACGCCTGCGCATCACCTTCACCGACACGGGGCGCGGCATGTCGCCCGAACAGGTCGAACGACTCTTCGAGCCGTTCTCTTCATCCACCACCGGCGGCACAGGGCTTGGCCTTTCCATCGTCTATCAAATCATCCGCGATCATGGTGGTACAATCAACGTCCGCAGCCGCGAAGGACACGGCACGACGATCATCATCGAGTTGCCCGAATCAGAGAGGTCAGAAGTTAATGGCTAATCTTTTAGTCGTTGATGACGAGCAGGGGATGCGTCAATTGTTGACGCTGGTTTTCACGCGTGCGGGCCATCAGGTGCGCGTGGCGGAGAACGGGCGGCGCGCGGTCGCATTGCTCCATGAGCAGCCGGTTGATCTGATCGTCTCGGACGTGAAGATGCCGGACATGGGCGGCATCGAATTGCTGCGCGCGGCGCGTGGGCTGTGGCCCGATGTGGCGGTCGTGCTGATGACTGCGTTCGCCTCCGTCGAGACAGCGCGCGAGGCGTTCAAACTCGGCGCGGACGATTTCATACAGAAGCCGTTCGACGTGGACGAGTTGAAGCTGATTGTCGAGCGCGCGCTCGAAAAGTCGGCGCTCAGGAAAGAGAACGAATCGCTGCGCGTCGAGAACGAGGCGCTCATCAAGGTGCAGCGCGCGCGCGGCAGTCTCGACAACATCATCGGCCGCTCCGAGCGGATGCAGGCGCTCTACCAGATGATCGAGACGGTGGCGGGCGTCCAATCAACCGTACTCATCTACGGCGAATCGGGCACGGGCAAAGAACTGGTCGCGCGCGCCATTCACAACTTGTCGCCGCGCGCCGACAAACCCTTCATCTCGATCAACTGTGGCGCGTTCACCGAGACGCTGCTGGAATCGGAACTGTTCGGCTACGTGCGCGGCGCATTCACCGGCGCGACCGCGAATCGCAAAGGACTGTTCGAGGCGGCCGATAAAGGCACGATCTTTCTCGACGAGATCGGCGAGATGTCGCCCGCCATGCAGGTGAAGCTGTTGCGCGTCTTGCAGGAGAAGAAGGTGCGCCCCGTCGGCGGGCACGAAGAGGAGACGGTGGACGCGCGCGTGATTGCCGCCACGAACCGCGACCTCGCCGCCATGACCAAAGCCGGCACGTTCCGCGAAGACCTCTTCTATCGCATCTCCGTCATCCCGATTGAACTGCCGCCCTTGCGCGAGAAGCGCGAGGACATCCCCGAACTGGTCACACACTTCGTCCAGAAGTTTTGCGCGCAGGCGGGGCGCACGCTCGCCGTCTCGCCAAAGGCGTTGGCCCTGCTCGAACGCTACCGTTGGCCGGGCAACGTGCGCGAGCTTGAGCACACCATCGAGCGCGCCGTCGCGCTAGAGCGCACGGGCGAGATTCAACCTGAGCGGCTGCCCGAACAGATCACGCAGTACGACCCGGCGCAGGTCGCCGCCGTCGGCGCGCTGCCCGAAGAAGGACTCAACCTCACCGCGCACATGGATCAACTGGAGAAGACCTACCTGCTCGAAGCGCTCCAACGCACCGGCGGCAACCAGACGCGCGCCGCCGAAATTCTCCAACTCTCCGTGCGCTCGCTCCGACACCTGCTCGACAAGCATGGCATCCGCAACCTGACCGCCCAACTCCGCAGCGACGCCGCCGGCAAATGATGCCGGCTGACTCCGGCGCGATGAATGATGAATGAAAAGCCACTCCCTTTCATTCATCATTCATCGTTTGCGCCTGCAGTCCCGCCTTCTGGCATGGTCGTTGCTCCAAGCCAATGTGACCTATCAAGAGGTCGGTCAGATTGAACCCCCGCAGAAATGGAAGGTCGCCATGTCCACACTCGCATCCCCCGACCGCGAACGTGGCTTCTCGCTGATTGAGTTGCTGATCGTGGTAGCCGTTATGGGCATACTCGCAGCGCTGGTCGTGCCCAATCTTCTGAAGTCGAAACAGTCCGCCTACAACGCCTCTGCCATCGCGTCGCTCCGGCTCATCCGCAGCGCCGAAGCCTCCTACCACGTGACCTACGACCAGTATGCAGACCTCAACACGCTGGGCACATCGCACCAACTGAGCGATCCGCAACTCATTGCCGGCCAGCGCGGCAATTACAACTTTGCCATCCCGGCCGGCACGCTCTCCGCCGACTTCTACGAGATCACGGGCACTCCCACCGTCGCGCCCTGGAACTACTTCTACATGGACGTGACCGGCATCATGCGTGTGCGCGAAGGCGCGCCGGCTGACAGCAGCAGTCCGCCGCTCAACTACTGACCGGCGGCCGGCCCGACCTTTGGGCCGCACGCCACACCTCCCCGCTCCCCAACTGTTTCGAGCAACACAAGCCTCAACGGCCCGTCGCAAGGGCCGGCCTCGCAAACCGCCGTCTGACAAAAAGCGGCAGCACCGTGCTGCCGTGATTTGTTAACCGCAGTCTGTCCGGCTGCGCCCGCCGCGCCCGAAACATGCGCCATTCCTGCGATTTCCCGCGCCGTCCGGCAACTGACACGGCATGGCATGCGGCTTGTTTCCTTTAACCATGCGTAACGTCGCGCAAGCACGGCGCGTGGCCTGAGAACGACGACCGACGGCGCGAGACGAAACTAAAAAAGAAGAAGACCACCGCTACTTTAAGGAGCAACAGAAACAATGCAAGCGAAAACCAGCCAGAAGGGCTTCTCCCTCATCGAACTCCTCATCGTCGTCGCGATCATCGGTATCATCGCTGCGATTGCGATCCCCAACCTCCTCGCCTCCCGCCGTGCTTCCAACGAAGGTTCCGCCATCTCTTCGTGCCGTACGATTGTCAGCTCGCAGATGGCCTTCGCTTCCTCAAACGGCAACGGCCAGTACGCCACCGACCTCGCAGCGCTCAACACCGCCGGCTACATTGACAACGTGCTGAGCGGCGGCACCAAGAGCGGCTATGACATCGTCAGCACCGGCGACGCCACGACCGACCCCCCGACCTTCATCGTCTCGGCCAAACCGACCGTGCCTTCGGGTCTGACGCAGACGGGCGCGCGCAAATTCGGGGCCTATCAGGACGGCGTCATCCGCGTGGATGCGACCGCCGGTGGCTTGGCTGCGCATTTCGACTATGCCGGGCTGCAAGCGGCTGCACCGCTCAAGTAGTTCTGCTCGATCAGCCGGACGGGGCGCAACACTCTCGCCCCGCTTCCGCCCTACTTCCCAGAGCCTACCAACAAACGGCTCGCAACCATTCGACCTGACCTAAGAACTGGAGATTGTCAACATGAAGAACCAGAAGAACCAGAAGGGCTTCTCACTGATCGAGTTGCTCATCGTCGTCGCGATCATCGGTATCATCGCCGCCATCGCGATCCCCAACCTCCTCGCTTCCCGCCGCGCTGCCAACGAGAGTTCCGCTATCTCGTCCTGCCGCACGCTCGTCACCTCGCAGATGGCCTTCGCCTCCTCGAATGGTAACGGTCAGTACGCCACGAACCTCGCGGCGCTCAACACCGCCGGTTACATTGACAACGTGCTGAGCACGGGCAGCAAGAGCGGCTTCGACATCACTGCTGGCGCGGACAACGCCGCCAACCCCCCGACCTTCTTCGTCTCGGCCAAACCGACCGTGCCTTCGGGCTTGACGCAGACGGGCGCACGTCGCTTCGGTGCGTATCAGGACGGCGTCATCCGTGTGGATACCGCCGGTCTGACCGGGCACTTCACCTACGCCACAGTGCAGACTGCGAGCGCGTTGCAGTAAACCCCGATCCGGCCGCAGACAATTGTTCTGCCCAAGCCGATCATTCTTTGCGGGAGCGGGAAGGGTTCCGCTCCCGCAAGCTGTTTTTACGTGCCGGGTACTGCGCTTATGTTATGCTCCGCTGGCGGCTTCAGGCAGCGTGGCGACGGATGCGCTGGATGAATAACCCCGGCTGAAAAATCGCCTATCCAGCCATGCTCAGTTCAACCTCAACTACGGCGGCGGATTTATTGCAGCAGCAAGCGACTGACAGCACGGCGGCCTCAGTCCCGCAGGTGCGCGGCACGACGGCGCGGCGCGTCGCCATGATCGCGCGCAACGCCTTCCGCGAAGCCGTGCGCGACCGCGTACTCTATAACCTCGTCCTGTTCGTGCTGCTACTCACGGTCGGCGCGATCTTCCTCGGCGAACTATCGGCCGCGCAGGAAGCCAAGCTCATTGTCGATCTGGGCTTGAGCGCGACACTCCTCTTCGGCACTTTCATCGCCATCTTCGTCGGCACAGGTTTGGTCTATAAAGAGATCGAGCGGCGCACGCTCTACGTGATTCTGGCGAAGCCGGTCGGGCGCGGCGAGTTTCTCGTCGGCAAATATCTGGGCTTGTGCCTGACGCTCGCCGTCAACGTCGCGGTCATGGGCGTGGGCGTCTCGCTGGCGCTCCTTTACGTCGAGCGCGGCTACGACCCGCTTATCCTGCACGTCTGGCCCGCCATCGCGCTCATCTACGTCGAACTGCTCATCATCGTCGCGGTGGCGCTGCTCTTTTCCGCTTTCTCTTCGCCTGCGCTTTCGGCGCTGCTAACGTTCGCCGTCTTCGTCATCGGCCACTTCAGCGCCGACATGAAGACGCTCGCGGCGGCGCTCGGCAGCCGCGCGGCCCGCCTCCTCTTCGGCGCACTCTTCTACCTGCTGCCGAACCTGTCGCACTACACGCAGATCACGGACGCCGGGCACGGTCTTATGCCGTCGCCCAAGGCATTCGCGGCGGCCTGCGCCTACGCCGTTCTCTACATCACGGTGCTTTTGGCCGCCGCCACCTTCATCTTCAATCGCCGCAACTTCAAATAACAGGGGTCAGAGGTTAGAGGTTAGAGGTTAGTGAGAGATGAGCGCCACGCCGGTTCAACAGCAGGACGTGAGACAGTTTGCGCGCCCGCGCGTCACGCGCCGCGAGCTAACGCTGCTCGTCGTTATCGCGCTCGCCCTCGGCACGTCGGCCGCCGTCTCGCATTGGCTTGAGACACACCGCCCGCCGGCCGCCGCGCTGCAACACGAAGAGTTGTACGTCAAACCGGAGCAGGCGCGGCGCATGAGCCTCGGCTTCAACGGGCTGGTCGCCGACTGGTACTGGATGCGCGCGCTGCAATACGTCGGGCGCAAGATCGAAGCCTACGAAGGCGACCTGCAAATGGACGATCTCAAACCCGTCGGGCTGTCGCTGCTCGCGCCGCTGCTCGATAATGCGACGACGCTCGATCCGCAGTTCATCCCCGTCTATGAATACGGCGCGGTCGTGCTGCCGTCCATAGACAACGAGGCCGCGATCAAACTCGTCCGTAAAGGCATCGCCGCCAACCCGCAGGCGTGGCGACTCTATCATCATCTCGGCTACATCTACTGGCAGCAGGGACGCTTTCACGAAGCGTCGGAAGCGTACCGGCAGGGCGCGCAGGTCGCGGGTGCGCCGGGCTGGATGAGCGTGCTCTCGGCGCAGATGGCCTCGCGGGGCGGCAGCCGTGCGGTCGCACGCGAAATCTATCGGCACATGTACGAACAGTCCGCCGACGAACAGATGCGCGAACTCGCCGTCAAGCGACTCCTGCAACTGCAATCATGGGATGAGCGCGACGCCCTGCGCCGCATGCTCGACGTGTACCGCACGCATAACGGTCGCTGCCCCGCGAACTGGCGCGAAGTAGCCGCTACTTTTCGCGCCGCGCGGGTGCAGACCGACGTGAGCGGTGCGCCGCTTGATCCGACCGGCGCGGCTTACGTGTTGGCGGGCAACGGCTGCGATGTTGAGTTGGGCGAGCGGTCGGAGATTTTGCGCAAGTGAAAAGGTGAAACGAGCATGACAGTCGTACTAGAGATCGAGCAGTTGACGAAGGACTACGAGGTCGGCTTTCTGCGCAAGCGGCGCGTGCGCGCGCTCGACGATCTATCGCTCGCGGTTGAGCGCGGCGAAATCTTCGGCTTCCTCGGCGCAAACGGCGCGGGCAAATCAACGACCATGAAGCTCCTGATGCGCCTCATTTATCCGACCGGCGGCCGCGCCGCCATCCTCGGCCGCGACATCAACGATGTCAGCATGCACGCGCGCATCGGCTACCTACCCGAACATCCATACTTCTACGATTACCTGACCGCCCGCGAGTTTCTCGAATACTGCGCCGAACTGTTCGGGCACACGCGCCGCGACTGCCGCCAGCGCGCCGAAGACCTGCTCGCGCGCGTCCGGCTCGACGAGCAGAGTTGGGACAAGCAACTGCGCAAGTTCTCGAAAGGCATGTTGCAGCGCGTCGGGCTGGCGCAGGCGCTCGTCAACGATCCTGAGATCGTCTTTCTGGACGAACCGATGAGCGGGCTTGACCCGGTCGGGCGGCGCGAGGTGCGCGATCTGATCGCTTCCTTACGCCAGCGCGGCACGACCGTCTTCCTCTGCTCGCACATTCTCGCCGACATCGAAGTGCTCTGCGACCGCGCTGCCATCCTGCAAAAGGGCCGCCTCGCGCACGCCGGTCGCCTCGAAGACCTGCGGCGGCGGGCCGGCACGCGCGCGATGGAATTGATCGTGGCCAACACGAACGCCGACCGCCTGCGCGCGGCGCTCCGCGAACTGCCGGCCGCCGAAGTGACGCCCACGCCCGGCGGTGCGCGCGTCGAAGTGCCGTCCGAACAGGAAGTGGACGCCGCGCTCGCGGCCGTCCGCGCGACGGGCGCACGCCTCGTCTCAGTCCAGCCCGTCGGCAACCCGCTCGAAGACCTGTTTACGAACAGCTAAGCGGGGCCGGCAAACGCGCGGCGCAAGTTGACGCCACGCTAACTTAAGACTCTCGTAACGCTTTCCGGTCACGCATATGGAATCCGTCAGCCTTCATTTCAAACTCAGCGAGCCGGAGTACATGGCCGGCGCGCGTTTGCTCACCTTCCCGAACGCCGCCGCAAAGGCGCGCGTCGCTGCGGGTGCCTTCATCTATGCCCTCTGCGCGGCCCTGCTCGTGCTGGCCTACAGCGGCACGCTGTTCGCGGCCGGCATAACGGGGCTGGTTGCGCTCATCGCTTTGCCGCTCGCGCTTCATCTCAGCCGCACGAGACTAATGCGCCGCTGCTATCGCGGCGACCAGAAGTTTCGGCACGGCGTCACGCTCACCTTCACCGACGCTTACGTGCAGGTGCAGGCCGATCAGATCGACTCAAAATTCGGCTGGAAGTTGTACACGGACGTGCTGGAAGGGGCGGACAACTACGTGCTGGTTTACGGACGCGACGTGCGCATGATGACCATCGTGCCCAAGCGGGCCTTCAAGAGCAAGCAGCAGGAGCGCGCCTTTCGCGCTCTGCTCGCCACGCACTTTGATCGCCCGCTGAGTGCGCCCCAGCTTGACGACGGCGCAGCAGTTGAGCAGGACTATCAGCCTGCCAGTTTTCAACCGCCCGACTGGCGTTAGCGCGCAGCGGAAAGCGTGCCGGCCTCGTTCATTTGACGGTCACGCCCGTCACAGCGATGTGAATGTTGGCGCGCACGTCGTCCTTCTTGAAGCCCTCCATACGAATTGGCACGACGAGCACCTTGTTCGGCTCAAGCTCTGTCTGCACGCGCGGGACGGGGATGACGGTCTTCGTCTGCAACGGCTGATTGGCCAGATCAACGACTGAGGCTTGCAGTTCCAGGCCCGTGATCGTGCGCCCGGTAAAGTTGCGCACTTTGGGTCGCATCTCCATGACGATGTCGCCGAGCGGGCGCGTGGACTCGGTCGCGTCCTCGTCCGCGACGAAGTCCACGACGATCTTCTGGCGCAACTGCTCGAACTCAGGCGCACCGGCGCGGAGCGCGCCCGCGAGTTGCGGCTGCGCGTCGCGGTCGTTACGCGGGCGCTCGCGCGTCGCCCAAAAGACCAGCAACGCAACCAGCAACGCCGTAGCCACACCGACGGCAATGAAAACCTTACGCCGCGTCTCGTCCGCTGTCTCAATGCTCTCTTTCACTGTTGCCATAAGAAAAATAGTGATGAGTGACAAATGACAAGTGACGAGTTAAAGACCTTGTCCTAGCTCGTCACTTGTCACTCGTCACTGCTGTTGCTTCAGCCCGTGTTGGCGCGCGGCTCGACGAGGTGGAGCGGCACGCGTTCGGCGATGAGCGAGCCTGTGCCGGTGCGCGGGCGCGCGGCCCGCGGCCAAGTGATGCGGAAGCGGCTGCCCTCGCCCGGTTGACTCTCGACCGTGATCTCGCCTTCGAGCAGTTCGACGATCTTGCGCGTGATGGCCAGCCCCAGTCCGACGCCGCTGTAGGCGCGCGTCAGGCGGTCGTCCACCTGCCGGAACTTGTCGAAGATGAAGCCAAGCGATTCACGCGACATGCCGATGCCTGTGTCGCGCACTTCGAGCACCCAGCGCGCTTCGTCGAGCGGCGCGGCCGTGACGGCAATCGTCCCGCTCGCGGTGAACTTGACGGCGTTGCCGACGAGGCTTGAGAGCACCTGCGCGAGTTTGCGCCGGTCGCTGACGACGAGGCCGAGCGCGGGCGCAACGTCCGCGCGCAGTTCGACGTGCTTTGCTTCCGCTTCCGCCTTGTGCTCGCTGACGATCTCGGCGGCGACCGCGCCCACGTCCACCTCTTCAAGCTGCAAGGCGGAGCGGCCCGCTTCGAGCCGCGAATAGTCGAGCAGTTCGTTGACGAGGTCGAGGAGCGTGCGCGCGTTGCGCTCCATGCGCTCGACCGCTTCCTGCTGCAACGGCGCAAGCGGCAGTTGCCGGTCGCGCACGAGCAACTGGCACAGCCCGATGATGACGTTCAAAGGCGTGCGCAGTTCGTGGCTGACGTTGGCGACGAAAGCGGACTTCAGCCGGTCGTGCTCGCGCAGCCGCCCGTATGCTTCCATCAATTCGCGGTACTGTCTGACCTCGCCCGTGATGTCGCGGAAGACGGCGACCACACCGACGCGCCGTTCGCCTTCGCCGACGAGCGGCGTGGCGCTCACCGCCAGCACGCCTTCTTCATTATCGCCCCGCACGATCTGGACGTGCTCGCCGGAGACGTGTTCGCCGCGTTCGAGCGCGCGCCCGAGCGGCGTCTCTTCGGCGGGCATAACCTTGCCCTGCAAGTCGCGCAGAGCCATGTCGGCGATGAGCGCCTGCACGCCGTCGCGGAACTCGCCGGGCTGGCGATTGAGTATGCGCGCCGCCGCCGGGTTGACGCGATAACGACCGCGCTCGTCCACAATGATCACGCCCTCGTCCATCTGGTTGATGACGCTCTCAAGCTCTGCGGCGCGTGCCTTCTCGGCGGCGAACGCGGCGGTCGCCAGTTTCTCGGCGCGCACGCGCTTCGAGACTTCGGAGACGATCAGGATCAGCCCGCCATGCTCGCCCGTCCGCTCCGTCGTCGGCCACAGGATCACGTCCCAGAACTTGTCGGCGTCGGCGCGCCCGTCGCCGTGCGCGACCAACTCGATGGGCAGACCATAGTTGACGAAGGCGCGGCGCGTCCGGCGCACGTCCTCGACCACTTCGCTCATGACGGCCAGACCGGCCGCCGCCTCATACAGCCCGCGCCCCGTCAGCGCCCGCACGTCGCGCCCGACGAAGCGTGCAAACGTCGAATTGACCTTGCGCACGATCAGGTTCACGTCGAGCACGGCGACGCCGAGCGGCAGACTGTCGAGCACTTCGGCGATGAAGACGCCCTGCGTGTGCAGTTCGTTGAACTTGGTCTCAAGGCTCGACGCCATCACGTTGAAGCCTTCGGCGAGCGTGCCGATCTCGTCGTCGGTTTCCACGGCCACGCGCTCGTGCAGTTGCCCGTCGCCGAGCGTCGTGGCGGAAGCCGCGAGTTGGCGCAGCGGTTTAGTGAAACGGCCGACCGCCCAAACCGCGATGAAGCCCGACGCCGCGAGCGCAAACAGCCACGTCGCCGCGAGCGCGAGGAACGCACGCCACGCGGGCGTGTTCTTCGGCAGCGGCACACCGACCGCGACGCTCCAGCCGTAACGATTGAGTGTGCGCGTGTTCGTAATGCGTGCCTCGCCGTCGCTCCAACGCTGCTCGCCGACTTCGTGCGCGGGGGCAACTTCGTTCACGACCTGCGCCGCCGCCGCCGGGTTCGGCACGATCTCGCCGCGCGCGTCGCGCACGACGAGCGCGGCGTCCGCGCCGGGCGCGAGCTGTTGGCGGAGTTTCGCGTAGAGGTCTGAAGCGGGGCCGGCGGAGAGCGTCGCGCCCACGCGCGCAGCCTGCTGGTGCGCTTCGAGCCAGGAGTCGAGCGCGCCCTCGGCCGCCGCCGGCTCGATGCGCGCAAGCGTGGTGGATTGCTCCATCAGGCTGCGGCGAGAGCTGTTCAGTTGGAGCAGGC
>DASVQA010000067.1:0-2008 GCA_036389375.1 Pyrinomonadaceae bacterium | reverse complement strand
CCCACCAACACGCCCGCCGCCCGCATCACCATCACGGATCGCGGGCACGGCATGGACGAGCGCACGCGCACACGCATGTTCGAGCCGTTCTTCACGACCAAGAAGCGCGGCACGGGGCTTGGGCTGGCCATCGCCAAGAAGATCGTCGAAGCGCATGGCGGGCGCATCGCCGTCGAAAGCGCACCCGGCGCGGGCACAAACTTCCACGTCGAACTCCCGCTCAAGCAAACGCAACAAGTCTAAGCAGACGCAGAGACAACTGCGCGCCCACTCGACCAAACGGGCGCAACAACCGTTTGGCTGTTGCGCCCGTTGGCCCGCTTGATGGTGCTTGCTGCTGAAGGGCGGCTTAGCGCACGCGGCGTTAGCCGTTGCAGACGGTCTGGAACTCGAAGCTCTGCGCCGTCACGTCGCCGTTGGCGTTGATGGTTGTGTGGATGGTCGTCCTGACGGTCAGATTTTCGCCGCCGCCCTGCGAAATCAGATGTAAGCTGCCGGTGGAGTTGAAGGTCGCAGGTATGTCGCCCGCGCCCAAGTCCGCGCCGTTGACCGTCTCGTTGACGATGTAGTGCGTGCCGCTCGCGGACGTGCCTTCAAGGTGGAAGTGTATGTGCGTGGTGACACCGCGCCCGCCGCTCGTGTCGCTGACGGTGATGAGGGTCGTGGCCTCGCCGCTCAAGGTGACGGTTTCGCCGTTGCAGGCGGTGGCGGTGAAATCAATCGGGGTTGTGACGCTGGTCGTGCCGTCGGCCGCCGCCGGCTGCACGAGACCGGCGCAGGCGAGCGCCGCGCCGCAGATAAAGAGGGTCGCTAAGTTTGCAATTCTTCTATGCACGTGAGTCATCTCCTTGGCAGAAGTTGGTGAATGGCGCACCGGCGAGTGGCGGCGCATGAAGAAAAAAATAGACCGAACAGAATGAGGCGAGCGCGCCCAACGGATTCTGTTTCAGCCCTTGACCGCTTGCGAGGTCGGGAGACAATAGACTAACCGACCCTTGAATGCAAATAGAGTGTCCGGGCGTTCAGGCGCGGAACATAAACCGGCACGGCGATGCCGACATTTAAACGCGCAGGCTGGCAAAGGCTGTGCGGGCGGCGGCGACCGTGCGTTCGAGCAGTTCCTCCGTGTGCGCGAGACCGAGGAAAGCGGCCTCGAATTGCGACGGGGCGAGATAGACGCCCGCTTGCAGCATCGCGTGGAAGAAGCGGCCGTAAACGGCGCGGTCACTGCGGGCGGCGGACGCCCAGTCGGTGACGGGCGCATCGGTGAAGAAGGTCGTGAACATCGAGCCGACGCGGTTGGTGACGGTCGTGATGCCGGCCGCTTGCGCCGCCTGCGTGAGACCGGCGCAGAGGCGTGCGCCCGCGCGTTCGAGTTGTGCGTAGATGGCCGGGTCGCGCAGTCGCTTTAAGGTCGTCAGCCCGGCCGTCATGGCGAGCGGGTTGCCGGAGAGCGTGCCCGCCTGATAGATGGGGCCGGCGGGCGCGATGTGGTTCATCAGGGCGCGGCTTGCGCCATAAGCGCCGACGGGCAGACCGCCGCCGATGATCTTACCGAGCGTCGTGATGTCGGGGCTTACGCCGTACAACTCCTGTGCGCCGCCGCGTGCGAGCCGGAAGCCGGTCATCACTTCGTCGAAGATGAGCAACGCGCCGTGTCGTGTGCAGAGTTCACGCACCGCCTGCAAGTAGCCTGCACGCGGCGGCACGCAGCCCATGTTGCCGACGACCGGTTCGATGATCACGGCGGCCACGTCGCGCCCGTGCGTGGCGAAAACTTCTGCGAGCGCGGCCTCGTCGTTGAAGGGCGCGGTGATGGTGTGCGCGGCGACGGCCGCCGGGACGCCGGGACTGTCGGGCAAGCCAAGCGTGGCGACGCCCGACCCGGCTTTGACCAGCAGGCTGTCGCCGTGACCGTGATAACAGCCCTCGAACTTGACGAGCTTCGTCCGCCCGGTTGCGCCGCGCGCCAGCCGGATGGCGGACATCGTCGCCTCCGTCCCGCTAT
>DASVQA010000066.1:0-7660 GCA_036389375.1 Pyrinomonadaceae bacterium | reverse complement strand
TTGTTGGTGTCGGACACAAGCGACGTTAACAAGAACAATACGGCGCTGAGTGTGCGCGCGCTCAGGTTGGAGCATATTCAGACCTTGAGCGCGCCGGCCGGCCAGGCAGACGGCGAGTTAGTGCTGGCCCAACTGCCGCAGGGGCTTGCCGTCGATCAGGCCATCACACGGCTTGAGGCTCAGCCCGGCGTGGCCTTCGCGCAGAAGAATTGGCTCTACACGCACCAACAGGTGGCGGCCGACGATGCCGAGTACATCAACGGTAATCTATGGGGTATGTATGGCGATGATCAGCCAACGGCCAGCGGCCCCGCTGGCACGACGAATCAGTTCGGCGCGCAAGCTGAGAAGGCCTGGGCCGCAGGGCACACCGGCGCGCGCGATGTCTGCGTGGCGGTCTTGGACGAGGGTGTCGAGTTTGAGCATCCAGACCTGCGCGCCAACATCTGGGTGAACCCCGGCGAAGTGCCCGATAATGGCGTGGACGACGACCGCAACGGTTATGTGGACGACCTGCATGGCTGGGATTTCTTTAACGAGGACAACTCCGTCTATGATGGCGGGCCGAGCGGCAGCGCCGATGCACATGGGACACACGTGGCCGGCACTATCGGCGCGGTCGGCGGCAACGGCATCGGCGTCGCCGGAGTGAACTGGCAAGTCACCATCATCCCCGTGAAGTTTCTCGGCCCCGTCAGCGGCACGACCGATAAGGCGGTGCAGGCCATAGATTATCTGATTAAACTCAAACAGCGCGGGGTGAACATCGTCGCCATCAACGCTTCATGGGGCAGTCCGGCTTATGATCTGGCCCTGCTCGAAGCGATCAAGCGTGCGGCGCGCGCCGGCATCCTCTTCATCGCCGCCGCAGGGAACGGCGACCGGCTCGGCCGGCCTATCAACGTTGACAACATCCCGTTCTATCCGGCCTGCTACGACACGACCGCGAACACCAGCGCGGAAGGCGGCACGACCGGGGTGGATTACGATAGCATCATCTCGGTGGCGGCGCTCAACAGCACTGGCCGGCTCGCGTCCTTCTCAAATTTCGGGGCCACGATGGTTGACCTCGCTGCACCGGGCGACGACATTGTCTCGACGTGGCCGGCCGGCGACTATCTCTCCGACAGCGGCACATCAATGGCTACGCCGCACGTGGCGGGCGCGGTCGCCCTGTATGCTTCGCTGCATGGCGGCGCGCGGGCCGATAGCATCAAAGCCGCCATCTTGGCCGCGGCCACTCCGACCGCTGCGCTCGCGGGTCAGACCGTGACGGGCGGGCGACTCAACATCGGCGGCTTATAGACACGTGCGGCACGTACTTTAACCGACTCAGCGCCAGCACATCTCTCCGCCGTCGCAATCGTCAGCCGATGAACGCAAGCCGGCACTCGTCATAAGTTTGACGAGTGCCGGCTTGCGTTTTCGCGCTCGGCCCCGTCGGCCTGCACTGCCTAAGTCGCCATTCGAGTTTCCGGCTGCGGGGCCGACGGCGCGGCTCAGAACCGTATGGCGTTTGTGCTGCGTTGCCCGCAGAACTTTAGTTTAGTAAGATGCGACGCACTCACGCGGTCGAAGCCCTAGCGCCTTTGCACCTCTCACCTGCAAGCTGTCAACAACATCTTCAGGCGGTCGGCACGAATGCAAAGCCGCAGGCTCTCGGCCGGGCAACATCCGGGCAGGAAGATCGCAAGCACATGAAAGACCTTACCGAACGCATCGCTTCGCTGTCGCCGGGGCAGCGCGCACTGTTTGAAGCGAAGCTCAAGCAACGCGGCTTGACGACGCCGCAGCCGCAGGTGATCCCCCGTCGGCGCGAGCGGAATTACTACCGGCTCTCGTTCGATCAGGAGCGCATCTGGGTCGTTGACCAGATGGAGCCGGGTAATCCCGCTTACAACATCTTCTCCGTGAGCGGACTCTCAGGTGCGATTGACGTGGCGCTCATGGAGCGTGCGCTCAACGAGATCGTCCGCCGCCACGAAATCCTCCGCACAACCTTTGCCACGCGCGACGGCGAGCCGCGTCAGGTGGTTGCGCCCACGCTCTTTGTGCCGCTCGTGCTGGTTGACCTGCGCGCGCTCGCGCCGGCTGAACGCGAACGCGAGGTCGCGCAACTCGTCAACGAAGAGACTGCGCGCCCCTTCGATCTGGCGCGCGGGCCGCTCGTGCGCTTCAATCTCATCAGGGTCGCGGACACGGAGTACGTGCTGCATTACACGATGCACCACAGCGTCACCGACCGTTGGTCGGCCGATGTGATTGAGGCTGAACTGGTGGCGCTCTACATGGCTTTCGCCGAGGGGCGACCGTCGCCTTTGCCGGAGTTGCCGATTCAATACGGCGACTTCGCTGAATGGCAGCGCGACTGGCTGCACGGCGAGGTGCTGGCGGAGCAGATCGCCTACTGGCGACAGCAACTCGCGGGCGTGCCCCAGGTGCTCGACGTGCCGACGGATCGGCCGCGCCCGCCCGTCCAGACCTTCAACGGCGCGCGCCGCACCATCATGCTGCCCAAGGGCACGCTCGACGCCCTCAAGACGCTGACCAAAGCCGAGCACGCCACGATGTTTATGACGGGGCTGGCGCTCTACAAGACGCTGCTCTATCGCTACACGCGCCAGCAGGACATACTCGTCGGCGTCGCGGTCGCCAACCGCAATCGCCCGGAGACGCTGCCGCTCATCGGCTACTTCCTCAACATGCTTGTCCTGCGCACGAACTTCGCGGGCGACCCGACTTTTCGTGAGGTGCTGCGCCGCGAAAGAGAAGGCGCGGTTGGCGCGTTCGCGCACGGCGAGTTTCCGTTCGGCCGGCTCATGCAGGAGCTTAAGCCGAAGATCGATCCGAGTCGCAATCCGCTCTTTCAGGTCGCCTACATCTATCTCGATTTTGCGCCGACCACAGACGCCGCCATGGCCGGCATCACGCCCACGCGCGTGCAATGGGACAACGGCACGTCGCGCTTCGACATGACGCTTGCGCTCACCGATCTGGTGGACGCGTTTGAAGTGCAGATCGAGTTCAACACAGACCTCTTCGACGGCGCGACCATCGAGCGCATGCTCGGCCATTTCGCCGAACTCGTCGCAGCCGTCATCGCCGACCCCGACCGCCGCGTGTCGCGCCTGCCGCTTTTGACCACAGGCGAGCGCCAACTGCTCGCCCGTTGGAACGACACACGGACGGACTATCCGCGCACAAGTTCCATCCAGCAACTCTTCGAGGCACAGGTCGCGCGCACGCCCGCAGCCGTCGCGCTCGTCTATGGCGCGGAGCAATTAACCTACGCGGAGTTGAACGAGCGCGCCAATCAATTAGCGCATCACCTGCGCGGGCTGGGCGTCGGGCCGGAAGTGCCGGTCGGCGTGATGTTGGAGCGCACGGCGGAACTGGTCGTCGCGCTGCTCGCCATCCTGAAAGCAGGCGGCGCATACGTCCCGCTCGACCCCGCGTACCCGCTTGCGCGCCTCGACTTCATGCTCAAAGACGCGCAACTGCCCGTGCTCGTCTCACGCGATGCGCTCTTGGACAACCTGCCGGCCTTCTTCGGCCAACTCGTCTGTCTCGACACGGATGCGGCCGCGATTGACAGCGCACCGCGCACAAACCCCGCGAGCCAGACGACGGGCGACAATCTGGCCTACGTGATCTACACCTCCGGCTCGACCGGTCAACCCAAAGGCATAGCCGTGCCACACCACGCCGTTACGCGGCTCGTGCGCGACACCAATTACGTCGCGCTCGACCCTGCTGACCGTGTCGCGCAGGCCGCCAATGCATCGTTTGACGCCGCCACGTTTGAAATCTGGGGCGCGCTCTTAAACGGCGCGCGCCTCGTCGGCATCAGTAAAGACGTGGCGCTGACGCCGGCTGAGTTCGCCGCCGAGATAAGCGCGCACGAAATCACGACCATGTTCGTCACCACCGCGCTCTTTAACCAACTAGCCGCCGCTGCGCCGCAGGCGTTCGCGGGCCTCAAGCAACTGCTGTTCGGCGGCGAAGCGGTCGAGCCGAAGTGGGTCAGAAAAGTGTTAGCGGAAGGTGCGCCCGCGCGCTTGCTCCACGTCTACGGCCCGACCGAGTCAACCACCTTCGCCACCTGGCACGAAGTATCTGAAGTCTCCGAGACGGCCACGACCGTGCCCATCGGGCAGCCGCTCGCAAACACGGAAGCGTACTTGCTGGACGAACAGCTTGAGCCAGTCCCGGTGGGCGTGCCCGGCGAACTCTATCTCGGCGGCGACGGCCTTGCGCGCGTCTATCTGCACCGGCCGGCGCTCACGGCCGAAAAGTTTATCCCTCACCCTTTCGTCGCCACGCCCGGCGCGCGTCTCTATCGCACGGGCGACGTGGCGCGCTACCGGCCCGACGGCGCGATTGAATTTCTCGGGCGCGCGGACACACAGGTGAAGGTGCGCGGCTATCGCATCGAGCCGGGCGAGATCGAGAGCGTGCTCGGCACGCACCCGGCCGTCGAGAGTTGCGTCGTGCTGGCGCGCAATGATGGTGCGGACGAGCGCCGTCTCGTCGCCTATTGCGTCTATACAGCCGACGCGCCGCCGACGACGAGCGACCTGCGCGCTTTTCTGGCCGCGAAACTGCCCGACTACATGATCCCGGCCGCCTTCGTCGCGCTCACCGCTTGGCCGTTGACGCCGAACGGCAAGGTTGATCGCAAAGCCTTGCCCGCGCCCGACGACGCGCGCCCCGAACTGGCGCAAGGCTACGCCGACCCGGCCACACCGACCGAACTTATCCTGAGCGAAATCTGGGCGCAGGTGTTGGGACTTGCGCGCGTCGGCATCCATGACAACTTCTTCGATCTCGGCGGCGACTCGCTGCGCGCCATCCAGTTGGTCGCGCAGGCCCGCGACCACGAGTTGAACTTTTCGATCCAGCACTTATTTCAACAGCCGACGATTGCCCTGCTCGCGCGGCACGTACACAGCACCGCCGCCGCGCCCGACGCGCATGCGCGCACCGCACCCTTCGACTTAATCGCCGACGAAGACCGGCGGCTCCTGCCCGCCAACGTCGAGGACGCTTACCCGCTGACGAAACTTCAGGCGGGCATGATCTTTCACAGCGAGTACGACCCCGACACGGCCGTCTATCACGACATCTTCAGTTTTCACTTGCGCGCCTCGCTCGATGTCGCCCGCCTGCGCGAGACTTTTGCGGCGCTCATCGAGCGTCATCCCGTGCTGCGTACGGCCTTCAACCTCTCCGACTACAGCCAGCCTTTGCAGTTGGTACAGGCGCACGTCGAGTTGCCCTTCGAGGTCAAAGATTTAACGGGGCTGACGCCCGATGAGCAACGCGCGGCCGTCGCCGGCTACATTGCAGCCGAGCGCGTGCGCGGCTTCGACTGGACGCGCGCGCCGCTGCTCCGCGTCCTTGTCCAGCGCCGCAGCGCCGACACGTTCCAACTCAACCTGAGTTTTCATCACGCCATTCTCGACGGGTGGAGCGTGAGCGTCGTGCTCAATGAACTGTTTCGCTACTACGTCGCGCTTCTACGCGGCGACGCAGGCGCATTAGGCACGCCGCTCACGCTCCACTTCCGCGACTTCGTGGCGCTCGAACGAGCCGCCATCGAGTCCACCGAACAACAGCGCTTCTGGTTGGCGCAACTCGCCGACGCGCAGCCCACGCTCATCCCGCGCCGCCCAGACGCAACTCGGCAGACGACAGGTGCGCCCGCGATCCTCGCACATCAAGTGGCGCTCCCCGAAGAGTTGACCGCCGGCTTGAAGCACATGGCGAGCGCGGCGGGCGTGCCGCTCAAGAGCGTGCTGCTCGCGGCGCATCTGCGCGTCCTCTCGTTTCTGTCCGGGCGCGCTGAAGTCCTGAGCGCCATCACGTCGCACGGCCGGCCCGAAGCACCCGACGGCGAGCGCATCGTCGGGCTGTTTCTCAACACGCTGCCGTTCCGCTACCAACTGCACGGCGGCACTTGGGTCGAACTCGCCCGCGCGGTGTTTGCGGCCGAGCGCGAACTGCTCGCCTTCCGCCGCTACCCGCTCGCCGAGATGCAGCGCCTCACAGGCACGCGCACGCTCTTTGAAGTCGGCTTCAACTACACCCATTTTCACGCCGCGCAAGGCATGCTCCGGCTCGACGAACTGGCCATCATCGAACTTGAGGCCGTCTCGGAGACAAACTTCCCGCTGCTCGCCGACTTTGATCTCGACCTCGCCACCACACGCCTCCAACTCGCCCTCAAGTACGACAGCAACGAGTTCGACCGCGCACAGGTCGCCGCCATCGGCGACTACTATGCACGCACCCTCGCGGCCATGGCCGCACACCCCCACGAGCACCATCAAACGCGCACCCTACTCTCTCCCACCGAACTCACCCAACAACTCGACGAGTGGAACGCGACCGAGACGAACTATCCCGCCAACTGTTCAATGGCCGATCTGTTCAGTCAACAGGTCACCGCCCAGCCTGAGCACGTCGCTCTTATGTTTGCCGACACCGCGCTCACCTACCGTGAACTAAACGAGCGGGCCAACCAACTCGCGCACCACCTGCAGCGCCACGGCGTCGGCCCCGACACAGTCGTCGCGCTCTGCCTCGAACGCTCATTCGAGCTAGTTATTGGTCTGTTGGGCATCCTCAAAGCGGGCGGCGGCTACCTGCCGCTTGACCCAAGCTATCCGCCTGAGCGCCTCGCCCTCATGCTCGCCGACACCAATGCGGCTGTCGTCCTCACGCAGTCCCATCTGCGCGCCGCTCTGCCTGAGAGCGCCCCTCCCATCATCTGTCTGGACACGGACTGGACAAGCATCGCCCAGGAAAGCACGGCTCAGCCAACCGTCGCCATTGCGCCGGAGAATCTGGCCTACATCACCTACACGTCCGGCTCGACCGGGCGTCCCAAAGGCGTCGCCGTCACCCAGCGCAACGTCGTCCGCCTGGTCAAACAGACCAACTATGCCGCGTTTAGTCCGGCGGATGTCTACTTGCAATTTGCGCCCCTAGCCTTTGACGCCTCGACCTTTGAACTCTGGGGCAGCCTGCTCAACGGCGCACGCCTGGTCATCATGCCGCCCGGGCAGGTCTCCCTTCAGGAGTTGGGGCAGAGCATCAAGCAGCATGGGGTGACGACGCTGTGGCTGACGACGGGGCTGTTCCATTTAGTCGTAGCGGAGGAATTAGCGGCGTTAGCGGGCGTGCGCCAACTGCTGACGGGCGGCGAGGTGCTCTCCGTGGTGCGGGCCCGGCAGTTTCTGGCGCGCTTTGGCGGGCAGTGCCGGCTCATCAACTGCTACGGGCCGACGGAGAACGCGACGTTTACAACCACCTACGAGGTGCGGGAAACAGCGGAGTGGGCGCGCAGCGTGCCGATCGGGCGGGCGGTGGCGAACACGACGGTCTACATTTTGGACGAGCAGCTGCAGCCGGTGGCGGTGGGCGCGGTGGGCGAGTTGTACACGGGCGGGGCTGGGGTGGCGCGCGGGTACGTGCGGGCACCGGAGTTGACGGCTGAGCGGTTCGTGCCCGACCCGTTTGGGCGCGTGGCGGGGGGCAGGCTCTACCGGACGGGGGATGTGGCGCGCTATCTACCTGATGGGCAGGTGGAGTTTTTGGGGCGGGTGGACACGCAGGTCAAGGTCAGAGGCTATCGTATTGAGTTGGGGGAGATCGA
>DASVQA010000065.1:0-2814 GCA_036389375.1 Pyrinomonadaceae bacterium | reverse complement strand
TCAGGGCGCACTTCCAGAAGGGCGGTGCGGCGCGGGTCAAATTCGTGCGGGCTCTCGCCGCGTATTCTTCTTAGTGCTTCTTCGCCGTCTACGGCTTCCGCTTCTGCGACTAGCCATGCGCGGGGACAGGCGCGCAGGTTGCGGAGAATCTGGACTTGGTCGTTGTCGTAAACGCTTGTCCAGAAGTCGGCGCGCGTGTCGGGGGCGAGCGCGGTCGCGGATAGGTTCTGTGTGTTGCCGAGCGCGGCTTTCCAGATGGTCAGGGTCGCGCCCTGTGTGGCGTTTGTGAGTTCGATGCGGCTGATGCGTTGTGGCGGCGGGCCGAGCGCGAGGCGCGTCAGGTAGCGCAGGGATTGGAAGCTGTTCGCCGCGTCGGCGGGCCGACTGTCGAAGACGGGCGCAAGCTGGTGGGCAATCGCGGCGCGCACGTCCGCGCGCTCGTGCGCCCATTCGGCCGTGTCCACGCCTGCGCGCAGAGTTTGCTCCACGTTGCGCCCGTCCGTCGTCTGCAAACGCAGCGTGGCGACGACCGCGCCCTGCGGCACTGTCACCGAGTTGGCGAGCGAAGTGACGAGCGCGAGTTGATCGCTCTCGGCGTTTGCGCCCGTGAGTTTGACGGTTGCGCCGGGCAGCACGTTGAGCGTGAGATCATCCGTGGGCAGGCCGTCGCGGCGCGTGATCTCGTCAGGATAGAGTTGGAGGGGGCCGGCATAAGTAACGACGTGTGTTGTGTTGAGCAGGTCTAGGACGTGCGAGCGCGGCTGGAAGAGATCGTCATTAGGCAGGCCGCCAGCGCGCGGCGTGACCGAATCTGGGCCGACGCCGCCGAGCGCGCGGCTGTAACGATCAAAGATGAGCGGCTCGATGCCGGCCACGTTCTGTAGCCCGTAGAGCATCGTCAGGTTCTGCCCTTCGAGGCGCGGCGCGTGGTTGAACTCCTCGGCAAACATGCCGACGCGCGTGTAGGTGCGATTCTGTTCCGGCGGAAACTGTTGCAGGAAACGGGTCGCGGGCGAGACGACGTGAAAACGGCTCGCGGGCAGACTAACGAAACCGGCCCACCAGCAGGACGCGGCGGCGTTGGCTTCGACGAAACAGGCGAGCGTGATAGCGGCGACGAGGACGCACGTGCGCGGGCGCAGCGCCGGCAGTTGATAACCGTAATAGACGAGCGCACAGACGAACGTGGTGAAAACGAGTTTCCAACGCCAGTAGAGATGTTCGGGCAGGCTCGTGTAGATGGTCGGGTTCGGGAGCGGCGGTTGGACGGTCGCCCACCACCAGAGCGCGCCGACCGTCGCGGTCGCAAGCAATAGCGCGCACGCGGCGAACAGTCTGTAGTGATTCATTTGTGCGTGCGCGCGGCGCTCCGCCAAGCGGGCGGCGAGTGCGTCCCAACCGTAAGCGCCGAGAATGCTCAGGGCGAACGTCCACTCGAAGGTGTGACGCGAGGGCACGCGGAATTTGTTCAGCAGCGGCACGTAAAAGACGAGCCGGTTAAGCGGCGTGTGCTGCCCGAGCAGCAGCACGAAGGCTAACACGGTCAAGCCCAGCCAGAACCAGACGCGCACGTCGCGCACCCGGCCGCGCGCGGCGCAGACGACCGCCACGACGGCGAGCAACAGCGTGAGCGGCGGCACATACGCGCTCGTGTCAATGTAGTGATAAAGCTGCGCGCCGAGCGAGAGCAGCGCCTCGCGCAAGGTGAACGAGCCTTCGCTGAAGACTTCGTAGCTGAGCGCGTGGCGCACGCTCAGGCGGGTGGCGCGCAGCGTTTCGAGCAGTTGGAAGGCCGCCGTGCCGCCCGCGAGCAGCAGCGCGCCAAAGGCGGCGATGAGCGGTCGCCAGTGCGCCCAAGTGCGCCATGCCGGGCGCGCGTTCGTTCGTCGTGCTGCGCCGACGAGCGTCAGCGAAAGAAAGAAACCGTAAGCCAACGCGAGCAGACCCACGTAGACGTAGCTCTGCGCGTGGCCCGCGAGCACCGACGGCACGTAAGCCAGCGTCGTCCAGCACAGGCTGGCGGCGAGCGTGCGCGTGCGGGCGCGCTCGATGGCGATGAGGACGAGCGGCGTCCACATCAGACTGTTGGTGAGCATGCCGCTGTTGGCGAGTATGCCGCACATCATGCCGCCGTAGCCGAACGAGAGTCCGGCCAAGAGCGCCGCCGGCCGGCTGCGCCCAAGCGTGCGCGCGTAGGCGTAGGTAAAGAGCGGGGAGAGCAGGAAGGGCGCGAGCGCGTAAACCTGCTCGGCCCAGTGACCGGGCAGCAGGAGGTGGCCCCAAGTGAGCGGATAGGCCGGGGCGAGCATCGAAACGGCGAGCAGCGGATAGCCGGAGAGCATGAGCGGCGTCCAGAGCGGCCACTCGCCGTGCCGCAGCATCGCCCACGCGACCGTGCGGAGCGGATAGGTGTAATAGAAATTATCGCCCGTGAGGATCAGGCGACGGCCCACGAAGACGCGCGCGAAAAAGAGCGTGAAGAAGAGTGCGCCGAGCGCGCAGACAAGCGCGTCCGCGCGGCGCTCGTGCCATCGCTGCCGCCAACCGTTTAAGCTCATGTCTTTCGCCACGAACGAGACCGAGCAGAAGCTATGCACGCAAGCGCACGGGCAGCAACGAAACAGACACGGCTGCTGTCAGGCTGCTTGCTCGTCTATTTTCCTGTGGCTTCAAGGTTCAGTTCCTTGCGTCTGCGCCGCGCAAAGACCGCCAGCCCCACCAGCAAGCCGAGCGTCAGCACCGAGATAAGCGCACCAATGCGCGCCGCCGGTGCAACATACCGCATCTCCACACGATGCTGTCCCGCCGGCAACG
>DASVQA010000064.1:0-11476 GCA_036389375.1 Pyrinomonadaceae bacterium | reverse complement strand
CATGTATCGCAGTGGACGTTTGAGGCCAACTCGGCGAGCGTCTGGGCCGTCTGTTTCGCGCCCCGGCAGAGCGGGCAGAGCATGTCCCAACGCAGATCGAGCAGCCCGGCGCGCGTGGCCCACAGGCAGAGTTCGAGCACGGCGCGACGCGGCTCGTGCCAGCAATCGGCGAGCGCGTAGGGGCGCAGCCGCGCGAGCGTGAGATCGTCGGCGTGTTCGATGGTGTCAGCTAGACGCGCGACGAGTTCAGGCTGTGCGCCCTGTGCGCGCAGCTTCTCGCTCATCTGCCGCAGGCGCGTGCGCCCGCTCGCGGGAAAGCGTGCGTCGCCAGCGACAGCCGACGATTGTTCGCCCTGCGCTGCTAACTGATCGTAGCGGCGCACGACCGCGTCGAACTTGCGCGCGCTCAGTTGCCCGATCTGGAAGGGGATAATGATGAGGCCGAGGGGCGAGTCGGGGCGTGCCCAGACTTGATAGGTCAGGTGCGTGCCGCCTTCGGGCTGCGGGTCGAGCGAGGCGACGACGCGCATCTCGGCGACGGGGCCGCGCGTCAGCCGGCGCACGACGCCGAAACGAAAGGGCCTGATCCACTCGAACGGTTCTTCCTCCCATTCGACGGCGAGGCCAAAGCGGCGGAAGCCAAGCCGGCGGCGCGCGTTCAACGACGGCGCGGCGTCGGCTGGCGGCACGACGACCGGCAAGCCGGCGTCGCGGTTAAAACGGTTCGTGTCCGAGAGCAGCGGCCAGATCGCTTCGGGGTTGGATTTGAGCCGCCACTCCCAGCGGTAATGAAATTCTCGATAAGGCACGTTGAGTGTAACCGGGCCGAGATACGCGCGCGGGCGGCGCGGCAGATTGTAGCGCAGAACAAAGCATGACCGGGAGATGGCGCAAGCGCCGCTCGGCTTGCGCCATCTTAGCGCGCGAAGTTGTGCCGGGCCGTCTACTCGTAGCTCAACGCGTCAACCGCGTCCTGCCGGGCGGCGCGCAGGGCGGGGTAGAGCGCGCCGATTGTGCCACCGAGCAGACCGATGAGAAGCGAGATGACGATCCAGCGCGGCTCGATCTCGACGGTCAGCGTGCTCAAGCGCATGAGCGCGAAGCGCGCGCCGAAGGTCAGCAGCAGACCGAAGCCGACGCCCAGCACGCTCACCAAGAGCGCCTCCTGTTCGATGACCCAGGCGATCATCGTGTTCGACATGCCGAGCGCCTTGAGGATGCCGATCTGGCGTGTGCGCTCTGTCACGGTCGTGTACATCGCCAGCAGGATAACGAGCATGCTGATGGCGGCGGCGACGGCGACGATGACGTTGATGAAGACGTTGAGCGCGGGCACGCCGCCGGCATAGAGTTCAGGCAGGTCGCGCGTGAAGATGATCTGATCGTCGGGGAAGGTTTGATGGATGCGGGCAGCGACGGCATCCTGCTCGGCCGGGTTCGCGGCGGCGACGAGGATGGCGGCGCAGCGCCCCTCGCTGCCGAGTTGCGCCTGCATGGTCGCCAGCGGAATCTTGATGCGCGCGCCGCCCGGCGGCTCGTAGAAGCCGACGATGCGAAAAGGTCGTTCATAGACTTTGACGACATCCCCGATGCGCGCGTGATGATCCTTCTGCCAGTCGATGTCTACGATGGCCTCGTCGCCGCCCGCCAGCTTCGCGCCTTCGGTTAATTTGAGACCCGATAGCGCCGCATAGTCGTCGAACTCTATGCCGTCGATCATGTGATTGCCGAAACCGCCTTCGGCCTTGTCGAGCGTCTGCCCAAGCGGGACGGCGGCGCGCACGCCCGCGACGTGCGCCAACTCCGGCGCGTGCTTAACCGGCAGCACGAACGGCTGCGTGCCGGAGAGACCGCGCGTGCCCGGCGCGCGCACCAGAATCTCTGCGCCCACGCTCGCCTCGCGCCGTCCGCGCTCGCGCAGAACGCCGTGCCCTAAGCCGACTGTGAAGACGATCAGCAGGACGCCGATGCCGACGCCGAGCACGCTGACGAGCGTGCGCGCCGGGCGATGTGCGATGTTCGAGAGGACGAGATTGTCCATAGCTTTTAAGAGTCGCGGGTGGCGGTCAATGACGCCGCGCGCCGCCGAGGGCACGGCGCGCGCGGCGAGAATTATCAGCCCGATCACAGTCCAGAAGACGATGCCGGCCTTGCGCACAAGCGCCAGCGTCAGCCCCGTCGCGGCGGCAAAGCCCAGTCGTTTCAGGATCACGACGTTGCCGCTCTCGTAGACGCCAATCGTGCCCGGCACGAAGCCGAAGACGAAGTTGATCACCTTCGTCAACGACTCGATCACGAAGGGCGCGGCCGGCGCGGGGCGTAAGCCGAGCATGCGCAGCGTCACGTAAACTTCGAGCACGGACGAGGCATGCGAGAGCAGGTCGAGCGTGATGATGGCGAAGAAGGCGCTGCGCCGCCGCCGATAGAAATGATAGAAGTGGCCTTCGACGCGCAGGATGTGTTCGCGCCGCGCCAGCAGCGTGCGTCGTTTGATGCCAAGTTTGATCAGACGCCGGACGAGCGCCGACGCCGGCATCACGCGCCGGCTCAAGGCGAAGACGACGCCGAACAGAGTGGCCGACGCCGAGACGGCGATCACGAGCAGCGCGTAGAAGATCGGCGGCGGCACATTATAAGCCGCCAGCATGACGCACGCGCCGCAGAGGATGAAGAGGGCGACCGACAGGTTGTAGAGCAGATTGTCCACGACGAGCGCCTGCGCCGCCGTCACTAGCGACACGCGTTTGCGCAGCAGCGCCGCCTTGGTCGCTTCGCCTAAGACGGGGCCAGTAAACGTCAGAAACGAGATCGCTTCGCCGCCCACGCGCGTCGTGAAAGCTTGCCAGAGATTGAAGTGGCGGCGTTCGGGCGGGACGGCGGTGCGCAGCGCGAGCGCGCGGATGAGGTGACGCAAACCGCTGATGGCGATGATCAGGAAGAGACCAAAACCGATCTGGCCGAGCGCGTCGAAGATCGGTTGCACGCCGATCCGTCTGACGACGAAGACGAGAAGCGCGAGGCCGAGCAGGAAGGCGATGATCTGGCCCCACAGGATCGACCGGCGCGCACCGCTTTTGCGCCGCGCGCCGGCCACGGCGGGCACGTCCGCGCCCTCGGGCGCAGCGGTCGCTGCTCCTTTGCTCTGCTCCTCAACCGAGATCAACGTAGGCTCTCCGGTGCGCCGGCGGCAATGGGGCGCACGACCGGCGGCGGCGCGGCGAATAGCTCTGTGATGACGCGGCCGGGAAACAGCGTAGGCTGCGCGGCAAATCCGGCGGTCACGCCCGCGCCTGGCGCTGCTATCTGCCCGGTCAAGGTTAAGACAGTCGGGACGAAACTCAAACTGTCGTAAGGCTCGGTGATGACCAGTCCGCGCGGGATGCGCGTGTTCGCGCCGCCCGCGAACATCAGCGTGGCGTGCGTCGAGACGCGATAGAAAGAGCCATGATTGCCACCGGGGTTGAAACCGCGCACGTCGAAATTCCAATGGTCGCTGGCGTGGATGAAAAGATCGGTTTCAACCAGCGCGCGCTGGCGGCGACGGAAACGGCGCAGCACCTGTTCGTCGTGCGTCAGCCCCGGCACGTCCGCCTCTGTCGCCGGGGTTGGAAAGCGCGCGAACTCTTCGTGCAGCCCGACGAGGCCGTTCGAATAAGTCGTGCGATGGAGCGCGTGCAACCATTCAAGGTCTGTGTGCCAATCGCTCAACCACGCCGCGCGCTCCGCCCCCGGCGGCAGCGCCAACTGCTCGTCCTCCCAGATCTGCAACGGCAATTCAGGCCGCCAGCTTAGGCGCTCGAAGCTGAGCGTGCCGTCCGCCGCCTGCCGCAGATGTGCGATGGGCACGAAGCGTAGCGAGATGCGCCCGCCCCGTTCGCGGCGCGCGAGCAGGAGGGCTTGCTTGTCCTCGCCGCGATAAAGCCAGATGCAATCGTCGGCGCGCAGGTCTGCGTCGTTGACGGATGCGCGCAAGGCCTCGCCGGGAATCTGCGCGGCGACGAAATCAACCGGATGATTACTGACGCCGGGCTGCACGTTGTTGCGCACGACGGCGGCGCGCATGAGCGCCGGATAATCGACGCGCTTGAAGCTGCGTTGCAGATCGAGCGTGCCGTCGGGCGCGAGCGTAAGCCCTGCGGGCGCAAGCCCGGCCACGTAGTTCTGCAATTCGTGGACGCTGTTCTTATCGCCCATCGCGCCTTTAGCGATTACGTCGGGGATGCGTATGCGCGCGGGCGCGAAGGTCTCACGGTTGAGTGCCAGCAGGTTCGTGAGCGTGCGCGCGTATTCGGTATAGTCGCGCTCGTCCCCCTGCCACGAATCAAGCCGGGCAAACTGGCGGAGCGCCTCTTTGTCGCGCCCTGCGTCTTGATCAGCTTTCGTCCACTTCTTCGGCTGCGCCGCGACGACGGCGCGTTGCTGTTCGATCAGATGGTTGAGCGCGCCCAACTCTTCGCGCAACTCGTCGAGCGTGCGCTGCCATTCGGGGCGGCGACGTTCGAGCGTGTCGAAGAACGCTGCGGTCGCGGCGCGGCGCACGTCCGGCGCAAGGTCTTTGCGTTGCAGTTCGAGCAGGAGAATGTGGAGCAGGTTGAGATCGCTATCGCGCAGGTGTATGCCCGAACGCTCGTTGCCGTCGAAATCAATGAGCGCGGTCGGATAGTCCGTACTCTGCCCCTTCAGGTAATAAGAGTCGGGCGTGGTCGTCGTGATCAAAGGCACGAGCGGGTAGATGCCCTTCAAGGCATAGCCGTTCAAGAGTCGGCGCTTGGTGACGACGTGATGCCCGCCGCCTTCGGCACTGCCGAGCAGCTTAACGAGGTTGAAGCCCTGACTATAAAAACGCTCGTCCGAATTGATGCCGTGATCGGAGACGACGACGAGCGCGGTCTCGGCGGCCAGAGGGCTTTGCTCAATCGCCGTCCAGACGCGCCCGAAGAGCCGGTCGAGGTCTTGCAGCGCCGCGAGGTGCGTGGCGCGGTCGCGGTTATGGTGCGCGGCGTGGTCGAATTCCGACGTGTAGAAATCCAGATAGGTGACGCGCGGATCGGCGAGCTTGCCGATCAACTCGCGTTCAAGCTGATCGTAGATCATGTTGCGCGCGCCGAGTCCGAGCGTCCACTCGTCGAACAGTTCGCGCGGTGGGCGCGCGAGAAAATAGTTCTTCAGCCCGCGCTCTAAGGTCGTCCAACGCAGCCCGCGCTGGTGCATTTGAAAACTGACGTAGCGTTCGTCGTAAGGATAGCGGTCAACGAGCAGCGGCACGCCGATCTCGTCGAGCATCTCCGGCCCCGGCATGTCCACGCGCCGCCCGCCGACGTTCTCGATCCAGAAGGGGATGAAATTCAGATAGTCGTAAGAGTGCAGCGTGAAGCGGTCGAACTCGACGTTGCCCTTGATCTGCAAGTGCTGGCCCGTGTCGAGCAACGACCATGAAGGGCCGGACAGGCTCATACCGCGCACGTAAAAATTCTCAAGCCGCGTGCCGCCCTGATAAAAGATGTGCTCGATCCATGGCAGCGCGCTTTTGCCCGTGCGCGCGTCGCGCTCGCGCACATACCTGTCCACCTCCGCACCCGGCAGCCCGTCAACCTTGACGATCACAACGCGCCGCGCCTGTGCGACGGCCGGCAGAGCGCAAAGCAGCAGGCCGCAAATGAGAGGCAGCAGGCAATTGATAACAGACCGGGCAAGGGCACGCGCACGCGCTCGCACGCGCCCGCCAGCCGACCGGCACGTAGCGCCGACGTGATGCGGCGCGCGGTCGCGCCCGGTCTGTTGTTTAATCCTCGAAGTCATCTGCCTGCGCTTAAAACTCACCACTGTGCCACTCGGCTTTCAACTGTCTAAACGCCTGCCGCCGGCTGCGCCCTTACTGTCCGTCGAGCGCGGCGATGATCCGGGCGGTGGCGGGCGCGATGCGTTGTTGCTCACCGGCGGCGCGGCGCAGGTAGTCGGCGCTGAGCGCGCGCCAGCGTGCGTCCTGTGCGGCGTCGCGGTAGATGTGCGCGAGCGCGTCTTTCGCGGCCTCGTTGTTGATACGGTAGAGGCTGCCGAGACATAGACGCTGCGTCTCTTCATCGCGCGTGCGGGCGAAGATGTGCGCGACGGCGCTGGCGGTCTTGCCGTCGGCCCGCGCGCCGTGTGCGGCGACGTAGGCGAGCGAGCGGCGCACGTCCGCGATCTCCCATTGCACCTCTACGCGCGCGCTCGTCCGGGCGACCTCGCGCAGAAAGCGGCGATGGTAAGCGAGTTGGCGCTTGGCGTCGAGCACGTGTGCGGCCTCTGCGGGCGTGGCCTGTTCGCGGTGCGTGTAGAGGCCGAAGCTGAGCATGTTGGCGACGCGAAAGAGCATCTGCTCGGTGCGCGTGTGCTTGAACGCGACCATCTCTGCGCGCCGGTCGCGGGCGAGGCGGGCCGGTAGCCCGTCGGGCCGCGCGGCATAATCGAGCAGCGCCGCGTATTGTGCGTGCGCCAGTTGCGCCTCGGCCGTGCGCCCGTTCTCAAGCGGGTTGAGCGAGACATATTCGAGTCGGCGGCTGACCTCCGTGCGTAACTCTGGATCGAGCGAAGCGTCGAGCGAGAGCAGCAGTTTCAGTTGCGAGTAGGCGCGCAGCCGCGAGGTCTGGTTCAAGTCCATGCCGCGTTTGTCGGTCACGTACTCGTAAACCGTGCGCCCCAGCAGGTAGGGCAGATCAAAGCGCGAGAGGGCGAGTACGTTGCGCGCCACGTCTTGCAGCACGCGCTTGGACATCTCGCGCTGCTTGGGGTTGAGCGCGTCGCGGAAATCAACGAGCAGGATCGGAATCTTCGGGTGATCAAGCCCGTAGAGCGCAAGCGGGATCAGTTCAACCCCGTGCGCGCCCGGCGTACCGGCGGCGACGGGGCGATTGTCCGCGTCGAAGTAGCGCGTCTCGGTGTAGCCCTGCCAGCGGCGCAGGCGGCTATCGGGCCAAGGGTTGTCAATGTTGAGAAAGCGACCTTTGAACTGGCGCGTGCGATTCGGCTCTAGCTCCGTGCGCGCTACCCAGAGGAGCGCGTGCGTGGCGCTGCCGTCGGGTAGTTCGAGCGGCTCGAAGACGAGACCGTTCGCTTCCGCCTGCTGGCGCAGCAACTCCCAGTTGTGCCCGCGCGTGTCGCGCCACTGGCTCGTCTGTTGTTGATAGACGCGCTGCAAATAGATGTCGTCGACGATGCCGCCGAACGTCTGCTGCGTCAGCATCAAACGCGCCTGTATCTCGTTCAACTCGCCGGGCGAGAAGACGGGCGGCGTGCCCGCTTCCGTCTCGTAAAGCGACAGGATGGCGAGCGCACGGATGATGTGGGCTTTGCGATAATCGTCCACGTTGCGCCGGTAGGTGCGCGTGCTGGCTTTGACGATGACGCCGGTCGGGTCGATCAAAAGCGTTTGCAGCGCCGTCCAGAACAGCTTCTGCCAGACTTCGTGATCGGTCGCCGCCAGATCGATCACAGGCGGCGGCACAGCGGGCGACCAGCCCTGTCTGTTGCCGACGTGGTTGTAGAGGAAGGGGACGGCCGCAGCCGCGCGTTGCCCAGCGCCGGGGCGCGTGTAGGTGTGCATCCAGACGTAGCGCAGGCGGTCGTTCTCGCGCACGTCGTCGCCGAGCGTGTCGCGCAGGATCGTGACGAGGGGCACTTCGCTCGCGTCCGTTTGTTGGTGGCCCGCGCCGTCGTGTGGCGGCCCGACGTTCGCTTCGACGCCGGGCAGTTGACCAAAGACGGTCAGCAGTTCAGCGCCGCCTGCCACCGGCGTGCGCACGAGGCGGAAGCCGGGCTGTGGTGGCGGCGCAGCGTCCGCGCCCGTTTGTGCGGTTGGGATGGGCGTCTGCGCCCGCAGGATGAGTTGCGCGGCGGGCAGCCAGATGAGGAGCAGAGTCAGGACAGCGGCGACCGCCCGCCACGCCCTGCGCGCACAGTTCAAGCTATTCATAACTGATCGCGTGTCTCCATACTCCTCTGCTCGGGCCGCAGACTCCGTCTGGAGCGAAATAACTGCGCCCGCAAGATGCAACCGGCAGGCGGGGCTTGCGCCATTTCGTCCACTTTAATTCAACTACAGGCCTGCTCGGCAACAATCATGCCGCAAACCGTGCACGCTGGTCTATCCGCAGGCGCATCATGTTTGACGCCCGTGCGCCGCGACCGTTAACACACGCGGCTTGCGATGCGACGTATACGCGCGCCCGTTGCCAGCCGTAAAGCTGTCAAGGCCCGCTCACTTCCGCCAGCGCGCGCAAACTGGCTTCGTCCAGCACGTAGACGTTGACGGCGGGCGTCGCGCCGACGTTGACGCGGGCTGCGGGCGTACACACCGTTGCCAGCCGGGCCACGTAACGGTCGTTGCTGAAATAGCGCCGCCCGCGCGCCACGATAATGATGTCGCCGGGCGCAAGCGCGGCGCGCGCCGCCGGGTCGGAGAGCGAAACCGAGACCAGATCAGCGCGTCCGGCGTGGCGCGCGTAGTGCGTGAACAGTTCGGGCGTCTCGCTGGCGACGCGCGCGTGCGGGCGCGCAAGCGGCGCAACGGCGGCGACCGTATCGCGCACGCCGCTATCGTAAAACTCGTCGTGTGGAAAATAGTCGCCCGCGTGCGCCTGTCCGCCGCCGAGCGCGTTAGTGTAGAGCCGGTAGTGCGGCATCGCGCGCACAGAGGCGTAGACCGAGCCGGCGAGCGCGCAAGCTATGAGTGCCCCTTGCGCGTAAGCTCTAAGCGATGCGCGCACGCCCGCGCGTTGCAGCAGACGTGCGAGCCAGCCGGCGAGCGCCACGACGCCGACCGCCGTTGTGATAAGCACGACCGGCAGCGCGACCGTGAAGTAGCGCAGGAACTTGCCGCCGAGCACGGTGAAGGGGAAGAACCAGTAAAAGAGCCAGAAGAGGACGAAGTAGCGACTGTCGCCGAGCCGTCTGGTAAAGAGTAAAGGCAGGCCGACGAGGAAGCCCGCGCCGACCGTGAGCGGCAGCTTGAAGGCCATGAAGGCGTAAAAAAAGTACCAGGGGATGCCGCGCAGCCAGAGCGTCATCTGGTTGAGATAAAGCCGGCCCATAAACTCGTAGCCGACGTGCCCGATGCGGTGCTCGCCCACGAAGACACGCATCTCGTGCCACGTCGCGGGCAGGAGGATCGGCGGGTTGCACACGACGAACGCCGCGCCCGCCACCGCGAAGAACATCAGCCAGCGCCGCCGGCCGAGCCGCCAGCGCGTCGCCGGTATCTCCTGAAAGATGTGGTAATAGCTGGCCGGAATGGCGATCAGGTGCGGCATGTACTTTGAAGCGAGCAGCGCGCCGTAGGCGGCGGCCGTCGCCCAGTAGTAACGCTGCGGTTTAGGCTCGCCCGCCTCGGCCGCGCGCCGGCCGCGCAACCAGAGGACGCTCATCAGCAGAAAGAAAAAGAGCAGGAACGTGTCCTCTTTGGCGATGCGGTTGAAGCCGATGGCGGCCGGGTCGCAGGCCCAGAGCGCCGCCGCCAGAAGTGCCGTCGGCGGGCCGAACAGTTCCGCGACGAGCAGAAAGAGCAGCAGCGAGGTGAACGTGCCGAGCAGCACGCCGGGTAGCCGCAAAGCCGTCTCCTCCGCGACGTGCAGGTGCGGGTGCGCCGCCGCAACTGACGCGTTGTTCCACTTGTCGGCCGCCACCATGCTCAACGTGAGCAACGCCTTCATCAGGAACGGATGCTCGCCGTTCGTCGAACTCAGCCAGTGGGCGCGATATTCCGCGACGGCGTGCAGCTTGTTCAATTCGTCGTCGCTCAACCCTTCGGCGCTCAGATGGTACGCGCGCAACCCGAAGCCGACCAGCAGGATCATACCGAGCGCCGAGATGATCAAGAGGCGGCTCGTGGCGCGCACGGCCGGGGCGGCGATCTCTTCCGGCGCAGTGCGTGCTTCCTCGACCGTGACAGCGGTGGCAGACAAAACTTGTGCTGACTCTCCCTTGCAGATTTGCGCGCGCCCGCACGGATGCGGCTGCGTGCGGGCGCTCAAATTCGCAAGGTTAGCCTGTCGGCAAACGTCTGTCAAAAAGCAGGCACGGGCAGGGCAGCGCGCAAGCATAGAACCCCTCTGCGCCCGCACGCCCGGCGGGCTGTGACACTTATGCAACTGTCACTAGCTGGCCGCGCCCGACCGGTACAGGTGTGCGAGACGCTTGTGCTTAACGGCTTTGATTGGTGGTCGCGGCGTTCGAGCGCGCGTCTTTGGACGGGGTGTTGGCGTTAGCGGTGGTCGCGTCCGCATCGGACGCAGGCGGTTTCCAGCCGCCGCGTTGCAGCAGAGTGATGACGTAGCGAATGGGCACGGCGAAGTTGGCGTCCTGCATCTCGGTGAAGATGGCGAAGTTGACGCCGATGACGCGCCCCGACTGGCCGAACAGCGGCGCACCTGAGCCGCCCTCGGCCGTGCGCGCGTCGTAGATGATGCGGTGCGCTTCGTAGTCGGTGATGTGCCCCTGTGTGGTGAGCGGTTTGATCAGGTTGAGTTCCGCGAGCCGGCCAACGAGCACGTCAACCGACGAACCGAAACGCTGCTTGATGTTGTTCGCGTCTTCGTCCGGCAGCGAGGCCAGTATGCGATCCGGCCCCGAAGGGTAGCCCATCAGCACGACCGCCTTGCCGACCGCCGCCGCATCCGATTCGTTGTCGAGCGGCAGCACGGGAATCCCGGTGGGCACTTCCGGCACGTCGAGCGCGCACACGGCCACGTCGTCGCGCGGCGCAGACTGTTTGAGGCGCAGGGCGAATGGCTGCTTGATGCCGGGGAAGTAGGCGGTCAGCTTCGTCAGGCGCGGGCGACCGTTGACGCTGCTGCTAAAGACCATCGAGCGTTCGTCCGCGACCCAAGGCTCGACGGCGACGTGGCGATTGGTCACGATGTAACCGCCGCCGACGTGAAAGCCCGTGCCGACGTAAGGGAACTCGGCAATCGTGCCGTGCCCTTCGGGCGTTAGAAACGGCGCTTGCTCGTTCTCCGGCGGCGCGCTCTCGTCCGTCGGCGTGGGCTGCGCTTCCGGGTAGCGCAAGGGGCGACCCGTGCCCGTCTCGACGAAGATGTACGTGCCGGAGATAAGACAGACGCCGCTGCCGAACTCGCTGCGCAGCTTCGGCGCGAGCGACATGCTGTAGATGATGTCCTTGTTGCTCTGATCTACTTTGGCGAATTGATCCTGCGAGTCTTTGATCTGGCGGTTGAGCGCGCCGATCTGCTGGTTCTGCGCTTCGATCTGGCGGCGGCTGCGCTGCAACTCTTTGTAAGCGGCGAAACCCAGATAGAGCGTGCCGCCGACGAGCGCGAGCGCGAACAGCAGAATGATGAACTTGGTGCTCAGCTTGATCTCGCGCAGCAATTCGCGCGTGAACTCGCGCAGGAAGACTTTGGCATCGTCGCGCCGCGTCGTCTCGGCCTCGGCCACGCCGTCTTCCAGAAAGGGCGCGATCCGCATCTCGCGCGCACGCGCT
>DASVQA010000063.1:0-23623 GCA_036389375.1 Pyrinomonadaceae bacterium | reverse complement strand
CTTGCCCGACGGCCGCGAGCGAAGTCTTATGCCGCAGTTCCGCTTCCGTCGCCGCTGCTTCCGTCACGTCCACGAGCGTCAGGATTTGCCCCGGCTCGCCGTCCAGATTGAGCGGCGCAGAATAGACATCGAAGCGGCGCGGCGTGCTGAGCGCAGCCATCGTCGCCGCGCCATTTGTGCCATTACCGTCTGCGCCGCCGGCCATGCCCGCACCGCCATCGCCGCCATTGCCATCATTGCCATGAGCGCCGAGCAGCCAGCGCCCGTGATAGGTTGGGCGTTCGACGCGCGCGGCGGTTGCGGCGGCCAGCAGTTTCATGCCTTCCGCGTCCGCGATCTGATCATAGACGGACGCGCCGATGGCCGCGCGCGGGAATAGTTGCAGGAAGGACTGGTTGGCGCTGCGTATGCGCGCGTGCGCGTCGAGCGCGGCGACGGCGCTCATCATGCCTTCGAGCATCTGCGCGTTGAACTGCCGCTCGCGGCGAGCCTCCATCAAACTCGCGCGCAACTCGCGGAAGCGGCGCTGCAACTCCCAGATGGCGAGCGCGGCGACAAGCACGGCGAGCGCCGCAGCCGCAAACGTGAGCCGGCTAATCCGCGCCGCCGCTTCCTGTTCCGCCACCAGCCGCACGCGCACCAAATCCTCCTGCTCGTGCTGCGACTGTTCGATAAACTGCCGCAACTGATCATCCAGATCACGAAAGCGCGGGAAGGCTTCGAGGTCGAAGGTGCGCGGGTCGGCCGTGGCGCGCACGTAGGCTTCGGCGGCCTGTCGCCACGCGCGCCCCTGTGGCTCTTGCGCGATGGGCAGCCGCTCGAAGTTGGGCAGTTGCGCCTGCATGTCATCGCGCGCGTGGCCGAGTTTCTTCTCGAACGGGATGATGATGTCGCCCTGCTGTTCGCGGCGCTGCAACTGCTCGTGGCGCGCGAAGGCTTCGGCTTCGAGCGTGATGAGCGAGTTGCGCAGTTGCAGCAGGTACTTCGTCTTGAGCGCCTGCGCCTGTTCGCGCCCCTGCACCTCCGTGCTGACGCGCCGCACCTCAGACTTGCTCATCCAGCCCAGCGCAATCACCAGCGCGATGAGCAGGACGAAACTGCCGAGCAAGACCGGCAGCAACGGTTCAACTTCGCGCCCGCCCGGCAACTGCACGCCGCCCACAGAGGTCGGCGCACGCAGGTCGTCCGCCGCGCCGCCCGTCGCCGCTTCACTCTCCGCGTGCAACCGGCTATAGACCACGCGCCCGTGCCCTTGCTGCTCGGTAGTTGGTGGTTGTTCGTCAGCCATTTAAGAACAGGGCCAAGTGACAAGGGCCGAGTGATGAGCCGGCACAAGTTTTTAACTTGTCACTCGGCACTTGTCATTGCCCTTTCACGTCCATCCAGTTTGCGCCCGTGCCGACTTCGACTTCGAGCGGCACGTCCAGTTCGACGGCCGTCTCCATTTCGCGTTTGAGGATGGCGGCGGCGGCCTCGGCCTCTTTCTTCGGCGCTTCGAGCAGGAGTTCGTCGTGTACCTGCATGACCATGCGCGTCTGCAAGCCTGCGCGCCGGAGCGCCTCGTCAACCTTGAGCATGGCAACCTTGACGATGTCGCTGGCCGTCCCCTGAATCGGCATGTTGATGGCTTCGCGCTCGGCGCGGGCGCGGATCTGGCCGTTGCGGTCGTTGATGGTCGGGAGCGGTCGGATGCGCCCGTACATCGAGCGCACGTAGCCCTGCGCGCGCGCCTCTTCGGGGATTTTGTCCATGTATGCGCGCACGCCCTTGTAGGTCTTGTAGTAGTCTTCGATCACCTGCTTGGCCTCTTTGCGCGAGATGCCGACGCGTTGCGACAGACCGAACGGTTCGACGGCGTAGGCGATGGCGAAGTTGACGATCTTGGCGAAGCGGCGCTTCTCTTTCAGTTCCTCTTTGGTCTTTGCGCCGAAGACGAGTTGCGCCGTGCGCGTGTGTATATCTTCGCCCTGCTGGAAGGCGTCGAGCATGACGGGGTCGCGCGTGATGTGCGCGAGCAGGCGCAACTCAAGCTGCGAATAATCGGCGGCAACGAAGACGTGGCCCTTATCGGGCACAAACGCGCGCCGGATGCGCCGACCGAGTTCCGTGCGAATCGGAATGTTTTGCAGATTCGGATCACTTGAGGACAGCCGGCCCGTCGCCGTCACGGTTTGATTGAGTTGGCTGTGAATGCGCCCGTCCGCGCCGACAAGCGCGGGCAGCGAATCCGTGTAGGTCGCTTTCAGTTTGTCGAGTTCGCGGTATTCGATGATGAGGCGCGGCAACTCGTAGTTCTGCGCGAGTTCTTCCAGCACGGCGCGGTTGGTGGAGACCTGCCCGGTCGAAGTCTTGCGCCCCGTGCTGATGTTCAACTCCTCGAACACTTCGCCGACCTGTTTGGGCGAACTGATCTTGAACTCGCGCCCCGCCGCCTTGTAGATCTGCGCGGTCAGCTTCTCCAACTCCGCGCCAAAGAATTTCGACAACTCGCCGAGCGCCTTTGTATCCACGCGCAGGCCCGCCGATTCCATCCGGTGGAGCAGCGGCGCAAGCGGCAACTCCATCTCGTTGTAGATGACTTCCAAACCCTGTTCAAGGATGCGCCCGTGCAGCACGTCCGCCACCTGCGCGGTCAGATCGGCCGTCTCGGTCGCGCGCCACTGTTGCTCAGTCCAACCGTCACGCGCCTCCGTCCAACCATCGGCGATGCTCGCCTCGCGCGCCAGATCGGCCAGATCGTACTTGCTGCGAATCGGGTCGAGCAGGTAGGCCGCCAGCAGCGTGTCGTCCGTGACGCCTTCGAGTTCGATGCCGAGCGGTGCAAGCAGCGCCGTCGCACGTTTGAGATCGTGGACGGACTTTTCCAGCAGCCCATTCGCCAGCACGTCGCGCAAGGCGGCGACGGCTGCTTCCGTGCCGCCCTCAAAGTTGGCGAGATCGACGAACGTGGATGTAAACGCGGCCGACGAGATGGCCAAGCCGGTCGGCAAACCCTGTTCGCGCGAGGAGCCTTGCGTGCCCGCGCCGGCCGGCGTCGAATCGGCGACGGCAAACGCCCAGTGCTCCGTCTCCCAGAGTTTGCGCACGAGCGGTTCAAGCTCCTGAGCGGTGTTGACGATGCGATAGCGGCGCTCGGCTAAGGGGCCCAAGTCGGCGCTCCCGGCGGCGTCGGCAAACTCGCGTGTGAGCGACTGAAACTCCAACTCGCGGAACAGCGCATAGGCGGCGGCGCGGTCGGGCGCGCGCGCGCGCAGTTGATCGAGGTCGAGCGCGATGTTCACGTCCGTCCTGATCGTGGCCAACTCGCGCGACTGGCGGATCAGGTCGGCATTGTCGCGCAGCGATTCACGGTAGGTCTTGTGTTTGACCTCTGCCCAATCTTTCAGCGCCTGCTCAATCGAACCAAACTGTTTGACGATCTGCACAGCGCCTTTCGCGCCGATGCCGGGCGCACCCGGAATGTTATCCACCGCGTCGCCCATCAAACCGAGCAGGTCTATGATCTGCCGGGGCGGCACACCAAACTTCTGCTCGACCCAGGCCTCGTCGCACCACTCGACCGGCGGCACAGGCTCTTTGCGTTTCACGTTCTGCGAGTTCTGCCGCATGCAGATAACGTGCGGGTCGCGGACAAGCTGGCACATGTCCTTGTCGTTCGAGACGATGACGGCTTGCAGGCCCTGCGCCGCCGCCTGCACGGCGAGCGTGCCGATCACGTCGTCCGCTTCGTAGCCGGGCACGTTTAAGATCGGGATGTTGAAGACCTCGCACACGCGGATGATGTAAGGAATCTGCGACGCCAGTTCGTCCGGCATCTCTGTGCGATGCGCCTTGTAGCCCGCGTCCATCTCATGGCGAAACGTGGGCACGCCCGACTCGAAGACGGCGGCGATGTAGTGCGGTTGCTCGTCGGCGAGCAGTTTCCGCAGCATGCTGGTGAAGATGAAGACCGCCTGCGTCACCTGCCCGCTGCTGTTACGGAGCGGCTCTATGCGGCCACCCATCGGCGCAAAGAAGGCGCGGAAGATGTGCGACATCGAGTCGATCAGATAGACCCGCTCGGTCGGCGTCTCAGACGAACCCTTGTTGCTCGGCATTGTGGGTTTGATGATAGAGAAAGCCGTGACGGGTGACAAGCGAATAAAGCAGTCGTGCGTCCAGCGAGGCCGGCGAGTCTAGCTAGTGCGGAGGCGAGCAGCCGTTGTCCCGTGACTCGATAGACACTCAGGACTCTCCGGCCTCTCTTTTGTGTTGCGCGTGCGCCGCATGGTTGTGGTCTGCGTGCCACAGAGGGGCGGGCGGCGCGGGCGTGTTGTCAACAATTAACTGCTTGGATGGCACGGCATGAACGTTGCACCTGATATTCGTGCTCTAAGAGACGAAGGCACGCGTTCGCATTTGCGCGCGCCGACCTACGAGAGGATCGAGTCTCGTTTTGATCAAACAGACAACGCTGGCGCAGGCGGTGGCGACGAGCGGATTGGGGCTGCACACGGGCGTGCCCGTACATGTGCGGCTGCGTCCCGCGCCCCCCGACACCGGCTACATCTTCGTCCGCACAGACCTCGACAATTTTGAGATTCCGGCCACCGTTGAATGCGTCGCGCATTCGAGCTACGCGACGACGCTCATGCACACCGGCGTCACGCTCTCAACCGTCGAACATCTGCTCGCGGCCCTGCGCGGCGGCGGCGTAGACAACGCTTACATAGAGGTTGATAACCTCGAAGTGCCGATCATGGACGGCTCGGCCGAGCCGTTCACGGAACTCGTCGAGCGCGTCGGCGTGGTGGCCCAACCGGCAGCGCGGCGCGCGTTGCGCGTGCGGAAAAAGATCGCGGTCGCCGAAGGCGCGCGGCGCATGAGCGTCGAACCGCACGCGGGCTACGAGATTGACTGCCTCATTGATTTCCCGCACCCGCTCATCGGCACGCAGCAGTTCCGCTTCGACGCGCTCGATGCGGTCGCCTTCGGACGCGAGATCGCGGGAGCGCGCACCTTCGGGTTCACCGCCGAGATCGAGGCGCTGCGCCGCGCCAACCTCATTCGCGGCGGCTCGATTGATAACGCCATCGTACTCACGCCCGAAGGCATGTTGAACGAAACGCCGCTGCGCGCGCGCGACGAGTTTGTGCGTCATAAGGTATTAGACATCATCGGCGATCTCGCGCTCTTGGGGATGCCCCTGCTCGGCCGGGTGCGCGCCGAACGCAGCGGCCACCTCTTCCACGCGATGTTGATGACGAAACTGCTGCGCGACGATGCGGCGTGGGAAGTCGTGGACATGCCGGTCGGTGCGCTGGCAACCGCCTATTAAACTCCGCCACGCGGGCCACGCTCAGCCCTGTCCGCCGCGATTTGTCATTAGCACACGCGAGGAGACATGACCAGAACCAATCACGAAGAAGCCCCGTCTGCTGCCGCCGTGTGGCCGGCTCTGCCGCTCGACGAGTGGCGCGAGACATACGCGACGCTGCACATGTGGACGCAGGTCGTCGGCAAGATTCGGCTCGCGCTCACCCCGCTCGTCAATCACTGGTGGAACACACCGCTCTACCTGACCGCACGCGGACTGACCACTTCGCCCATGCCCTACGATCACAGGTCGTTCCAGATCGATTTCGACTTCATCGAGCACACGTTGCTCATCGCTTGCAGTGACGGTGCGACCCGCACGCTGCCGCTTGCGCCGCAGACCGTCGCAGACTTCTATCGCACGCTCATGGCTGCGCTTCGTGCGCTGGGGATCGAAGTCCACATCTGGACGACACCGGTTGAGATACCTGATCCCATCCCGTTCGAGCAGGACACACAGCACGCTGCTTATGCCGCCGAGTATGCCGCCCGCTTCTGGCAGATTCTCGTGCAGACGGCGCGCGTCTTTGAAACGTTTCGCGCGCGCTTCACCGGCAAAGTCAGTCCGGTACACTTCTTCTGGGGCAGTTTCGATCTCGCCGTCACGCGTTTTTCCGGCCGGCGCGCGCCGGAGCGTGCGGGCGCGGACGCCATCACGCGCGAAGCCTACTCGCACGAAGTCATCAGTCATGGTTTCTGGCCCGGCAGCGGGCCGCTGCAAACGCCCGCCTTCTACGCTTACGCCGCGCCCGAACCGGCGGGCTTGAGCGCCGCCGCGATACGCCCGCCGCAAGCCTTCTACAGTCAGGAGATGAAAGAGTTCATCCTGCGTTATGACGACGTGCGGCAGGCCGCGTCGCCGCCCGCGCTGCTATTGGAGTTTTTGCAAAGCACCTACGAGGCCGGGGCTGACCTCGCGCATTGGGACAGAGCCGCGCTTGAGCGCGACGTGCGGTAGTGAATTAAGACCGGCCCGCTGTACTTGCTTGCGCGCGTCGTTTGCTCGTTCGCTTGCGCTACAGCTTAAAGCCGCGGCGCGATGAACTCTGCGATCACTTCGATCAAGCCGACGATGTTGCGATTGAGTAGATAAAGCTCGCGCGCCGGAATCCAGTATTCACGATGCTGCGCGCCGCCGACCGTGCGTGGCACGAACTTGCTGAGGTACATCGAGCGCACGCGAAAGCGCACCACGTAAGCGAACCCGTCCGCGCTGTATTTCATCTGCCAGTCACGCGCGATCTTGAGGGCATACTCTTCGCTCAGCATCGCCTGAAAGGTGGGTTGATCACTCAGGCGCGGCGGAAACTTCCGATAGTCGCTCTTGCCGATCAACGTCACTTCCGTTCGCCCGGTTGTGCGGTAGAGCGTCGTGGTCAGTTCGGTAAACATCAAGCGCCTCAATCTTCACGCACAAACTCATAGACGATGTGGACACGCAACTCGCTCTGCACGAGTTCGTGGCGCACCTCTTTTGCGCGCAGGCGGAGCGCGCCGCCTGTGGCCAGTTTAGTCAACGGCAGCCGCAAAGAGACCTGCTCGGCGCGCAGGATTTCGACCGGGTTGATGCGTGCATCGAGCGCGTCCTGCACCAGCCCCGTGATGCCATTGTTCAGCATGGACGGCACTTTGCTGAGGTGTACTTCGCGCACCTGCACGCGGGCGACGAGCGCCTGCTTGGTCTGATCGAATGAGAGATTAAGATTCGTGTCCGCCCAGCCCTGAAACTTCAGACAGCCGAGGAGCGGTGCGTTGTAAGCGCCTTTGAACGCGACCGGCGCACTGATCTGACCCGCGCGAAACTGCACGCCCGTGCGCGCGCCCGCCTGCGCCCGCAGTAACGTGATCACGCTCGCACACGCGCCGCCTTTGTTGTCGTCGTTCGGCTCGCCGCCGCGCGCCAACGGAAAACTCGGCGGCTGCGGCAGCGTGAACAGAGATTCGACGAGCGCGTTGAAAAGTCGCTCCGGCAGCACGACCACGACTTCGCCCGCCGGGATCGTCTGCGCGGGCACGGGCGGGCGGGCCTTCGGCGGCGGCGTGGCTTGGGCGTCGGGGCGGGCGAGGGCGGCGATGAAGATCAGCGCGACCAGACACAGCCACGCGCGTAAACTGCTCAACTTCAATTCCCCTTTCACAACCCGCTGCGCACGATGTCATGCAAGCGGAGCAGACCCACACACGCGCCCCGCTCGTCCACGACCGGCAGGACGGAAATCTGCGACGGGCGATCTTCCATCAGCCGGAGCGCGTCGTAGGCGAGCGTGTCCGGCGTCGTTGTGATGGGCGCGCGCGTCATAATCTGGCTGCTCGTCAGGCGGGCGAGCGCGTTTAACTCGCCGCGTTCGAGCGCGCGCCGCAGGTCGCCGTCCGTGATGATCCCTGCGAGTTGCCCCGCGCCGTCAACGACGTTCGCCGCGCCCAAGCCGCCCCGACTGATCGCGTGGACGACTTCGAGCAGCGGCGCATCGGGCGCGACCGTCGGATTCTCCGCGCCGCCGTGCATCACGTCGCTGACGCGCAGCATCAGGCGCTTGCCCAAGCGCCCGGCCGGATGATTCAGGGCGAACGCTTCGGGCGTCAGTTCTTTGCACTGCATGAGCGCGAGCGCGAGCGCGTCGCCGAGCGCGAGCGCAACCGTCGTGCTCGTCGTCGGCGCAAGCCCCAACGGGCAGGCTTCCTTTTCAACTGAAGCATCGATAAGCACGTCTGCGCGCCCGGCGAGCGTCGAATGCAGGTTGCCGATGATGGCGATGAGGGGCACGCGCCGGTGCTTGAGGTACGGCAGCATAGCGAGGATTTCATCCGTCTCGCCGCTGTTGCTGATGACGACAACCACGTCGTCCGCTATGACGACGCCAAGCCCGCCGTGCAGCGCGTCCGACGGGTGCAGATAGACGGCGGTCGTGCCGGTGCTCGTCAGCGTCGCCGCGATCTTCTGCGCCACGTTGCCGGACTTGCCGACGCCGACCACAACCACCTTGCCGCGACAGTCGCGCAGCAGCGCAATCGCCCGCTCGACCTCTTCAGGGCGCAAGCGCGCCGCCGCCTGCGCGATGGCTTCGGCTTCGAGCCGCAGGCAGTCTGTGACCTGTGTGAATAGCGTGCTGTGCGTCATGGGCAGATGATGACCCGCGCGGCGGGCGGCGTCGAGGCCGGAGCATACGACGGCCGCGCAAGCAGCGACAAGCGCGCCTCCGGTGCTTCATTCCAGCAAATGATCGGCCCGGTCGTAAGCCGGCCCGCAGACGAGCAAGAGCGTCAACGGCGTTGCGCCGGTGTTGACGAGCGTGTGCGACGCGCCGCGCGGGATGAAGATGGCGTCGCCGGCCGCGACCGCGCGCTGCTCGTCGCCGACCGTCATGTGGCCGGAACCGTGCAGGATGTAATAGACCTCTTCGGTCGTATGGTGATGATGCCGCCCGACCGCAGCGCCGGGTGGTAAGACCTCTTCGGCCAGACTGCACAACTCGATACCTGACGTGGTGCGGTCAATTAGCGGGCGTATCTCCGACCCGTGCGGTGTGTTGATAACAGCGGCTTGCCGGCGATTGACGATGAGCATAATAGTGATTAACAGCGTGCGGCGCTGCGCTTAACATGATGGCACGACCGTAATGATTTAGGCGTGCCGCAGGGCCGGCGTCAAGTCGGCGTGTGCGCTGGCAAGCGTGGACACGGCTATGTTATGTTTACGTGCCTTTAAACAGCCTTGTGCCCGCGTAGCTCAGTGGATAGAGCGTTCGCCTCCGGAGCGAAAGGTCGCAGGTTCGACTCCTGCCGCGGGTACGTCCTTCGCATCAAGCTTAAGCCCGCCGTGCCCCTAACCCGTTAGTTGCCGCTCCGCCCGCTGGCACGTCAGTAGCATACGCCTTACATCCTTTCTTTAGACTTTAATTAAAATGATAGGAAAAGCCGCGCCCGGCGCACGAGCCACTGTATGGCTTTGGCTGTGATTTGTTCTCTTTCGGTGCGGCATCACAGGAGGATTTTCGCATGACACATCGTTTGACCGCGCTTTCCGTCGTCTTCGGCATGCTGTTCGGGCTACTGTCGCTGAGCGTTCTGGCGCAGAGCAGCGGCAACTCCGGCAGCAGTTCGCAGACCACGACCACGCAGACCACACGGACGACCGAAACCGCGCAGCCCACGACCGTACAGGTCACACGCACGGCCGAGCGGACGGGCATCAACCCGCTCTGGCTCGGCATCGGCGCAGTCGTGTTGCTCGCCATCGTCGCTATCGCGGCTATGGGCGCGCGCGGCCGTTCGCGCGACCACACGGCGGTCGTGCATGAGCGCGAAACCGTCATCAAGCGAGAGTAGTTCCGAGTGGGCAGCGCATCAGGCAGCGGCCGCCGCGCGGCGCACAACCGCCAACCTGTTAGACGGCAGCCGCCCGCCGCTTGGCCAACAACTAGAGACGGCGCGGTCGAGCGCTCATAAGTTTATCCGCGCGGGCGCGCGCGAACCGCGTGTGCCCGCGCGGGTGCAGGTTCAACCTTAACAGCACCAAACAGACAGGAGAGGGCAGTATGGACGTATTCACACTCTTGAAACAGGATCACGCGCAGGCGTCCGAGATGCTACAACAGCTTGAGGCGACCGACGCCGCCGCCGAACGGCAGCGCATCTTCAACGAACTGAAACAGGCGCTCGACGTACACGCGCATATCGAAGAGACGATCTTCTATCCTCTGCTCAAACAGGAAGCGGAGACGCGCGAGATCACGGTTGAGGCTTACGAAGAGCATCAGGAGGTCAAAGACCTGCTTCAGCAACTGTCGGGGACGCAGCCCGAAGGCACTGCTTGGGAAAACCTCGTGAGCGATCTGAAACGCGCCATCCACCATCACGTCAAAGAGGAAGAGACTGAGATGTTCCCGAAGGCGAGCGGCGTGCTGAGCCAACAGCAACTGACCGAGCTTGGCACACGCATGCAGCAGGAGAAGCAGCAACAGCAGCAACAACTAAAAGCCGCTTCGGCAGGCTAAGGCCCGCACACGAGCCAGCGTTTAACCGGCAAGGTACACGCGGGCGCAAGGACTAAGCTTGCGCCCCGCGTGTACCTTGCGGCCTGAGCGCTGCGGGCGCAACCCACGCCGTTTGGTCAACGTCTAACCCGCCTGTTACATTATCCGCAGATGCCAGCCAAAATCTTTGGAGGATACATGCGTAGATCGAACCTGCTCAGCGTGTGCCTGAGTTTACTGCTGCTCGTCTGGACGCCGGCCGCGCTCGCGCAGACGGCACATGCGCCGGCCGCGCCTGCGCTCTCAAAGGCCGAACTGAAGGCGGCAGAAAAGATCACGGCGGCGAGTTTGAGCGAGCGCCTGCACTACGTCGCATCCGATGCGATGCGCGGGCGCGACACACCCTCGCCGGGTCTGAACGAGACGGCCAAGTTCATCGCCGACAATCTCAAACGCTGGGGCATCAAACCGGCCGGCGACGACGGCACATACTTCCAACGCATCCCGCTCAAGCGCACCAAGGTTGACACCGCGCAGACGCACGCCGAACTCGGTGACCGCGTGTTCCGGGTCGGCGCGGACTTTCTGCCGGCGAACCGCTCAGGCGCGGCCGAAGGTGCGCTCGTCTATGTCGGGCACGGCTGGCTCGTCAAGACGAAGAACTGGAATCCTTACGCGGGCGTTGACGTGCGCGACAAGATCGTGATTGCCAACGCCGGTTTTCCCGCCGGCCTGACGCGCGCCGAACTGACGGGCAAGGTGGGCGAAGATTGGGCCGATCCTGAAGCCTACGCACGCGAGCACGGCGCGCGCGGACTGATCCTTATCCCGAACGCGCGCGAGACGATGCGCTGGTGGTCTAACCGGCAGGCGGGACTTGAGCGCGGCACGTTCACGGTCGAACCGGCGGAAGAGGCACAGGCTGCACCGGCGCAACCGACGCAGCAACTCCCAACCATCTATGCTTCGCCCACCCTGCTCGACGCGCTTTTCAACGGCGAGCCACAGGCGGGCGCGGATGTGCTGCGCGCCGCGCAGGCGGGCGCGGGCGGCGCAACGCTTGCGCTCAACCCGCAGAAAGTTTTGCGCTTCGGCGTGAGCGTATCGGTTGACCGCGAGTTTACGCAGAACGTCGTCGGCGTGCTCGAAGGCAAAGACAAGACGCTCCGGCAGGAATACGTCGCGCTCGGCGCGCACTACGATCACGTCGGCATCTGCGCGCCCGTCAACGGCGACAACATCTGCAACGGCGCGGACGACGACGGCTCCGGCACGGTCTCTGTCCTCACCATTGCCGAAGCGCTGGCGAAGGGGCCGCGCCTTGCGCGCTCCATCCTGTTCGTCTGGCACTGCGGCGAGGAGAAAGGCCTGTGGGGTTCAAAATACTTCACGGAGCATCCGACCGTGCCGCTCAAACAGGTCGTCGCCCAACTCAACATAGACATGATCGGGCGCAGCAAAAAGGCGGGCGACACCAACCCGCTCAACCGCGAACTGTCCGGGCCCGACGAAATCTACGTCATCGGCTCGCAGATGATGAGCACGCAGTTGGGCGCGCTGAGCGAACGCGTCAACAGCGCCTATCTCAATCTCGCGTTCAACTACAAGTACGACGACCCGCGCGACCCGAACCGTTTCTTCTTCCGCTCCGACCACTACAACTACGCGCAGAAGGGCGTGCCCATCATCTTCTACTTCGACGGCGTCCACGAGGACTATCACCGGGCCACCGATTCGCCCGATAAGATCGACTACGACAAGATGCAGAAGTTCGCCCGCACCATCTTCCTCACCGCCGAGGAACTGGCGAACGCACCCACACGCCCCGTCGTAGATAAACAACTCCCCTCCGAATTGACGGTACGCTGACACACAGCTTGCCCGCGCGGGCGTCGTTGTCGCTCAGGCAACGACGCCCGCGCGGGCTTTGTGCATGTCGGGCGCGTTACATCCGCGCCGTTGCTTGACACACAATTTCTGCGCCGTTAAATTTCTCTCACCCTTCAGGGGCCGTTAGCTCAGTTGGTAGAGCAGATGACTCTTAATCATCGGGTCGGAGGTTCGAGCCCTCCACGGCCCATCATCAGATGGAATAAGGATGGAATAAAGACGGGGCATCCACACAGGATGCCCTGTCTGCTATCGACATGCGGAAGCTAAGCGAACTGCTTGAGAACAATCGGCGCTGGTCTGAGGGCATCAACGCGCGCGACCCCGGCTTTTTTCACGCGCTGGCGCAACAACAGTCGCCGCGCTATCTGTGGATCGGATGTTCGGATAGCCGTGTGCCGGCGACGCAACTCGTCGGACTTCAGCCCGGCGAGTTGTTCGTCCATCGCAACGTGGCCAATCTGGTCGTCCACACAGACTTCAATTGCTTATCCGTGCTGCAATTCGCGGTGGACGCGCTCAAGGTCAGTCACATCATCGTGTGCGGGCACTACGGCTGCGGCGGCGTGCAGGCGGCGATGCAGAATCTGCAACTCGGTCTGATAGACAACTGGCTGCGCCACGTGCAGGACGTGATGCACAGCCACGCGGCGCTGCTCGCAGACATTCACGACGAGGCAGTGCGCCTGAACCGTCTGTCTGAGTTGAACGTGATCGAGCAGGTGCTCAACGTCGGCCGGACAACGGTCGTGCAGAACGCCTGGAGCCGGGGACAGGAATTAGCGGTGCATGGTTGGATTTACGGGATCGGCGACGGGCTGCTGCGCGACCTGAACATCTGCATCACTAATCAGACTGAACTCTCGACCGCCGGCGCAGACGCCGTCCGGTCTTCGGTTAACGCGGGCGCAACCTGATTCGGGCACGCTCAAACGGACGACTCGCCGGCGCACCCTCAAAATTGTCTTCCCTCACTACCCTTTGTGCGGGCGCGCGTGCGCGCGTTCTCAATCTACATACGCATGATCGCCGCGACGATCTCTATGCCGTCCCATAGATTTTGCAGGCGGATGTTTTCGTTCTCGGCGTGCTGATTGTTGTCGTAGTTGGCAAGGGGCACGGTAATTGAAGTTGCGCCGAGTTGTTCGCGCAGGACGTAGAGCGGAAGACTGCCGCCGAGCGTGGGTAGTTCGACGACGGGCTGCGCGGAGACGGATTGCACGGCGGCGCTGACGGCGCGCGCCTGTGGCAGATCCATGCGCGTGCGCTCGGCGTTGTAGCCGCCGCGAGCTACGACGCGGGCGATAAGCGGGTGCTGGCGGCGCTCTGCGTCGGTCGGTTCGGCGTTGGTGACGTAGAAGCCTTGCCGGCGGACGTGGGCGATGAGGCGTTCCACCTGCCGGCGATGGTCGTTGCCTTTCACGAGGCGCAGGTCGAGCGTGGCGGTGGCGGTCGTGGGGATGACGTTGCGCGCCTGCGCGCCTACCTCTGCGCTGTTAATGCCGTCAATGTTGAGCGACGGCTCGTTGAGCAGTTCCAGCAGGCTCTTGCCGCCGCCTTCCGCCTGGGCGAAGCCGAGCGCCGTCTTGAGTTCGTCGTCAACGGGCGGCGCATCGGCGATGGCGCGGCGCTCGAGGGGGCCGAGCGGTTCGACATCATCATAGAAACCTTGAATCAGCACGCGCCCGCGCTCGTCTTTCATCGAGGCGAGCAGGCGCGCGAGCAGCATGGCGGGGTTCGGGGCCCAGTTGCCGTAGTGCCCGCTATGCAGCGGTCGCTGCGCGCCATAGACGGTGATGTCCACGCCCGTCACGCCGCGCACGCCGAAGACCACCTGCTTGCGCCCCGTCTGATGCACGGGCCCGTCGAAGATGATCCACGTGTCGGCGCTCAGCAGTTCCTTGTTGTGGCTTAGTATGTCCGCGAGATGCGGCGAGCCGGCTTCCTCTTCGCCCTCGAAGAAGAGTTGGATGTTGGCGGTGGGTTGCTGCCCCGTCGCCTTAAGCGCGTCGAGCGCGTTGAGCACGGCGACGACGCCCGCCTTGTCGTCCGAAGCCGAGCGCGCATAGAGCCGCCATTCGGGATTGATCGGCTCGCCCGCCGCCGGCAGCGGTCTGATCTGCCCGCCCGCCTCCAAGGCGGCCGTGCGCAAGACGGGTTGCCACGGCGCGCTGCCCGTCCACTGTTTCGGGTCGGTCGGTTGCCCGTCGTAGTGCGCGTAGAGCACGAGCGTGCGCGCAGCGTTCGGCACACGCAGTTCACCATAGACGACGGGCGGCACGTTCGCCTCCGTCGCTTCCAGCAGACGCGGATTGAGGCCGCGCCGCGCCATCAGTTGCACGAGCGCGTCGGCGTTACGGCGGATGTTGGCGCGGTCTGCGGCGACGTTCGGCAACGATAGAAACTGGACGAACTCCGCCAGTATCTCGTGCTCGTGCGCCTGCCGGTAGGCGCGCACCGCACTGACGGGCGGCGCGCTGCTGCCCGCCTGACTCACCAAGCTTGCGATAAGTAGAAACAGTCCGAGCGGTCTCATCCAAGGCTCCTCCCCTGCTCGCCCTGCTTGATAACATCAATCAACCCGACACGACAAGCGCGGCACATTGGTTGCTCTTGCTGCTCACCAAGTTCGACCTGACGCGCACTTTCCCCCAAAACTCCAAGAAAGGGCAGCGCCCATGAGCAATTCAAGACGCTTTAGCACACTCTTCTTCGTACTGATTGCATGCAGCATCTGTTACGCACAAGAACAGCAGCAGCAAGCGGGCATGCCCGCCGCCAGCCCTGCGCCAAGTTCGGACGCCAGCCGCGCACGCTTCGACGAACTACGCGCCAAAGGCAGCGAGGCGCTCTACAATCTCGACTACGACGAGGCGCGGCGCATCTTCATGGACATCCAGCGCCAGTTTCCCGATAGCCCGTCGGGGCCGCAGTCTCTGGCGGCGAGCCTCTGGTTGCAGACGATGAACGAGTCGCGCCGGCTGCAATCCTCGCTCTATAACAGCAAATCTTTCTACGCGAAGACGGAAGACAAAGTCGATCCCAAGACGATTCAGGCGTTCAAGGAATACACGCAGCAGGCCAAGCAGATCGCCGAAGCGCGTCTGAAGCAGAACCCGAACGACGTGGAGGCGCTCTACGCGCTCGGCTCGATCACGGGCTTGCAGGCGGCGTTCGCGGGCGCGGTCGAACGGCGCTTCATGGCGGCGCTCCGCAACGGCATGGACAGCGTGGACTATCACCGCAAAGTGCTGAAACTCGATCCCAACTGCCACGATGCCGAAGTGACGCTGGGGCTTTACGAATACGTGCTCGGCTCGGTCTCCTTCCCCGTCCGGCTGGTGTTGAAGGTCGGCGGCATGAGCGGCTCGAAGAAGAAAGGGATAGAGACGTTGGAGCGCGTCGTCGCGCAGGGCACACGCGCCAACGACGATGCGCGCGTCCTGCTGATCACGCTCTACAAACGCGAGAAGCGTTACAACGATGCGCTCAAATATGCGCGCGAGTTGGCCGAGAAGTACCCGCGCAACTATCTCTTCAAACTCGAAGTGGCCGACGCATTGATCACGCAAGCCGTCATTGACCGCAAGGCCGGCAAAGACACGACGAGCAGCGAGACGGAAGCCTTCAATATCTTCGACGCGCTGATGCGCGAACTGCCGGGCCGCCCGCCCGCCCAACGCGCCATCGCGCTTGATCTCATCCACTATCGCTACGGCGAGTCGCTGTTCGCGCTGGGCCAGTTCGACCGCGCCTCGCAGCAGTTCCTCGCGGCCGCCAAGGCGCGCGATGCCGCGCCCGGTCTGATCTCGATGGCGTACCTGCGCGCCGGGCAATCACTCGATCTGACGGGCAAACGGCCTGAAGCCGTCGCCGCCTATCACGCCGTCTTGGGCCGGCCCGACGTGTTCGACATGTACAACGAAGCGCAGCGCGGTCTGCGCACGCCGTACACGAGCAAAGAGTTGAAGTAAAGCGGCGCTGAAAGCGGCGCGGCACTAGGATAAGCTGAGGGCGACCATGTTGGTCGCCCTTTTTTGTTGACATGGCCGGCGGCGCGTAATATTTTGCCTGCGCCTGACCGAGAGTTTGCTAACCGATGACCTCTTCTTTGGTCTCACCGAATCACAACTCATAACAGTTAAGGAGCAGAGCAGATGAGCGCAGATATTTCACGGCGGAGATTTTTACGCGGGACATTAGCGGGTGCGGCGGGCGCGCTGGTCGTCGCAGGCTTTGACACCGGGCGGCGCAGTTGGGTGAGCGCTGCCGAGATCGGGCGCGGGCCTTACGCGCTGGCCGCAGGCTTCCCAAACTTTGACGGCACGCTGCTGCTTGATCCGGCTGCACGCGCGGCGGCAGCGGACGACTTCGGGCATCTCATTCATCGTCAACCCACAGCCGTGCTCAAGCCCGCATCGGTGCGCGACGTGGTCAAGCTGGTCAGGTTCGCGCGGCGCAATCGCATCAAGGTGGCGGCGCGCGGACAAGGCCACAGCACACAGGGACAGGCACAGGTCGAAGCCGGCGTGGTCGTTGACATGTCCACGCTCGCCGCCGTCCACGAAATTAATCCGACGGATGCGCTGGTGGACGCGGGCGCGCGTTGGCTCGACCTGCTCGAACAGACTATTCCGCACGGGCTGACGCCGCCCACGCTCGTAGATTTTCTGGAACTGAGCATCGGCGGCACGCTCAGTCTGGGCGGCATCGGCAGTCAGGCCTTCCGCTTCGGGCCGCAGGTGGATAACGTTCTGGCCTTGGAGGTGGTCACGGGCGAAGGCGAACTTGTCACCTGTTCACCGACGCATAACATAGCTCTCTACGAGGCGGCGCGCTCGGGCTTGGGGCAATTCGGGTTGATCGTGCGCGCGCGTGTGCGGCTCATCCCGGCCCCGCCGAACGTGCGGCTTTATCACGCGTTCTACAGCAGTCTCCCGGCGTTCCTGTCCGACCTCGAACACCTGATCGATGATGGGCGCTTCGACACGGTGCAGGGTTTTGCCGTGCCGGACGGCGGGGGCGGCTGGCTCTATCAATTGGAGGTCGGCAAATACTTCGCGCCCGGTCATGAACCGAACGATGCCACCCTGCTCGCGGGGCTGGCCTTTAATCCCGGCACAGAGTCCGCGCAAGACATGTCGTACTTCGATTATCTGAATCGGCTTGCGCCGACGGTTGCGTTCCTCAGACAGATCGGTGCGTGGTCGTTGCCGCATCCCTGGGTCAATCTGTTCGTCCCGGCCGCCAACGCCGGGACGTTGATCGGCGAGACGCTCGCCGATCTAACGGTGGACGACGTAGGCCAAGGCCCCATTCTCATCTATCCCTTCAATCGCAACCTGTTTCACACGCCCTTCTTCCGCGTGCCGGACAGCCGCCACTTCTTTATCTTCTCGCTGCTCCGCAATGCCCTGCCGCCGACACCGGAGCGCACCGCCCAACTAGTCGCCGCCAATCGCGTGCTTTATGAGCGCGCGGTCGTGCTCGGCGGCAGACGCTACCCGTTCGATTCCGTGCCCGTCACGCAGGCAGATTGGCAGCAACACTATCAACCGTTGTGGGCGTTATTCGCGCTCGCCAAGCACCAGTTCGACCCGGATGAAATTCTGACGCCGGGGCAAGGAATCTTCTAAACCGATTTCAAGGCCGCAACCACATTACACAACAAGGGGCGCAGAGAAACGATCAATTCTCTGCGCCCCTTGCACGTTCTCTTGCGCCGGTAGAATCGGCCGGCCGCGCAAACGCAACCAACCGCAACTGACGAGTGCGCTAACCGGCCGGCGGCTTCGAACTGCCGGTGTTCGACGTAGCGGCGGCACTTGAAGCCGCGCCCGCGTTCGGCTCGCGCACGAGCGTCGCGTCGGTCGTCGTGGTCAGATCAGCGGTGGCCGTCGTCGCGCTCCGCCCCGTCTCATCAAACGCGCTGCGACTGACGCGCAGGCGGTTCTCGACGTTCGTCACGCCGGACACCGTCTCGGCGATGTCTTCGGCGAGCCGCTTGGCCTGACGACTCTCGACCGCGCCCGTCAACGTGACCTCGCCTGCGTTGACCTCAACGTCGAGGTCGGAAGCGTCAATGTATGGATGATCCGTCAGGCGGTCGTTGATGTCTTCGCGGATGCGTTCGTCGGAGCGCCGATAACCGCGCGGGCCGCGCCCGCGATGGTTGATGCGGTTGCGCGCCTCGTCGCGCAGACGGCGGCGCTCCGCCTCTTCGTCGCCGAACCAAGAGGCCACCTCGTCGCTGACGCGATCCCACCAGTTGCGCTCCTTGCCCGGCTCGGCCGGATGCTCGCGGCGTGGCCGTCGTTCTTCGTCGCGCTCGCCGCGCCCGCCGCTGCGCCGCAATCGCCAATCGCCGCTCTCATACTCGTAGCCGCGCGGGCCGCGCTCACGGTCGCGTTCATAATTGCGCTGGTCGTCGCGTTCGTCGGCTGGATGGCGGGCGGTGCGCCCGTAGCGGCTCGCGCCGCCTTCGTCCGCACGGTCATAACCGTAGCCGCGCCCGTAGCTGCGATCGTAGTCGGACTCGCGTTCGTAATCACGACCGGGACGGCGCGGATACTCGTTGCCGTAATCGCTGCGATAGTCGTTGCCGTAGCTGCTTTCGCGTTCGTAATCGAAGGCGCGCGGGGGGCGGCGGCGGCCGTAATCGCGGTTGAGGTCTTCGTCGTAATCGCGCGTGGTGTTGCGGCTGATGCCGTAACCGTAGGTGCTGCGCTCCGCCCGACCGCGTTGATAGTCGGACTCGTCGCGCCGGACGGAGCGCATCTGCTCGCGCTCGTCGGCGCGGTCGTCATCACGTTCGTCGTAACGGTCTGCCATTGTCTTCAAACCTCCTCGTCGCCTGAATTGCGAGTTTCAATCGTCATCAATGCGTGGGGGTTTAACAAAGGGAGACGCGGCGCACACGCGCGGGCCGGCACGCGCGCCTAGAGGGGATGAAGTTGTCAGGGGAACGACTGAAAATATACTACTCGGGTGCGGGCACTGTACAGGCGACCGGCACGCGGGGCGCACCGGTCGCCTGTCAGCGAGTCAGGCAGAGATTTGGCGCGCGGCAGGCGCTCGGTTGATCAAGGCGCGCTCGTGCCAGCGCCGTCTGCTTCTACTGCGCGCCGGGTCTGAGCGCAGCGTCGAGCGCCGACTTGATGGTTTCATAGCTGTTGTCGCTGGTCAGGCGACCGTTGACGTAGACGCTGGGCGTGTGGCCGACGCCGAGTTTGATGCCGTCCTGCCGGTCGCGTTCGACCTGAGCGCTAAAGCGACCGGCGTCGAGCGCGGCGTCGAACTGCTGGCGGTTGAGACCGAGTTGCGTGGCGTACTCCTTCAGCTTGGGCACGGCGAGCGCCGCCTCTTTCTCTTCGTTGGTCGTAGCTGCGCCCTGCTGTTTGAAGAGAAGCGCGGCATACTCCCAGTATTTGCCCTGCGCGCGGGCCGCTTCGGCCGCTTCGGCCGCCTTTGGCGCGCTCTTGTGCTGCGAGAGCGGGAAGTCACGCACGACGAGGCGGACGCGGTCGCCGTACTCCGTCATCAACCGTTCGAGCGTCGGCTGCAAGGCGGCGCATGAGGGGCACTGGAAGTCTGTGAACTCGACGATGGTGACTTTCGCCGTCGCCGCGCCGCGCGTGGGTTGATCTTCGGTGGCGATCTTGAGCGCGGGGACGACGGGGCGTTGCAGGAAGGTCTGCACCGTCGCCTTGCGCCGCAGTTCGTCGGCGTAAGCGCCGGTGGCGCGCAGTTGCTCCTGCTCCTTCAGATACTGGATCAACTGATCTTTGATCTGCGGAAACGCGCCGTTGATGCGCTCCTTGTTCTCGTTATAGAAGGTCTGCGCGGCGGCCTCGGTGACGGGCTTGATGCGCGTCGCCAGTTCCGCATCCAGTAGCGCCTTCGGCGTGACCTGCCGCTTCTGCGCCTCCTGCTGCAAGAGCAGATCGTTGATCCGCATGTCCAGGTCTTGCTGGCGCAGTTCGTAGGAGCGTTCCATCACCTGCCCGACGAGCGGCAGCACGGCGTCTTCCACGCTGCCCGCCGTGATCGGCTGCCCGTTGACGGTGGCAAGCACGCGCGCCCGGTCGGCGGCGTTCGCGGGCGGCTTCACCTCCGTCACCAGCACCTGATACTGCGCGTTCGCACGCAAACGCGCCGACAGACTATCTTCTAACGCCTGCTGCCGTTCAATCAGCAAGGAACTGACGATGTCAGCGCGCACTTCCTTCAACTCGGCCGCGTGCCCTAGCTGCGCTTCGATCTCCGCCTTGTGCTGATCAAAGAACACCTGCACTTCCGTCTCGGTCGGCTGCGTCACTTTAGCGACAACTTCATCCTCAAAGACGCGGTCGGCGCTGACGCCGCGCCGCTTGCCCTCGGCGTCCAACAGGCGCGCGTTGATCTGGCGTTCGAGTTCCTGTTTACGCGCCGCCGCCATCCGCTTTTCGAGTTCGCTAACCTGTGCGACGGTGTCCGGGCTTAAGTCCGTGCTGGCGATCCGCACGCCGTTGACGACGGCAAGCACGCCGGGCAGAGGCCCCGCGTCGCAGCCACAGTCTTCGTCCGTTTTGGCCGGCGCTGCCGCCGTGCCGGCATTGGCGGGCGCGGGGGCGGGGCGTTGGGCGGCGGGCCGGGCGGGCGGCTGCGCGGCGGGGCGGCGCGTCTGCGCCTGCTGCGCGGTTGCGCCCGCGAGCACGATCAGGGCGAGGGCGAAAAGCGTAAAAGGTCTGTTCATCAATCTGCTCCAAACTAAATTAGGGCGTGCCAACATCAAGCGCCGCCCGGTCTTTGGGTGAGCGTTGTGCAGCGCGCGTCGGCCGAGGCGGAAAAGCTTTAGTTGCCTTCGGGCCCGCTGGCGTTGCGTCCGCCGCGCGGCGAAAGTTCAAGCCCCGCGCGCGTCGGCCGGCACAAGGCGGAAGATTAACCGACGTTTACGCGTGCGCGCAAAGGTGCGCAGATATCTGTGCGGCGTGGCGGACGCTATTGACACGCCCGCCGCGTGCGCCCTAATGTAAAGGCCAGTTGGCGCGCCGGGCGGCTGTTGTTTGAGCGCCCCGTCGCGTGCTCCTTTTAAGTGCCGCGCCGCCGCCGACAAGCTCCCCAAAGGTCGGGCGCAACGGCCGCGCCGGTTGCTATCGATACCCCGAAAGGCTACTGCCCCATGCGTCCCCCATTTTCGCGTCGCTGTGTCTCCGCCCCGTGCCCGATTTTACGTCCATACGCTCTGAAGCTAAGCCTACAGGCCGCCCTCGCCGTCATCCTGCTTTGCCTGTGTGGGCCGGCCCACGTCCGCGCGCAGGCGCTCGCCGAGTTGGGCGAGCGCGACCTCGCGGGCGGCGAGATACACACCTACAAGTTGACGCTCAGCCAAGGCCAGTTCGTCCGCGCCGTCTTTGAGCAACGCGGCGTGGACGTGGTCGTGACCCTGAAGGACGCGAGCGGCGCACCGCTTTTGCAGATCGATCATCCGGTCGGCTCCTGGGGGCCTGAGCCGCTGTTCTTCGAGATCGAGCAGGCGGGCATCTACATCATCGAAGTGCGCCCGCGCCTGTCGGACGCGCCGCCCGGCCGCTACGCCTTCACGTTCGAGAATCGTTACCCGACGCGCGCCGACCGCCGCCGTCTGCCCGCCGAGCGCACCTTCGCGCAGGCGACCCGTTTGCTCCAAGAGGACAAGCCGACCGAAGGTCTCAGCAAGTTCAAAGAGGCGCTAAGCACCTTCCGCACCGTGCAGGACAGACGCGGCGAGGGCTTGACGCTCACTATGCTCGGCGCGGTCGCCGCCACGACCGGCGACGCACAATCCGCGCTCAACTATTTCACCGACGCGCTCACACTGGCGCGCGCCGCAGGCGACCGCGCCGCCGAAGCGACAACGCTCAACCAGATCGCGCTCGTCTATCACACGCTCGGCGATCACGCGCACGCGCTCGAACATTTCCAACAATCGTTCGCCGTCTCGCAGAGTTTGAACGACAATCGCGCCGCCGCCTACACGCTCGTCCGCATAGGTCTCCTGTACGAAGCGCGCGCTGAACGCCAGCGCGCCATAGACACGTTTCAACAGGCGCTCCCGCTCTTTCGGCTCGCGCAGGACAGACGCGGCGAGGCTTACGCGCTGAACAACCTCGGCGTGCTCTTTGACGAAGCGAACGAGCACGGCCCGGCGCACGAGTATTACGACCGCGCCATGCTGCTCTTTCGCCAGATCGGCGATTGCAACGAACTGGCCGCACCGCTCTCGAACCTCGCGCTCGAATCAATCGACACGGGCGATCAGGCGAAGGCGCTCGGCTATCTCACACAGGCGCTCGACATCCAGCGCAGCATCGGCGACCGGCGCGGCGAAGCCACGACGCTCAACAACATCGGCTTCGTCTATAACTCTCTGGGGCAACGCCAGAAGGCGCTCACCTATTTCGCGCAGGCGCTCGCCCTGCATCGCATGACGGCGAACGTGGCGGGCGAAGGCGACACCTACAGCAATCTCATGTTCGTCTGGCGCGACCAGCGCCCCGTCGCCGCCATCTATTACGGCAAACAGGCCGTGAACGATTACCAGCAGGTGCGCGCGGAACTGCCGCCGCTCGACCGTGAAGCGCAACTCTCCTTCATCAAGAGCAAGACGCTCACCTATCGCCAACTCGCCGAACTGCTGATCGCGCAGGGTCGTCTGCCCGAAGCGCAACAGGTCGTCGGCATGTTGAAAGAGGCCGAGTATCTGGAATACGTGCGGCGCGACGGCGGCGAGACCAATGCGCTCAAGGCGCGCGCGCAGTTGTCGCCCGCCGAGGACGCTTTGAGCAAACGCTATCAGGAGATTGCCGATCAGATCACGACGCGCGGGCGGCAGCGCGGCGAACTATTAGCCAAACCGGCGCGCACCGCCGAAGAGGATAAACAACTCGCCATCCTTGAGACGGATTTGAACGTTGCGGGGCAAGCGTTTCAGAAGTATCTCGATCAACTTGAGACGGAATTAAGCGGCTCGAAACAGGGCGGCGAAAAGGTCTATCAACTGCGCGAGTCGCAAGGGCTGATGGAAGACCTGCGCGAACTCGGTCAAGGCGCGGTCGCGCTCTACACCGTCGTCGGCGAAGACAAGTATCGCGTCGTATTGATTACGCCCGACGTGCAGAAGGCGGCCGAGTATCCGATCAAAGCGGTCGAGCTGAACCGCAAGATCGCCGCCTTCCGCGAGGCGCTGCAAGACTACAAGACCGACCCGCGCCCGCTGGCGCAGGAACTCTACAAGATCGTGGTCGGCCCCATCGCCAAAGATTTACAGGACGCGAAAGCGGAGACCTTGATGTGGTCTTTGGACGGCGCGCTGCGCTACATCCCCATCGCGGCGCTGCACGACGGGCAACAGTACATGGTCGAGCGTTACCGCAACGTCGTCTTCA
>DASVQA010000062.1:0-17918 GCA_036389375.1 Pyrinomonadaceae bacterium | reverse complement strand
CTTAGGGCGCATGGACCATCAGGTGAAGGTCAGAGGCTACCGGATTGAGTTAGGGGAGATAGAGGCGGTCTTGAGCCGGCATGAGGCGGTGCGCGCCTGTGTGGTGGTGGCACGTGATGAAGGGGCCGATAAACGGCTGGTGGCGTACGTGGCAAGCCAGCCGACCGGCCCGGCCTTCGACCTCACCGAGATGCGGGCGCACTTACGGGCGGCGCTACCGGAGTACATGGTGCCGGCGGCACTGGTCGTGCTTGCTGAGTTGCCGCTGACGCCGAATGGGAAGGTAGATCGCAAGGCGCTGCCGGAGCCGGAGCAGGCGCGCCCCGAGTTGAAGAACACTTATGTGGCCCCACGGACAGCCCTCGAAGAGACGCTGGTGGGGATCTGGGCGGAGGTGCTGCGGGTGGAGCGGGTAGGTGTGGAGGATAACTTCTTCGAGTTGGGCGGGCACTCTTTGCTCGCTACTCAACTCCTCGCCCGCGTGCGTGGGAGTTTGCAGATCGAAGTACCGCTACGCAGCGTGTTCGAGACGCCCACAGTGGCGGGCCTCGCGCGGGTGATCGAGCAGAATCAGCAACAGCCGGGCAGTCTCAGACCAAAGATTCAGGCCCGCCCGCGCGGGCGACAGAATCTACAACACATGCTGGCCAAGTTGGAGCAGATGGCCGAGGGCGAGGCCAAAGACTTGTTGAATGAGCGTAAGCCCGCGCAATAACCGGCCGTCCTTTGACCACGAAACTTTGCGCGACGACCCAAGCGCCCCTTCGCCCGACAAGTCCATGCAGGTCGTCGCTTCAGCGGCGCTGCTGCGACCTGAACGCGGCACTGCCTGTCGGGCGAGCGTAACTCTCTCACTAAATCTAATCCCCGTAACGAGCTGATGCGTTGGCGTGTGACCGGCGAATGTGCGGCCGCCGGTCGCGCGTCGAGTGCGCTAAAGGCTCGCAGAGGTTAACCATGAACGACAACGTCCTTGCAGCCATCGGTAACACCCCGCTCGTGCATTTGCAGCACATCTTCAAAGACCGGCCCTTTCACTTGTACGCCAAGTTGGAAGGCTTGAATCCGGGCGGGAGCACGAAAGACAGACCTGCGCTCACGATCATCAAGCACGGACTTGAGACGGGGCTGATTCGCCCCGACACAGTCGTGGTCGAATCCAGTTCCGGCAACATGGGGATCGGCCTCGCGCAAATCTGTTCTTACTACGGGCTGCGCTTCATCTGCGTCGTCGATCCGAAAACGACTGAGCAGAACCTGAAGCTGCTGAAAGTCTACGGCGCAGAGGTTGACCGCGTAGAGCAGCCCGATCCGGCGACGGGCGAATATTTGCAGGCGCGCATCAATCGGGTGCAGGAGTTGCGCCGCCTGCATCCGAACAACTTCTGGCCCAATCAATACGGCAACGTGCTCAACCCGCGCGCGCACCATCAGACGATGCGTGAAATCTTGGCCGCGCTCAACCAGCCGCTCGATTACCTGTTCTGTGCGACGAGCACCTGCGGCACTTTGCGCGGCTGTGCCGAGTACATACATGAAAATGGCTTGCCGACGAAAGTTATCGCGGTGGACGCGCTCGGCAGCGTCATCTTCGGCGGGCAAAAGAGCAAGCGTTTGATTCCGGGGCACGGCGCGGCCATCCGGCCCGAACTCTTTCAGGATACGCTCGCTGACCGCTACATCCACGTCACCGATATTGACTGCGTGATCGGTTGCCGCCGGTTGGTGCGGCACGAAGCGATCCTGGCGGGCGGTTCGTCCGGCGCGGTGCTGATGGCGGTCGAACAGATCAAACATGAAATCACGGCGGGCGCAAACTGCGTCGCCATCTTCCCCGACCGGGGCGAGCGTTATCTCGACACGATCTATTGCAACGATTGGCTGCGCCAACATTTCAGCCGCGAACAAGTCGATCTGGTTTCAAATCTCTGGCAGGGTACGGAAGAGGCTCAAGCATGTATGACGATGACCTACTGATTCTGAAAGGTCACGAGGTGCTATCACTGTTGGCGGGCCGCGAGGCGGAACTGATCCGCACCGTCGGCGCGGCTTATCAAGCGCACGCCGAAGGCGATAGCTCGTTACCGCATTCCACCTTTCTGCGCTTTCCCGCCGACCAGCGCAATCGCATCATCGCGCTGCCGGCTTATCTGGGCGAAGAGTTCGGCGTGGCCGGCATCAAATGGGTGTCGTCCTTTCCGGGCAATCTGGCGCTCGGCCTTGATCGCGCCTCGGCCGTAGTGATCCTCAACTCGCCGCAGACCGGGCGACCCGAAGCGATCATCGAAGGCTCGATCATCAGCGCCAAGCGCACGGCCGCGAGCGCCGCCCTCGCCGCGCAACTCTTGCAACAGGACAGACCGACCCGGCGCGCAGCCTTTCTCGGCTGCGGCCTCATCAATTTCGAGATCGCGCGCTCGCTCATGGCCGCCTGTCCCGACCTGACGCACTTCGTCGTCTACGATCTGGACGCGGCGCGTGCAGCGCACTTCGCGCAAAAATGTGCCGCCACGTTCGCGCCGGTGACGACCGAGGTCGCGCCCGATCTCGCATCGCTCCTGCGCGCCGCCCCGCTCATCTCCATGGCCACGACGGCCGGGCAGCCCTACATCAACGAACTCGATGGCTGCGCGCCCGGCAGCACCATCCTGCACATCTCTCTGCGCGACCTCGCGCCGGAGTTGATTCTCGCGGGCGATAACATCGTGGACGACGTGGATCACGTCTGCCGCGCACAAACGTCCATACATCTGACGGAGCAACTCGTCGGCCACCGCGACTTCGTCCGTTGCACGCTCGCGGACATCCTGCGCGGGCACGCACCGGCGCGCAGAGACGCAGACAGCATCGCCATCTTCAGCCCCTTCGGTTTGGGCGTGCTCGATCTGGCGGTCAGCAAGCTGGTGCGCGATCTGGCGCTCGCCGAGAGCAAGGGTTCGCGGATCAGTTCGTTCCTGCCTGCTCCGTGGCTCGACGGCGGCGCGGCGCAATCCGAACAGAAGGTCTAGCAGAGCAAGCAGCCATGAGCCAACTGGCGGAAACCATCGGTGCGCTCTCGCCCAAAAAACGGGGCCTGCTCGAAGCGTGGCTCAAGCGTAAGCTGAGCGCCGACGTGCGCCCGGCCATCACACGCTATCCGCGCCCCGCCGATGCACAACTGCCGCTCTCCTTCGCGCAGCAGCGGCTCTGGTTCATAGATCAGTTGCAACCGGGCAGCATCTTCTTCAACATACGCGGCGGCTTCCGTATGGAGGGGCAACTCGATTGCGCGGCGCTTGCCGCCGCCCTTACCGAGATCGTGCGGCGACACGAAGCCTTGCGCACCACCTTCACGGCGCGCGACGGGCAACCGTTCCAACTCATCGCGCCCGCGCAGGAGTTTCAACTCCCGCTCGTCGATCTCAGCAAGCTCGACGCGGCAGCGCGCGACGGCGAACTTCAGCGCCTGCTCGCGGAGGACGCGCGGCGGCCCTTCGATCTGGCAAGGGGGCCGCTGCTGCGCGCGACCTTGATCAGGTTGGCCGCAGCCGAGCATGTCGTTCTCTATGCGCTCCATCACATCGTCGCTGATGGTTGGTCAACGCCCATCCTCATGCGCGAAGTGGCGGTGCTTTACGCGGCCTTCGCTCAAGGCCGCCCGTCGCCATTGCCTGAATTGCCGATTCAGTACGCGGACTATGCGCAGTGGCAACACGCTTGGCTGACGGGCGCGGAACTCGAACGGCAGTTGGCTTACTGGCGCAGGCAGTTGGCGGACGCGCCCGCGCTGATGCCGCTTGCGACCGACCGCCCGCGCCCGGCCGCGCAGACCTATAGAGGCGCGGTGCGTCGCCAGCACTTGTCTGCGGCGCTCTCGACGGCCGTCAGAGAGTTGTGCGCGCGCGAAGGCACGACGCCTTTCATGACGCTGTTGGCCGCCTTCATGGTGCTGCTTCGTCGTTACTCGGGGCAGGGCGACATAGTGGTGGGTGCGCCCTTGGCGAACCGCAACCGGGTCGAGCTTGAAGGTCTCATCGGTCTGCTGGCGAACCCGGTCAGCCTGCGCGCACGCCTCGCGGACGACGACAGTTTTAGGGCGCTCCTGCGACAGGTGCGCGAGGTGACGCTCGGCGCATACGATCATCAGGAACTGCCTTTCCAGCAGTTGGTGGATGAACTCCAACTCGAACGCAGCTTGAGTTATCACCCGCTGTTTCAGGTGTCGTTCACGCTCGAACAGAGCACGGCGCAGGGACAAGCGCAGGAGTTGCCCGGTCTCCGCATCAGCCCCTTGGAGTTGCCGAGCGAGACGGTGCAGTTAGACCTCGTACTGCACATGGTTGATGCCGGCCCCACACTCTTCGGCGACTGGCAATACAGCACCGACCTGTTCGACGCGCAGACCATCGCCGGTTTCGCGGCCGACTTTGAGTTGCTGCTTGAGCAGGTCGTCAAGCAACCGGCCGCGCCGCTCGCAGAGTTGCTGGCGCTCCTCGATGAAGCAGCCGGCGAGCGCCGCCGCGCGCGGGAGCAGGAGTTAGAAGCCGCGCGGCTCAGTAAATTGAAACAGGTCAGACGCAAGGCCGTCACCGTGCCGGGCGCGGCGGAAAGTGGAGCTTCGAGGCATGAGTGAGCAGGAAGCGGGCGGGCCGGGGCTGAGAAAATTGAATCCTGTGCGGCGCAAGGTTGTGAGCGGCGCACCCGCGAGCCTCGTCAAGACGAGTTTGCTGGTCGCCGGGCAAAGCCTGCCGCTTGTGATTGAGCCGGCCGTGCGCGGCGTCGAACTGTGTGCGTGGGCGGCGGGCAATCGCGCGTTTATCGAGGCGCATCTGGCCGAGCATGGCGGGCTGCTGTTTCGCAACTTCAACGTGGCGAGCGCGGGCGAGTTCGAGCAGTTCATCGAAGCGTGCGCCGGCGAGCCGCTCGAATATCGTGAGCGTTCGTCGCCGCGCAGCCCCGTCAGTGGCAACATCTACACCTCGACCGATCATCCGGCCGACCAGAGCATCTTTCTGCACAACGAGAACTCTTATCAGGACGCTTGGCCGCTGAAGATTTTCTTCTACTGCGCCACGCCCGCCACGCGCGGCGGCGAAACGCCCATCGCCGACGTGCGCCGCATCTACAACCGCATCGATCCGCAGATCAGAGCGCGCTTCGCCGAGCGCCAGTGGATGTACATACGCAACTTCGGCGACGGCTTCGGGCTGCCGTGGCCCGCCGTGTTTCAGACGACCGACAAACAGGCCGTCGAAGCCCACTGCGCGCGGCACGGCATCAGCGCCGAGTGGAAAGACGGCGACCGCCTGCGCACGCGCGCCGTGCGCCCCGCGATTGCCAAACACCCGCGCACGGGCGAACTCGTCTGGTTCAATCACGCAACCTTCTTTCACGTCACGACGCTTGAGCCGAACCTGCGCGCGACGCTGTTGCGCGAGTTCGGCGTTGAAGATGTGCCGACCAACACCTGTTACGGCGACGGCACGCCGATTGAGCCGGAAGTGCTTGAGCATCTGCGCGCTGCTTACGCGCAGGAGACGGTCAGCTTCGCGTGGCAGCAGGGCGACATACTTTTGCTCGACAACATGCTCGTCGCGCACGGGCGCGCACCCTATGAAGGCGCGCGCCGGATTCTGGTCGGGATGGCCGAGCCTTGGAGCGACCGGGGACTTTAACCGTCCGGCGCGCAGACAGAACAGATGGAACAGGAAACTTTAGCGGGCTTTCGCCTCTCACCTCAGCAGGAGCGCCTGTGGCTGCTACAGCAGGCCGGCACGAGTGCGCCTTATCGCGCGCAGTGTGCCGTGCTCGTCACGGGCGCGTTGCAGGCCGACGCGCTCAAGGCGGCGCTCGCCGCCATCGTCGCGCGCCACGAAATACTGCGCACCAGTTTTCAACGCCTGCCCGGCATGAGCATCCCCGTACAGGTCATCGCCGACGAAGCCGCGCTCGATGTCGCGGAGACAGACCTGAGCGGTTTGGCGGACGAGCCGCGCGCCGCAGCGTTGGCCGCGCTCTTAAACGACGACGCGCCCGCTGCGTTTGACTTCGCCCGCTTGCCGCTCATCAGCGCGCAACTCGTACGGCTCGCCGCCGACCGGCACGTGCTCGCGCTCGACATGCCCGCGCTCTACAACGACCGCGCCGGTCTCGCCAATCTCACGCGCGAGATCGCCAGCGCCTACGAGACGCAGGTGCAGGGCACGGAGCCGGTGGACGAGCCGCTGCAATATGCCGATTTGGCCGAGTGGCAGAACGAGTTGCTCGAATCCGAAGAGATGCAGACCGGCAGCGCGCACTGGCGACAGCAGGACTACACGGCGCTCCATAGCCTGCGCCTTACGAGCGAGCAGGCGGCCGGCGCGGATGCGGCGGAGTTTACCCCGCACACCTTTGCTGCACGCTTCGACGCGCAGACTATCGCTCGGCTGGACGCACTCGCCACGCAGCAACAGACAACCGTGCAGGCTTGCCTGCTCGCATGCTGGCAGACGTTGCTGTGGCGGCTGACGGGGCAGCCGGACATCATCATGGGCGTCGCTTACGACGGGCGCACTTACGAAGAGTTAAAGACGGCGCTCGGCCCTTGCGCGCGCTACGTGCCCGTCCACGCCGCGCCTGCGTCGGCGCTGCCGTTCAGCCAGTTCGTCAAGCAGACTGAGCGCGCGCTCGAAGACGCGGCCCGCTGGCAGGACTATTTCACGTGGCAGCAGATCGAACGCGCCGGCGACGCACAGGTGACGGGCGAGCCTTTCTTCCCGTTCAGTTTCGAATACGCGCCGCCCGCGCCCGAACACACGGCGGCGGGCTTGCGCTTTGCGCCTTACCGGCAAAAGGTCTGCGCCGAGCGTTTCAAGATCGCGCTCGTGTGTCGGCGGAACGCCGCCGCGCTCGACGTTGAGTTGCACTATGACGCCAGCCTCTTCGAGCCTGAGGCAATCGCCCGGCTGTGGGCGCAGTACGAATGGCTTGTGCAAAGCGCCAGCGCCACGCCCGATGCGCCGCTCGGCCGGTTAGACATACTGCCCGCCGCCGAACGCCAGCAGGTGCTCTACGCGTTCAACGAGACGCCCGCCGATTACTCGACCGACGTTTGCCTGCACGAACTCGTCGCCGCGCAAGCCGAGCGCACGCCCGACGCCGTCGCCCTCAGCTACGAAGGCGCGCAACTCTCTTACCGCGAGTTGGACGAGCGCGCGAACAGGTTGGCGCACTATCTGCAATCTTTAGGCGTCGGGCCGGAGACGCTCGTCGGCATCTGTCTTGAGCGTTCGTTCGAGATGCTCGTGGGCCTCCTCGGCATACTCAAAGCCGGCGGTGCTTACGTCCCGCTCGATCCCGGTTATCCACCGGAGCGCCTCGCCTACATGCTCGCGGACGCAGCCGCGCCGGTGCTCCTGACCGAACAGCAACTCTTAACGCGTCTGCCTGAACTGAGCGCCCGCGTCGTCTGTCTCGACACGGAATGGCCGGAGATCGCGCAGTCCGGCGCGCACGCTCCGGGACGCACGGCGACGCCCGATAATCTTGCTTACGCCATCTACACGTCGGGTTCGACCGGACAACCGAAAGGCGTGCTCGTCTCGCACCGTGCGATTGCGAACCGCTTGCTCTGGATGCAGAGCGCGTACCCGCTGACGCCGGCCGACCGCGTGCTGCAAAAGACGGCGTTCAGCTTCGACGCTTCCATCTGGGAACTGTTCGTGCCGCTGCTCTGCGGCGCGCGGGTCGTGCTTGCGCGCCCCGGTGGTCATCAGGACAGCGCCTATCTCGTCCAGACCGTCGCGCAAGAGCAGATCACGACGCTGCAACTCGTGCCGACGATGTTGCAGGTCGTGCTGACCGAGCGCGGCTTGTCGGCGTGGCGCAGCCTGCGCCGGATGTGGTGCGGCGGCGAGGCCGTGAGCCTTGAATTGCAGCGCCGTTTCTTCGCCAAGTTCGCGGCCACCGAGTTGCACAACCTCTACGGCCCGACCGAAGCGGCCATTGACGCGACCCACTGGCTGTGCGAGCGCGACACCGAGCGCACGCACGTCCCTATCGGCCACCCGCTCCCGAACATGCAGGTCTACGTGCTCGATGAGTACGGGCAACCCGTGCCGCTGGGCGTGGCGGGCGAACTGCATCTGGGCGGCGTCAATCTGGCGCGCGGCTACCTGAACCGGCCCGACCTGACGGCCGAAAAGTTCATCCCGCATCCATTCAGCCGCACGCCGGGCGCGCGCCTCTATCGCACGGGCGATCTGGGTCGCCGCCTGCCCGACGGCACGCTTGAATATCTCGGCCGCATAGATCAGCAGATCAAGCTGCGCGGCTTCCGCATCGAGTTGGGCGAGATCGAGACGGCGCTGAGCGCGCAGGCGAGCGTGCGCGAGGCGGCGGTCGTGGCCCGCGCGGACGACGCAGGGCACAAGCGGCTCGTGGCTTACGTCGTCCTAACCGACGCGCAAACTTTCGACCTCGATGCGTTGCGGGCCGAGCTTGCGACGCGTCTGCCGGACTACATGATCCCGTCGGATTTCGTCGTGCTCGACCGGATGCCGCTTGCGCCCAACGGCAAACTCGACCGCAAGGCGCTGCCCGCGCCGGAGCAAGCGGGGCGCAAGTCGGGCGCAGACTTCGCCGCGCCGCGCAACGCGGTCGAAGAACTGCTGGCCGTGCTTTGGGCCGAAGTGTTGCAGACCGACGGCGTCAGCATTGACGACAACTTCTTCGAGGCGGGCGGGCACTCGCTCTTGGCGACGCAACTGATGGCGCGCGTGCGCGATAGTTTCCAGATCGAGTTGCCGCTGCGCACTCTGTTTGAAGCGCCGACCGTGCGGGGGCTGGCGGCGGCGGTCGAGCGCGAGTTGCGTGTGGGCGCGGGGCGACAAGCGCCGCCCGTGCAACCCGTCGCGCGCGATGGCGCGCTGCCGCTGTCGTTCGCGCAGCAGCGTCTGTGGTTTCTCGATCAGTTGCAGGCGGGCGACGCGGTTTACAACCTGCCGATGGCGGTGCGCCTCAAGGGGCAACTCGACGTGCCGGCGCTTGAGCAGACGCTGACTGAGATAGTGCGTCGCCACGAATCGCTCCGCACGACGTTTGCGACCGTCGAGGGCGAGCCGGTGCAAGTGATCGCTCAGCCGGGCGAGGTGCGTCTGCCGCTCATGGAGTTGCAGGAGTTACCGGCTGCCGCGCGGGAAGCGGAAGCGCAACGGGTGATCACGGAGGCAGCGCGGCGCGGCTTCGATCTCGCGCGCGGGCCGCTGTTCCGGCTGCACCTGCTGCGGCTCGCTGCGGACGAGCATGTTGTGTTGCTGACGATGCACCACATCATCTCCGATGGTTGGTCAACGGGCGTGCTGGTGCGCGAGGTGGCCGCGCTCTACGCAGCCTTTAGCGCCGGGCAACCGTCGCCGCTCGCGGAGTTGCCGGTGCAGTATGCCGACTATGCGGTGTGGCAGCGCACGTGGCTGACGGGCGCGGTGCTCGACGAACAGTTGAGTTACTGGCGCAGGCAGCTTGGCGGTGCGCCCGCCGCGCTCCGGCTGCCGACCGACCGCGTGCGCCCGCAGGTGCAGACCTTTCACGGCGCGCACCTCTCGGCCACGCTGGCGCAGAGTTTGACGACGGAACTCAAGGCGCTCAGCCAGCGCGAAGGCGCGACGCTCTTTATGACGCTCTTGGCCGCGTGGCAGGCGCTCCTTGCGCGCTACACGGGCGAGACGGACATCAGCGTGGGGACGCCGATTGCGAACCGGCAGCGGCGCGAGGTGGAAGACCTGATCGGTTTTTTCGTCAACACGCTTGTGCTCAGAACAGACCTGTCGGGCGCACCGACCTTCCGCGAGTTGCTGGCGCGCGTGCGTGAAGTAACGCTCGGCGCGTATGCACATCAGGACGTGCCTTTCGAGCGGCTGGTCGAAGAGTTGCAACCGGCGCGCGACCTGAGCCACACGCCGCTCTTTCAGGTCTATTTCGTCTGGCAGAACAACCCGCCGGTCACGCTCGCGCTGCCCGGTCTTGAATTGACGGCGCAAGCGGCCGGGAGCGGCGCGGCCAAGTTCGATCTGACGCTCGTCATGGAAGAGACTGCCGCCGGTCTGGTGACGCGCTTCGAGTACAACACAGACCTGTTTGACGAACGCACGATTGAACGGCTCGCGCAGCACTTCGAGCGGCTGCTGCGCGCCGCCGTGACGGAGCCGGAGCGCGCGGTCGCCACGCTGCCGCTGTTGACCGAAGCGGAGCAGCAGCAACAACTCGTCGCATGGAACGATACGGCGCAGGAGTTTCCGCAGACCGCCTGCGCGCACGATCTGTTCGCGGCTCAGGCGGCGCGGACGCCCGACGCCGTGGCCCTCAGCTTTGCCGGCGCAGAGGTGACCTACGCCGAGTTGGACGCGCGCGCCAATCAACTGGCGCATCACTTGCGCGCACTTGGCGTCGGGCCGGAAGTGCTGGTCGGCATCTGTCTCGAACGCTCGCTGGAGATGGTGGTTGCGGTGCTTGGCGTGTTCAAGGCGGGCGGGGCATACGTGCCGCTTGATCCAACCTACCCGCGCGAGCGGCTGCGCTACATGCTGGCGGACGCGGACGCGAGCGTGCTGCTGACGACGCGTGACCTGCAAGCCCAATTGCCGGAGAGCCGTGCGCGCGTCGTCTGTCTGGACGCGGATTCGTTGGCCGGCGCGCCGCAGTCTGCGCTCCACGTCTCGTCCGGCGCGACGCCGCAGAACGCGGCCTACGTGATCTACACCTCCGGCTCGACGGGCCGACCGAAAGGCGTCGTGGTCACGCATCGCGGCTTGTGCAATCTGGTGACGGCGCAACAGACCGCGCTTGCGCCCCGCGTCGGGAGCCGGGTGTTGCAGTTTGCGTCTTTGAGTTTCGACGCTTCGATTGCCGAGATCGTGCTGGCGTTGATGTCGGGCGCGCACCTGTGTCTCGCGTCGCGCGCGGCCCTTTTGCCGGGCCAGCCCCTGCTTGAGATGCTTGAGCAAGCGGCCATCACGCACGCCATCGTGATGCCGTCGGCGCTCGCCGTCACGCCGCCCGCCGAGTTGCCGGCGCTCGAACTGCTCGCGGTCGCAGGCGAGGCTTGTCCCGCCGGACTCGCCGGGACGTGGGCCGGCGGGCGCGCGTTCTACAACTTCTACGGCCCGACGGAAGCGACCGTGTGGACGACCAAAGCGCGGTGCGAAGCGCACGACGAACGGCGACCACCCATCGGGCGACCCGTCGCCAACGCGCAGGTCTATCTGTTGGACGCGCACCTGCAACCCGTGCCCGTCGGCGTCGTCGGCGAACTCTACATCGGCGGTGCGAGCCTGGCGCGCGGCTACTTGCGGCGACCGGAACTCACGGCCGCGCGCTTCATCCCGCATCCGTTTAGCACAGAGCCGGGCGCACGCCTCTATCGCACGGGCGACCTCGCACGCTATCTGCCCGACGGGCAGATCGATTTCCTCGGGCGCACCGATACACAGGTGAAGGTGCGCGGTTATCGCATTGAGTTGGGCGAAGTGGCGGCGGCGCTTGAGCAGCACGAAGGCGTGCGTGCGGCGGTCGTCGTCGCGGCGGACGAGCAGCGCGGGAACAAGCGGCTCGTCGCTTACGTCGTGCCGTCGGCCGGGCAGACGTTGACGACGAGCGAGTTGCGCGAGCACCTGCGCGCACGCTTGCCGGAATACATGCTGCCCGCCGTCTTTATCACGCTCGCAGAGTTGCCCTTGACGCGCAACGACAAGATCGATCTGGCGGCGCTGCCTCAGCCCGACGCAGCGCGTGCAAACGAGAACGAATACGTCGCGCCGCGCAACGCGCTCGAAGAAGTGCTCGCGGGCATCTGGGCCGAGACGCTGGGGCTTGAGCGCGTCGGCATCGCGGATGACTTCTTCGAGTTGGGCGGCCACTCCCTCTTGGCCACACGCATCGTCTCGCGTCTGCGCGACACCTTCCACTTCGAGTTGCCGCTGCGCGTCCTGTTTGAAGCGACGACCGTGGCGGCGCTTGCCGAAGCCATGCGCGCGCACGAACCGCGTGCGGGCGAGAGCGAACGCATCGCGCGCGTCTGGCAGAAGATCAAGGCGATGGGGGCCGAGGCGGTGCGCGAGACGCTGCTGGCCAAGAAAACCTCAAAGGGCGTTTAATGGTTATGAAGCACGGGAAAGATTCGGCCGCCAACACATCCGTACTGTCCGCCGAGGAGCGCGAACTGTTCGCCGTGCTGCTGGCGGAAGAGGGCATCGAGCTACCGCAGACGCGGGGCATCGAACCGCGCACGGAGTCCGGCCCCTTACCGCTCTCCTTCGCGCAGCAACGACTCTGGTTCCTGCATCAACTAGAGCCGGACAACCCCGTCTATAACCTGCCGCTCGCCGTCCGCTTCACGGGTGCGCTGCACGTAGAGGCGCTCGCGCAGACCGTCAACGAGATCGTGCGCCGCCACGAAGCCCTACGCACGACCTTCAAGCTGAGCGCCGGTCAGCCAGCACAGATCATCGCGCCCAAACTAGACGTGCCGCTGCCGCTCGTTGACTTAAGCGGAGTGCCCGCACAGGAGCGCGAAGCGGAAGCGCAGCGACAGGCGCAGTCAGAAGCCCTGCTGCCCTTCGATCTGGCCGCGGGGCCGCTCCTGCGCGCGCGCCTCTTTAAACTCGCCGCCGACGAGCACATCGTTCTGCTCACGATGCACCACATCGTCTCCGACGGCTGGTCGTTTAGTGTCCTCGTGCGTGAAGTGGCGGCGCTCTATGAAGCGTTTGTCGCGGGTCGGCCGTCGCCGCTTGCCGAGTTGCGGATTCAATATGCGGACTACGCCGTGTGGCAGCGCGAGTGGCTGACGGGCGAAGTGTTGGAGACGCAGACCGCCTACTGGCGGCAACAACTGGCAGGTGCGCCCATTCTGGAATTGCCGACGGATCGCCCGCGCCCCGCGCTGCAAAGTTTTCGCGGCGCGACCGAGCGCCTGACCGTTGACCGCGCCGTGACCGACCGGCTGAACGCCATCAGTCAGCGCGAAGGCGCGACGCTCTTTATGACCTTGATGGCGGCCTTCAAGGTGCTGCTCGCGCGCTACACGCGGCAGACGGATATCGTCGTCGGCACGCCCATCGCGGGGCGCAACCGCGCTGAGATCGAAGACCTGATCGGCTTCTTCCTCAATACGCTGGCGCTCAGGACAGACCTCTCCGGCGACCCGCGCTTCGTCGATCTGCTGGCGCGCGAACGCGAGGTGACGCTCGGCGCATACGCGCATCAGGACGTGCCCTTCGAGAAACTGGTTGACGAGCTACAGCCGGAACGAAACCTGAGCCACACGCCGCTCTTTCAAGTGGTCTTCACCTTCCAGAATGCGCCGCGCGTCGCGCTCGACCTGCGCGGCTTGCAACTGCGCGCGCAGCCGCTCGAAGGACGCACCGCGAAATTCGATCTGACGCTCGTCATGGAAGAGACGACGCGAGGCTTGAGCGGCGCAATCGAATACAACACAGACCTCTTTGACGCCGCCACCATCCGGCGCATGTCCGCACACTTCCAGACGCTGCTGCAAGCCATCGCCGCCCGGCCGGCCGAACGCATCTCGCGCCTGCCGCTCGTCACGCCCGCCGAGCGCCGCGAGTTGCTGCGCGCAGGACAACCAGACGCCCAGACGGGCGCACGCCACGATTATGCGCGTAGCGCGACGCTCCATGAACTGTTCGAGGCGCAAGCCGAGCGTGCGCCCGATAGCGTTGCGCTCAGCTTTGAAGATGAACAGGTCACTTACGCCGAACTGAACCGGCGCGCAAACAGGCTGGCGCACTATCTGAAGGGGCAGGGCGTCGGGCCTGATGTGCTCGTCGGGCTATGGTTGGAGCGCAGCGTCGAGATGGTGGTCGCGCTCCTCGGCGTGCTCAAAGCCGGTGGCGCATACGTGCCGCTCGATCTGAGCTATCCGCCGGAGCGCGTCTCCTTCATGCTCGCCGACGCGGGCGTGGCCGTGCTGCTCACGCAGGCGCATCTGGTCGAGCATCTGCCCGCGCACACGGCGCAGGTTTTGGCGCTCGACGCCGCCAGCGAGGCGCTCGCGCGTGAATCGGAAGCTAATCCGGCGCAGACGGCCACGCCGGCCGCCGCCGCTTACGTCATCTACACGTCGGGTTCGACCGGCACGCCCAAGGGCGTCGTCGTTACGCACGCCAACGTGACCCGGCTGTTCGCTGCCACTGAGCGTTGGTTCAACTTCGACGCGCGGGATGTCTGGACGCTCTTTCACTCCTACGCCTTCGATTTCTCCGTGTGGGAACTGTGGGGCGCGCTTGCTTACGGCGGGCGGCTCGTCATCGTGCCCTACTGGGTCAGCCGCGCGCCTGAGGCCTTCTACGAACTGCTCGTGCGCGAGCGCGTGACGGTGCTTAACCAGACGCCCTCCGCCTTCCGCCAGCTAATCGGCGCGGAAGAATCGGCGCAGCATGATGAACTGCCGGCGCTGGCGCTCCGGTTCGTGATCTTCGGCGGCGAGGCGTTGGAACTGCAAAGCCTGCGGCCGTGGTTCGCGCGCCACGCGGACACCGCGCCGCAGTTGGTCAACATGTACGGCATCACGGAGACGACCGTCCACGTCACCTACCGGCCGATTCGCTTGCGCGATGTTGAAAGCAATGCTGGCAGCGTCATCGGCGGCCCGATTCCCGACTTGCAACTCTACGTGCTCGACGAACAGATGGAGCCTGCGCCGCTCGGCGTAGCGGGCGAGTTGTACGTTGGCGGCGCGGGGCTGGCGCGCGGCTACCTGCATCGTGCGGAACTGACGGCGACGCGCTTCGTGCCTGATCCGTTCGGCCTGTCATCGGGCGCGCGCCTCTACCGCACGGGTGATCTGGCGCGGCGTTTGGCTAATGGTGATCTGGAATACCTGGGCCGCATTGACAATCAGGTGAAGATCAGAGGCTTCCGCATCGAGTTAGGCGAGATCGAAGCGGCGCTGATGAGCCATCAGGATGTGCGGGCGGCTGTCGTCGTGGCGCGGGCGGGCGAGCAGGGCGAGCGCCGGCTGGTGGCGTACCTCGTGAGCGCGCGTGAGCGTGCGCCGCAGACGAGCGAGGTGCGCAGCTTTCTGAAGACCAAGCTGCCGGAGCACATGATCCCGGCCGCGTTCGTCGTGCTTGACGAGTTGCCGCTGACGGCGCACGGCAAGGTTGATCTGCGCGCGCTGCCGGAACCGGAGCGGGCGCGCGAACAGGCGGGCGCGGATTACGTTGCGCCGCGCAACGCCAGCGAAGAGGTGCTGGCGGCCGTCTGGGCCGAGGCGCTCGGGCTTGAACGCGTGGGCGTCAACGATAACTTCTTCGAGTTGGGCGGCGACTCGATCCTGAGCGTGCGGCTGTTGGCGGCGGCCAAAGAGCGCGGGCTTGATTTCACGCTGCAACAGCTTTTCCAACACCAGACGATTGCCGAACTCGCGGGCGAACTGCACGCGGCCGAACTCGGCCCGCACCGGAGCGCACAGTCCGAGCCATTCAGCCTCGTCGCGGCGGCCGACCGTGCGCTCTTGCCCGCCGATCTGGTGGACGCTTATCCGCTCACGATGCTACAGGCCGGCATGCTCTATCACATGGAGTTGATGCCGGAATCGGCCGTCTATCACAACATCAATAGCTGGCACTTGCGCGCGCGCTTCGACCTTGCGGCGTTTACCGCGGCCGTCGAGTACGTGGTCGCGCGCCATCCGGTCTTGCGCACCTCGTTCGATCTGACGAGCTATAGCGAGCCGCTCCAACTTGTCCACGAGAGGGCGACGCTGCCGATTGCCTTGAGCGACCTGCGCCACCTGCCGACCGCCGAGCAGGACGCCGCGATTGATGCTTACGTCGCCGCCGAGCGGCACAACCGCTTCGATCTCGCCGTCGCGCCACTCCTGCGTTTTCACATACACCTGCGTGAGCACGACTCGTTCCAGTTCTCGCTGACCGAATGCCACGCCATCTTCGACGGTTGGAGTTTGAACTCGACGCTGGCGGAAATCTTCGGGCGCTACTTTGCGCTGCTCGCGGGCGAAGCGCCGGCCGACGAGCCGCCGCCCGCCGCCACCTTCCGCGACTTCGTGCGCCTTGAACGCGCGGCGCTCAATTCGCCCGAGTGTCGCAACTTCTGGCAGGAGCGTCTGCGCGGAAGCACGGTGATGCGTCTGCCGCGTTGGCCCGCCGCCACGCGGCCCACGGGGGCGGCGCGTTTTCGCTGGTGGCCGGTCGAGATGCCGGCGGGCTTGGGGGCAGAGTTACAGCAGGTCGCGCACAGCGCCAAAGTGCCGCTCAAGAGCGTGCTGCTGGCGGCGCACGTCAAGGTGCTCAGTCTGTTGAGCGGTTTGACCGACGTGTTGTGCGGGCTATCGAGCAACGGGCGCTCGGAAGAGTTGGACGGCGAGCGCGTGCGCGGGCTGTTCCTCAATACCCTACCGTTCCGGCTGCAAGTCGCAAGCGGCACGTGGGCTGATCTGATCCAGCAGACCTTCAATGCCGAATGGGAGATGCTGCCTTACCGCCGCTTCCCGCTCTTTGAGCTACAGCGCCAGCAGGGCGGGCAACCGCTCTTTGAGACGCAGTTCAACTTCGTCCACTTCCACACGCTGACCGACGTGCTGCGCTCCGGGCACGTCGAAGTGCTCACGCCCGACAGCCGCATCATCGAAGAGGTTGACTACACGCTCGACGCTTCGTTCTCGCTCAACCCGCTCACGCGCCAGTTGCACATGGGCTTCAAGTACGACGCCCACGAGTTGAGCGAACCACAGATGGCCGCCATCACGGGCTACTACTTAAACGCGCTAGGCGCAATGACGCGCGACCTGCACGCGCGCCACGAGGCCACATCGCTCCTCGCCCCCACAGAGGAGCGCCAACTCATCTACGATTGGAACGACACCGCACGCGCTTTCCCCGCCGCGCATTGCCCGCACGAACTATTTGAACAACAGGTTGAGCGGACGCCCGACGCCGTCGCACTTGTTTACGAAGATGCCCAGCTCACTTATGCGGAACTCGACCACCGCGCCAATCAATTAGCCCACCACCTGCGCGGGCTGGGCGTCGGGCCGGAAACGCTCGTCGGCATCATGGTCGAACGCTCGCTTGAGATGATCGTCGGCCTCCTCGGCATACTGAAGGCCGGCGGCGCTTACGTCGGGCTTGACCCGGCGCTGCCGCAGGCGCGGCTCGCCTACATGTTAGCTGATGCCGAATTGAGCATCCTGCTCACGCAGCAACACCTGCGCTCTCTGCTGCCTGCACACGCCGCGCAGATCGTCTGTCTGGACGCTGACTGGCCGCTGATCACCCGGCACGACGAGCGCCGGCCGGCGCACGGGCCTGCGCCCGAACACCTCGCGCAAATCATCTACACGTCCGGCTCGACGGGCCGGCCCAAAGGGGTGGCGACCGAGCACAGGCAGTTGACGCATTACCTCAGAGGCATCAGCGAGCGGCTTGAGCTACGACCGGGCGCGAGCTTTGCGCTCCATCAGACGTTGGCCGTTGACGCGCCGATCACTTACCTCTGGGCTTCGCTGACGACGGGCGGCGTGCTCCACATCATCGCGCCTGAGCGGGCGACCGACGCAGCGGCGCTCGCGGCTTACTTCAAACAACACCAGATCGATTACTTCAAGACCGCGCCCTCACACCTCGCCGCGCTGCAAGCGACAGGTGATCCGGCCGGGGTCATGCCGCGCCATCTCCTGATGCTCGGCGGCGAGGCGCTCGGCGCACGGCTCGCGGAGCAGTTGCGCCACATCGCGCCCGACTGCATCGTGCTCAACCACTACGGCCCGACCGAGACGACCTGCGGCGTGCTCACGCACCGCGTCACGCCCGACGCCGATCTCTCGCAGGGCGAGACCGTGCCGCTCGGCCGTCCCTTAGCGAACAGTCGCATCTACGTGCTCGACGCGGCGCTGCGCCCTGCGCCCATCGGTGTAGCGG
>DASVQA010000061.1:0-2589 GCA_036389375.1 Pyrinomonadaceae bacterium | reverse complement strand
AGAGACAGACCCGAGCAACGACCGGACGGCTCGCCGCTGTGTGCCCGTGCGATTGAATGTCACCTCACTCCGCCCCCGACCGTGACCCGCCGCGCGCGCTTTCGTCGGCGCGCGCACGCCCTGCTGCGCGCCTGTCCGGCGCTTCAAAGCGGCCACTTCCGCAGGCGTCAGATGCCGCCAAGCGCCGGTCGGCATCTGTTCATCTTTAATCGGGCCGATCTGCACGCGGCGCAGTTTCAAGACCGAATGGCCGATCTGATCGAACATGCGCCTGATCTGCTGATTGCGCCCCTCGTGCAGCACGACTTCAAACCATGAGTTCGTCTCGGTCTCACTCAGCAGTTTGATCTGCGCGGGCGCTGTGCGCGCACCGTCGTCGAGTCGCAGCCCTCGCCGCAGACGTTCGACCGCCGCTTCCGGCGGCACGCCCTTAACTTTAACCTCATAAACTTTCGGCACTTTATTGCGCGCCGTCGTGACGTAGTTGGTCAACTCGCCGTCATTCGTCAGCAGCAGCAACCCTTCGGTATTGAAGTCCAAACGCCCGACCGGATGCACCTTGCCGAGCGCCTTCGGGATCAACTCCGTTACCAACCGCCGGCCTTCCGGGTCGCTCACGCTCGACAGATAACCCTTCGGCTTATTTAGCAGCACGTAGACCTTCGGCTGCTCTTTGAGCAACTGATTGATCAAGCGCCCGCGCACCTTGATATGATCGCGCGCGGGGTCGGCCTTCGTGCCCGCCTCGGTCACAATCTGCCCGTTCACCGACACCTCACCCGCCGCGATCAACTCTTCCGCGTGTCGCCTTGAGGCGATGCCGGCCGCCGCGATCAATTTTTGCAGACGTTCTTCCATAACTCTAAGCGGACAGCCGCGCGTAGCGGGCAGAACAGGTCAGCCATTGCTTAGTGCTGACTGTTTATTTCTCACGCGCCGCCGCCCGCCAAATCCTCGAAGTCTTCGACGTTGGGCAGTTCGGTCAAATCGCGCAGCCCGAATTGCAGCAGAAACTCTTTTGACGTGCCGTACATCATCGGGCGGCCGATTGTTTCCTTGCGCCCTTTAGACACGATGAGCCGCTTATCCAGCAGCGTCTTGATGGCCGAGGGCGACTGCACGCCGCGTATCTCCATAATCTCGGGAATCGTGATCGGCTGCTTGTAGGCGATGACGGCGAGCGTTTCGAGCGCGGCCAGCGAAAGCTTGGCCGAGGGGCGCGACTTGAGGAAGGCGCGGACGTGCTCGTGATGTTCGGGGCGCGTGGCGATCTGCCAGCCGCCCGCGACTTCGCGCAGCACTAGTCCGCCGTTGCGCTCGTTGAACTCTTTCGCCAATTCCTCAATGGCCATCTCGACGTAGCCGCGTTCTTCGTCCAGCACGTCGCCGATGATCTTGGCCGTCAACGGTTCTTCCGCCACGAAGATGAGCGCCTCGATGATGGCCATCAGTTCGGCCATTGAGCGCACGGCCGGCGCGGCTGCGTCTGTCTCTACCGGCGCGGCTGCGGGCGCACGCTCGGCGCGGTCTTCCGCATCGGCGTCGTGGATGATCACTTCAACGTCGGATTCGTCGGCGGTCAAGCCGTCCACGACCGCCTCATCCGTCGTCTGTGTAGCTGTGGGCATGTCTCTCTGTTCGCTCATCTCACTGGCTGCTTCCGTTATTCACGCGGGCGACGATGTCGCCGAAAGTCTCTTTTTGCATCAACACGATCTCGGACGTGCGGACGATCTCCAACACCGAGAGGAACGCGAGCACCAACTCGCGGCGCGACCCGGCGCGTTCGAAGAACTGCCGCAGGTTCAGCTCGCCCGCCGACATGATCATGTTCCGCAGGCGTTCGAGCATCTGCGCGAGCGTCAACTCGTCGCGCTCGATCTCCATCAGGACTTCCTGCTTCTTGCGCGCGAGGATTTCCTGAAAGACCTTGAGCAGATCGAAGACGCCCGCCGAGACCTCCGGGTTGTTTTTGTCCGTCTCGATGGGCGCGCGCGTATAGATCGCCTGTTCGACCGTGGCCCGCGACCAGAGCATCTGCGCTGCCGCTTTGAACTTCTGATGTTCAAGCAAACGCTCGACGAGATCGCGGCGCGGGTCTAATTCCTCTTCGGCCGCACTATCCGCGAACGGGTCGGGCGGCAGCAGCATCTTCGATTTGATCTCGATGAGTTGCGCGGCCATCACGAGAAAGTCGCTGGCGAGCGCAATATCCATCTCCTGCATCATGTGCAGGTAACGGAGGTATTCGTCCGTGATGCGCGCAACGGGAATGTCGTAGATGTCCACCTGCTCCTGCCGGATCAGGTAGAGCAGCAGATCGAGCGGCCCGGCAAACTCGCCCAACACGAGTTTCAATTCATCGCCGCCGCGCTCGACGCTAATCTCCGGCCGTGCGCCCGCCACATTCAACGGCACGGGCGCGGCTTCGCCATTCGCGCCTGCGTTTTGGGCAGCAGCCTCGCCAACTGCGACCGGGTCAGCGGTCGTGGTTGGCGAGGCATCCGCACCCGGCGCGTGCGCGTCCGTTGCTGCCTGCCTCTGTGCCTCGTCCATCTCTGCCATCCTCACGCACCTCGCGCGGCACGC
>DASVQA010000060.1:0-3530 GCA_036389375.1 Pyrinomonadaceae bacterium | reverse complement strand
GATCCGCCCCGCCGATAGCGCAGCCACCACGTCGGTTTTGTAAACCGCGCGGAAGGATTCCGCCGAGCATATATCAGGGAGGTCGCGAGCAATGGGCACGAAAAAAGCGAGCGTCGAGCGTGAAGCGTCGCAAGGCGTTCGGAGCACTCAACCGACGGAAGGGGCTGTGCGCTGCCGTCGCAAGTTTCTCAGATTCTTTCCGGGTGGATTCCATGACCAGAAATACATTGACTGGGAGCGCGGCTACAAGTGGGAGTCGCACGAACGCTGGCAAGAGTCACTTGGGCAGGCGGAGTTTCGCAGGCTCTTGCGCGCGGGCGAGTTCGCAGAGGTCGCCGCGCGTGCGGTGCGCGTCGAGCAGCGCAGCCGCTACAGCATGATCTTCTCCTTCGAGAAGATGGCGCTGCGCGATGCCGTGAAGACGACGGCGGGCGCGCGCACGTTTGCCGAAGGCTTGTACGATCTGCTGCACGGCACAGGCGATCTAGAGCGCCGGTTCGAGCGTTGGATCGAGGCGGTGGCGGCGCTCCCGCGCAAGCAGACGCGCGTGCTGACGTGGCCGCTCGTGACGGTCTTCGGTTTTATCGCCCAACCTGAGACGCACATCTTCCTCAAGCCGAACGTCACGCGCACGGCGGCGCGTGCGTACGGCTTCGACTTCCAGTACAAGTCCCGGCCCACGTGGACGACTTACGCGAGCCTGCTTGAATTTGCCGCGACCGTGCGCCGCGACCTGCGCGACCTGCGCCCGCGCGACATGATCGATCTGCAATCGTTTATGTGGGTGCAGGGGTCGGACGAATACGCAGAATAGCGGGCGGGCTAGCGGGGCCGCAGTTAGAAGCGGGCTAGACTCTCCCTGATGCGCTCCGCGCTTTTCTCGCCGATGCCGTCAACGAGGTCGAGTCCGCCGCCCGCGACGAATTTTTTCAGATCGTCAAGCGAAGAGATTTTGAACTGTTGATAAAGCATGGCGGCCGTCTTGATGCCGATGCCGCTTACGTCCATCAGATCAAGCACGGATTCGGGCGTCTCCGTCGTCAGACGCTCGTAAGCCTCGAACGTGCCGCGCTCGGTGAGTTCCATGATCTTGCCGCTGATGGCTTTGCCCACGCCGGGGAGCGCCTGCAAGCCTTTGACGCCTTCCGTGCGCGCGATCTGTGCGAGCGGTGTCGGCCAGCCTTCGATCATCTCGGCGGCATTGCGGTAAGAGCGTATGCGGTAGCGATCCTCGCCGCGTATTTCCAGCAGCAGGGCGAGCCGCTCGAAGCGGCGCGCGATCTCTTCATTCGTCATAACTACGGACAACCTTTTTGCGCCAGATTCAAGGCATCCCCAAGGCCCTTTATGATACTCTAATGTGTTCAACTCCCAGCAAATTTCAGTCTTGAGGTTCTCGATGAAGCTTAGAAAATTTACCGGCACGCTCTTATGCGCGTTGTTTGTGCTGTCGTCGTTCGGCTCAATCGTCCGCGCCGACGAGGGCATGTGGCCGTTCAACAACGTGCCGAAGGCGGAGATTAAAAAACGTTACGGGTTCGACGTGACGGACGAGTGGCTGAAGCACGTGCAACTCGCCTCCGTCCGCTTCAACAACGGCGGCTCCGGCTCGTTCGTCTCGCCGGAAGGCCTGGTGCTGACGAACTATCACATCGTCGAAGACTTCGTCGGCGAGCTTTCGACCGAGCAGAAGGACTACGCCAAAGAGGGCTTTCTCGCGCGCACACGTGCCGAGGAGATGAAAGTGCCCAATCTGGAATTGAACGTCCTGCAATCAATCGAGGACGTGACCACGCGCGTCAACGCGGACGTGCGCGCGGACATGTCCGCAGCCGATGCCAACGCCGCACGCCGCACCGCCATCAGCGCCATCGAAGCCGAGTCCACGAAGGCGACGGGACTGCGCAGCGACGTGATCACGCTCTATCAGGGCGGGCAATACAATCTCTATCGCTATAAGAAGTACACGGACGTGCGGCTCGTCTTCGTGCCGGAGTTTCAGGCGGCCTTTTTCGGCGGCGACCCGGACAATTTCAACTTCCCGCGCTTCAACATAGACATGTCGCTCGTGCGCGTCTACGAGGACGGTCAACCCGTCCGGCCTGAGCATTATCTGAAGTGGTCAACGGCGGGCGCGAAGGCGGGCGAGTTGGTCTTTGTCACCGGGCATCCGGGTTCGACGCAGCGGCTCAACACGGTCGCGCACCTAGAGTATCTGCGCGACACGGGCATTCCGTTTGTCATCCGCATGCTGGAACGGCGCGAGACGGCGCTCAAGAATTACATGGCGCAGGGCGAGGAGCAGACGCGGCGCGCGCAGAACGAATTGAACGGCGTGCAGAATAGTCTGAAGGTCTATCGCGGGCAGCTTGCGGGCTTGAAAGATCAAAGCTTGCTGGCGCGCAAGATGAAAGAGGAGCAGGCGCTGCATCATTCCATCGCGGCCGATCCGCGCCGGCAGAAGGAGTACGGCGACGCCTTTGACGCCATCGCCAAAGCGCGCAAGAGCCTCGCGGCTTACGAGCGCGACCGCCGCTTTATGGATGTCGGCTCCGGCTTCAATACGCCGCTCTTTACCTACGCGCGCACGCTCGTGCGCTATGCCGCCGAGAGCGAGAAGCCGAACACAGACCGGCTGCCGGAGTTCAGCGACACGCGCCTGCCCGCCATCGGCGCAGCGCTCGCCGCCGACACGCCACTCTATGCCGATCTGGAAAAAGTTAAACTGGCCGACTCGCTCGGCTTCATGGTCGAGGTTTACGGCCCGAACAACCAGTTCGTCCAGCGCGTGCTGCAAGGCAAGACGCCGGAGACGCGCGCCGCCGAGTTGATTGACGGCACGAAGTTGCGCGACGCAGCCTTCCGCGCGCAACTCTTCAAAGGCGGCGCGCAGGCCATACAGGCGTCGGACGATCCGCTGCTCGAACTCGCGCGCGCAATCGATCAGGATGCGCGGGCCGTGCATAAGCGTTACGACGACGAGGTGGTCGGCGTCGAGCGCAACGCCTACGGCAAGATCGCGCGCGCCCTCTTTGAGACTGAAGGCACGAAACTCTACCCGGACGCCACCATTACGCTGCGCATCTCTTACGGCGCGGTCAAAGGCTACCGCGAGAACGGTAAAGCCGTGACGCCTTTCACCACGCTCGGCGGTCTCTACGAGCGCGCGGCGCAGCATAAATATCAGTTTCCCTACAACCTGCCGCCGCGCTGGATGGAGAAGAAGTCGGCGCTCAACCTGAAGACGCCCTTCAATTTCGTCTCGTCTAACGACATCATCGGCGGAAACTCCGGCTCACCGACGATCAATAAAGACGCAGAGCTTGTCGGGCTAATCTTCGACGGCAACATTCAATCGCTCGTCGGCAATTTCGTCTACGACGAATCGGTCAATCGCGCTATCTCGGTTGACGCGCGCGGCATGCTCGAAGTGCTGCGCAAGGTCTTCGGCGCAAACGAACTCGCGGCCGAATTGACGGGCGGGGCGGGGGCGGCGAAAGGTGCGGGGCGCTAACGGGGCACGGACAGGT
>DASVQA010000059.1:0-7697 GCA_036389375.1 Pyrinomonadaceae bacterium | reverse complement strand
TATCCGTGATCACGCCGTCAGGCGTCGCGCCATCAAGCTCGGCTTCGGCGCGTAGCGTGAGGCGATGCCGCAGACAGGCGCGCGCGATGTCGCGCACGTCGTCGGGCGTGGCAAACTCGCGCCCGCGCATCGCGGCGAGTGCCTTGGCACACAGCAGCAGCGCGACCGACGCGCGCGGACTCGCACCATAAGCGACCGCCGGATGCTCGCGCGTGCGGCGCACGATCTGCACGACGTAAGCCTGCACGCCCGCCTCCATGCGCGTGCGTCGTACCTCCATGCGGCAATGCGAGATGGCGTCGGGTTCTGCGAGTGGGCTTATGTCAACCTGATCGAGCCGGCGCGCGTTAAAGCCCGCGTCCCAGGCGGCGATGATGCGCGCCTCTTCGTCCGCACTCGGATAGTCAATGATGATCTTCAGCAGGAAGCGGTCGAGTTGCGCTTCGGGCAACGGGTACGTGCCTTCGTACTCGATGGGGTTCTCGGTCGCCAGCACCGTAAAGAGCGGCGACAGTGGATGCAGTTCGCCGTCAATCGTCACCTGCCGTTCTTCCATCGCTTCGAGGAGCGCGGCCTGCGTCTTGGGCGGCGTGCGGTTGATCTCGTCGGCGAGCAGTATGTCTGTGAAGACGGGGCCGCGCCGCAGGGTGAAGGCCGAGGTGGCCGTGTTGAAGACGTTCGTGCCGGTGATGTCCGAAGGCATCAGGTCGGGCGTGAACTGTATGCGACTGAAGTCCGCGCCGATGATGCGCGCAAGCGTCTTGACGAGGAGCGTCTTGGCCGTGCCGGGCACGCCTTCGATGAGCGCGTGCCCTTCCGCCAGCAGCGCCACCAAGACCTGCTCGATTACCTCGTCCTGCCCGACGATGACCTTGCGTAACTCCGCGTTGATGTGTTCGACCGTTGAGGCGACGTGTGCCAAAATCGCTCTCCTTTCAATTGAAGCGCGCCGGTAGTGCCGCGTTACAAACGCTCGGCCTGTTTGATCTCGCGCGCCCGCATGCGTATGCCGAGCGTGCGCTCCAACTCGCGCAGGCGACCGACGAGCGCGAGCGCCTGCCCCGCTTTGAGCGGCGCACCGTTGATCGCTTCCTCGCACTCGCGCATTAAAGCCTCAAGCTCCGCCTGCTTCAAGCCGGAGCGCGCGGCGACGCGGGCCGCCAGTTCTGCGCGCGGCGAGTTCTGCGTCGTGCCGCCGTAGCGCGCCAGCGCCCGCCGCGTGCGCGCATAGACGTTCTCGACCGCGAGATCGTAGGCGCGTGCGCGTTGCTGCAACTCGGCCATCGAAGCGACGAACTCAAGTTTCGAGCGGCGATCCACGCGCGGTGCTGGCAGCGGGCGCGCGAACCTGCGCCCGCGCGTCCAGACCAGCGCACAGACGAGCAGGAACGCCTGCCCGCAGAGCGCCAGCACAGGCGTGCCCGCAAAGTAGGCGAACAGTTGATTCTCGGTCGCGCCGCGCCCTTGATGATACTCGTCGAAGGCGATGAGGCCGCCGCCGTCGGCCGCGACGACGTTTAAGGCAAGCTGCAAGTTGTCCGCGCGCTCGACGCCGTTGTTGGCGACGACGAACGGATCGCTCAAGACGACGACGCGCCCGCGCCCGTACACGTAGTCAGCGAGCAGCGCGCCGTGTTCGTCCGCGAGTTGAAAGACCGGCGCAACGGAAGGCGGCGGCTCTTTGGCCTGCGCCTCGTCCCCTGCCGTCTGCTGCGCCGACTCGTCCGGCTTCCGGCCAATGCCCGACGGCACGGGCGTCGGCTGTGTTGGCGCAACAGTCGTCGTCGGCTTTGGTGGCGGCGACCCGGTTTCCTCTCCGTCGTCATCCTCGTCTTCGTCCGGGTCTGCGCTCGCGTCGGACGCGGCCGGTTCGGAGCCAGTCGCCTTCGTACCCGTTTCGCGCAACTTGATGCGGCCGGCGAAACGTGTGGGCGCGATCTGCTCGACGGCGCGCGTGAGCATGGTCGGTTGCGTGGGCGCGATAGGTTTTGTGCCGGCCGTCAGGTTCTCCACATTGTCCGCGCGCACGTCGCCGCCCGGCATGGCGGGCACGTCCGTGTAGAGCGTGAAATCATCGGACGGCGGCAGCAGAAGCGCGTCCGGCAGGCGATCAATCACGACGAGCCGGCCGCCGCCCGCGACCCACTGGCGCAGCTTCTCCGCCTCCTCCTTCGTGTATGACACGCGCAGGTGGCCCACCACGACGAACGTCGCGGGGCGGCGCTGCTTCGGGTCTAAGAGCATATTGAGTGGCGTGCGCCAGCGCAGGACGGGCCGCCCCGTCTCGACCAGATACTCGTAGAGCGCACGCGTGCCGGTCGGGCCTGCGTTGTAGGTCGAGCGGTCGGGCCGCGCCTCAAGCTCCGGCTCGCGCTCGACGCGCACGTAGGACGCGGCGTTCAAGCCTGCCAGCAACGCCAGCAGGACGGCGACCGAGCCAATGATGAAGAGGCGTTCGCGCATTTCAAAATGAGTCGGGAGTACGGAGAGTCTAGCGAGTCAAAAGCTATTATCCTCTGACTCGCTAGACTCTCCAGACTCCGCACTCTTTAGACTTTCTTATCACTCGTCACATGGCTGGCCTGCGCCTGAAACTCCGACCAGTCCGTTTCGCTCGCGGGCAGGAGACCGTACCAGTGGCGCTCGTAAGCAGTGGTGAGCGGTTGGACGGCGCGCAAGACCGGCGCGTGTGTATGCAGGGCGCGCAGGTAATCGCGGTTGGTCTTGTGCGGCGCGAGGCGCAGAATTTTGCGGTCGCCGAGTTCGCACAAGACGGCGATGTAAGCCTTGCGCATCGCGCCGCGCAGGTCGCCGCTGCGGGCGAGTCGTTCGGCTTCGCTCAACAGGTCGGCGGGCGTCTCGTCGGCCGCGAGTTGTTCGCCTAGTACGACGCGGGCGCGGCGTTTAGGCTCGCGCGTCAGTTTGCGGCGCAACAGGCGCGGGCCGTAGCGCCGCAGGACGAAGATGATGACGACGATACAGAGGGTGTAGATGATGGCGCGCGCGATGCGCGAGATGTTCATAGCCGTGCCGGGCTGCATCGGCCGCGCCTGCGGCAAGAGGCTGCGCAGCCAGCGCACGAAACGTTCCCACAGGCGTTCGAGTGCGCTGCCGTGCGCGGCCTCTGTGTTGTACTCGGGGCGTTGCAGGATGGCGTGCAGGCGGCCCTTTTCGGTCGTCTTATCGCGCGGCGCGGCGGCAGCGTGCGTGGCTTCGTCGAGCCGTTGGTAGAGCGCATGTATGCGCGCGTCTATGCGTTTGAGCGCGGCGACGCGCGCGGTCGTCGGCGTGGGCGGGAGTTGCGCGTAGGCGTCGAGGTCAGTTTGCAGCCAGCGATTATCAACGTCGAGCGTGCCGCCGGCCCATTCGACTTTTTCGCTCACGGGCAAGGCCCCGCGCAACTCGGCGAGCGCTGCCGCCTCTGCGCTTCTGAACTGCGGCGTGCCGGCCGTTTGTTCATCCTCTGCGACCGTTTCGTAGAGCGCGAGCAGACCGGAGATTGCATCATCGGCCGCAGCCACGTGCGCGCGGTAGTCCACGAGCGGCAGCGCGTGCGCGCCCACCGCCGCCGCGCACAAGAGCGCACACGCGGCGACGAGCAAGCGCAGGGAACGATAAAGCTGTGCGGCCGAGATCATCGTCTTGCAGTTAGCGCTGCGTTTGCTGTACGAGCGCGGGGGCGAGCGGGGCGATGCGCCCGTCAGGCAGTTGTGGCATCTCGCCGAGTCGCTGCTGCGCCAGTAGCTCTATGTCGTAGCCTTCGTGCCGCACGCGCTCGTCCACGTAGAGCAGCGAGAGGCCTAGCATCCAGACCGGCATCAGCAGGATTGAACTGATCTGCCCCACCACCTGATAGCCGATGGCGTACCAGACGGGCCACTCCGACTGCGTCAGGTCGAACGGGTTGATGCCATGCAGATAACCGTACCAGCCGAGCGGGATCAAAAGCAGCATCAAGGCCGAATAGGTTGCAAAGGTGGTGAACAAAAACATGGCCATCAGCCGGCGGGCGTTGCCGCGTGCGAGCGCGATGCTGCGGCTGACGGCGTCGAACACGCTCCGCCCCTCGACCATCATTACCTGCGGCACGTAAGCCAGATGCCCCATCACCCAGAAGAAAAAGAGCATGGCCAGCAGCACGTAGAGCAACATGATCAAGACGACGACGAGGCTCATGGCCGTGCTGGCCGAGCCGGCGGTCATCAGCACGCCGATGATGGCAAAGGTCAACGCCAGCACAATGAAGTAGACGCTGAAGGTGACGAAGAAAGCCACGCATGCACACAGCGCCGTCACCAACATTGCGCCAAACAGACCCCAGAAGCGGTGGCGCACGCTGCGGTAGATGGTGCGCGCGCTGACCGGCTCGCCAGACAAAAGATGCGCGACGAGATTGCGCGACGCGCCGCCGAGAATGATGAGCAGAAAGAAGGGCCCCGAAGCCCAGAGCACGACGCCGACGCATGCGCCGACGACGTAGAGCACAAGCCGCACGCCGCTTTCCGTCAAAGGGATCGCCCGGAAGCAGACGACCCACAGCACTGAGCCGATGGCGGCGATGACGACGGGCGGTGCGGCCGTGCGGATGAGCGTCAGGAAGTGGCGACGATAGAGCCGGATGGTGCGGTCGATCAGATCGCCCGCGCCCATCGGGGCGAGCGCCAGTCGGTCGGCGGCGAGGCTTGTGCTGGTCGGCATAAGACGACGGCGCGGCGGTGCAACGCAAGGGGCATAACTAGCGCGCGAGCGGATTCTAACACAGAGCGCGCGTGGCGAGACTGCCGCGCCTCCGGCTATAAACAGATGAAGGGCAGCACCGCTACCTAGCGGTGCTGCCCTCAAACGTCGGTCGTGCGGTTTTGGTCGGACGCGAAAGCGCGGCCCGCGTCCTTTAGTATTCCAACGTGCCTGCGTACATCATGTCGGCGACCTTGAAGCGCCGGTCCACCTTGAACTCTTTGTTCGTGCCCAGTTCGGCGTGGAAGCGGACTTCGCCGCTGTCGGGCAGCAGGAAAGGCTTGCCGTCCACGTTGCGCGGGAAGATGAAGCGCCCGCCAAAGCCGTCTTTGCCCGGTTTGACGTACTCTTGCAGGAAGATGCGCTTGCCGTCTTTGCGTTCGAGATAGGCGTCGTTCTTGAGCGTGCTCGTCTCGGCGCTAGAGAGCGCCTGCAAGACTTTGCCGCCCGTGCGCTGGTCGGTGGAGTCGAACCAGACGGTGACGATGGTGATGTCGGTCGGCTGATACTCGGCGAACCGCTTCAGCCCTTCGGCGGCCTGCGCGTTGCCGACGTTGTTGAGTACGGCGAGGCGGGCGAGCGCCATGCGGATCGGGCGGGCGCTGAAGAAGCGCACGTAGTAGTTGAGATGCACCTCCTGATTGGTTGCGCCTTCGTCCTTGCGCGTCGGGTCGTTAAAACCGCCCCGCGCCGTCGGGGTAAAGAACATCTCGGAAGTGTCCGTCTCAATCTGCGTCTGCGCCCAAGGGGAGTCCTTCAGCATCTTCTCGGCGTCCTTTTTAGACCACTCCGTCCACGACTTATCCTTCTTCTGCGCCGCGCCTACACCGACGAGCGCGCAGACCAGCAACAGCGCCACAGTTACTTTCTTAAACATTAACTCCTCCAAAATGTTGAGTATTTCGGTCAGACCGGGCGCACGGGCGAGCCGGGTTCAGCAGATGTTATTACGCGCCTGCGCGGGCAAAAGATTCGGCGCGGCGGGCGCGCTGCCCCCCCTTGTTCAGAAGTCTTAGATGCAGGGCCGGGCGGCGCAGTCGTCTGCGCGGGCGGGAAAATTCCGGGCCGGATAGAGTGGTTTACAAGCCCGCCCCGCCAGCGCGGGTCGAAAAGCGCGCAGGGGAGAAAGGTCTCAAACCTTTCTCCCCTGCGCGGTTAAGGGTGCGTAAAGCGCGCCCGTCGTCTGGTTTAGAAGTTGAAGCGGACGACGAGCTGGACGATACGACCGCCCGGATCGTTGGTCGTCGAGACATCGCGGTAGGCGGTGTCAGGACTGTTCAACTGCCCGAACAGAGCGTTGCTGTACGTCGGGACGCCGGCGCTGCCGACGCTGACCGCATCCGTCGCATACGTGCCCACTCTGAAGTTGATGTTGTTGATGAAGTTCAGAGCCTCGGCACGAAGTTCGAGATTGGTCTTCTCCGTGATCCCGATCTTCTTGACCAGGCTCATGTCCTGACGCAGGAAGCGCGGGCCGTGGACGACCAGATTGGCAAAGCCGCACTGACCGAGGTAAGCCTGCACACAACTGCCGGAGCTAGCCGGGGCGATGTAGCGGCCCGTCGGCGCACCGAGCGACGAGAAGCCGGTCGCGGTGACGTTGAACGCGCGGCGCGTGTTCAGCGCGATGTCGTCCGGCAGCCAGAAGACCTGACGGTTCGGCAGCTTGCGAATCTCGATGGCTTCCTGCAACTCCTTCGGCGTCATGCCGACGAGTTGGACGTTGCCAAAGCGAATCGCTGCGCCGCTCTGCAACCGCGTCGTGCCATGCACAGACCAGCCGCCGACCAGTCCGTTGACAATGCCGCTTGCGCCCGTCCAGAACTTCCGACCGTTGCCGAACGGGAGCTCGTAGATGTAGTTGAGCTTGAGCGCGTGGGTGATGTCAAAGGGTGCGAGCGTCTTGTCCAACCACGTGTTGCGCAGCGTGCCCGGTTGATAGAAAGCGACCGAGCTGCTGGCGTAGAAGTTTGACTGCGCCTTCGAGAAGGTGTAGTTGCCCTGCAACAACAGCCCCTGCGAGAGACGCCGCCGCACTTCCACCGTCATGCCGTCGTACCACGTTTTGCCCTCGTTGTTGACGAGGAATGAACCGCCCAGCACGATCTGCGGGTTGACGACGAAGAAGTTCGCCGGCACGCCTGCTGCCGCCGCGATATCCGTCAGCCCGTTAAGCGGATTGAGCAGGACGCCGGCAAAGCTCTGCGGAGCCGGCGCAGTCAGCGACAAACGGGTCAGGAACGTGTTGTTGCGGAACAACGACGAGGTGTAGCGCGCCGGGTCTTGATTGCGCGGGTCGTTCAACGGAATACCGGAGAAGAACGCCAGCGAGATCGGCAGCGGAGCCGTGCCCGCCACACCCGTGAACGCGAACGTGTTGCCGCGACCGGCGGCGATGTTGGCCGCCAAGTTGCGCTGCGCTTGCAGGAACTCGCGGAAGAACCCGTTCTCGACCGTGTTGGTCTCGTTCAAGTTCACCTGCTGGAACAACTGATGTCCGCGATTGCCGACGTAGCGAATCTCGAAGACCGTGTCCTTCGTCAACTCGCGCTGCAACCCTCCCGTGAACGAGATGACATACGGCGTCTTCAGGTTCGGCAGGAAGGCGTTGGCGGCGGCGGCGTCGAACACGCCGGGCGTCAACGGGAAGGTCGGGCTGGCCGTAAAGGTCGGCGCAGGGATGCTGGCCCGGTTACGCAGGAGCGTGCCCGGCGTGATGCAATTCGGGATGCCGGTGCAATCGTCCGCCGTGAAGCGGCTAACGTCGATCGTACCGCCGAAGTTCGCGCCGACGATGCTGGAAGTCACGTTCAAGCCGCTACGCAGGGTGGCAATGGAATAGCCGCCGCGAATAACAGTCTGCCCCGCGCTCCCTTGCAGCCGCCGCAGGAACCCATTCTTGAAGTCCGGCTGCCAGGCGAAACCGACCGACGGCAGGAAGTTGTTCTTGTCCGTGTTGT
>DASVQA010000058.1:0-2082 GCA_036389375.1 Pyrinomonadaceae bacterium | reverse complement strand
ATGGCCGGGTCCTCCTCCGGGTTGCGGAGGTCGCGCGGCAGCGAGACCGAGACGCCGGACTGGAGCATCGGCGTGATCACCATGAAGATGATCAGCAGCACCAGCATGATGTCGACCATCGGCGTGACGTTAATCTCGGATTGGAGTCCGCCCCCGCCTGCTGACATGCCCATAAGTCACTCTCCTTACGCCCGCGCATCGCGGTGTCCGTAGCGCCCCCCGCGCAACTAACGATGCGCGGGCGCATGCCGGACATTGCTGGCGCGCTGCTGGCCGGTTAAGCCTTGAGTTGCCGCGTCCGGTTCTTCAGGAAGTAGTCGATCAGTTCCGAAGCCGAGTTGTCCATCTCGACGATGAAGCCGTCCACCTTGCCCGTGAAGTAGTTGAACACCCACACGGCCGGCACAGCCACGGCGAGACCGAGCGCCGTCGTCAGCAACGCCTCGGCGATACCGCCCGCGACCGCGCCGATGCCCGCGCTCTCCGCGTTCTTCATGCCGGTGAACGCCGAGATGATGCCGAACACCGTGCCGAACAGACCGACGAACGGCGCGGTCGAACCGATGGTCGCCAACCCCGACAAGCCCCGGCGGAACTCCGCGCTCTTGATCGCGATGGCGCGCTGCAAGGCGCGCTTCGACGCCTCGATCTCGTCGCCGGAGATGTCGTTGCCCGCCTCGTGCGCGCGAAACTCCTGCAAGCCCGCATTGACCACCATCGCCAGATGCGACTTCTTGTGCTTGTCGCTGATGTTGATGGCTTCCTCAATGCGGTCGTTCTTCAGGGCCTGCGCGACGCGCGGCGCAAACTCGCGCGACTGCGTCTTGGCAGCACGATAGGTCAGGAAGCGCTCGACCATGACCGCAATCGAGTACATGGACATGATCAAGAGGATGGCGATGACGCCGATGGCGACCGGCCCCAGATTCTTGATCATCTCGCTCATCGTGAACGCGTTGGCGGTCGCGTTCTCGGCCGGAGCCGCGCCCTGATCCTGTAAGAAGAGAAGGAGACCAAGCGTCTTGGCTCCGACTAAGCTCATCGTTGGAATTGTCACGGTAGAACCCTCCACAAAAATTTGGCTGCACTAGAGCGGGAGCACGAACAACGAAGGGGCATGCCCTCCGGCGAGCAAGACGCGGGTCTCCAATAGGAGAGTCCGCGTAAGGCTCGACCGGCGCGCACGTCGCGCCGCGCTCGGTTATTGGAGCACGAAGTTATACGTGATAAAGCCTGAAACCTTTACGGGCTGCCCCGACAGGAGCGTGGGCGAGAAGCGCGCCTGATAGGCCGCCTGCACCGCCGCTTGCTGCAACAGCGGGTGGCCCGAAGTGGCCTTCGCCGAAGTCACCTTGCCCGACTCGTCCACGATGATCGCGACGACGACCGTGCCCGAAGCGCGGGCCGCTTTCGCAATCGGCGGATAGGGCGGCTGCGGCTTGCTGATGGCCTTGCCGTTCAAGACGCCCTGCGAGATCGGCGCTTTCGGTTTGGGCACAGGCGTCGGCGTCGCCTTCGGCGGCGGCGGCTCGTCATCCTCCACCTTCACGACCGGGCCCGTACCCGCGCCCGTGCCGACTCCGCCCGCGCCCGGCCCCGGCGGGCCGATGGGGCCGGCCGAAGCTGCCACGTCGGTGTTCGACCGCCCGATCACTGCGCCGCCCGGCGGCACCGGCGGCACTTTGCTCGCCACCGCCGAGACCTTCTCCGGCACTTTCGTCGGGTCGAGCGACGAGGCGACCAACTCGGTGCGCGTCGCCACCTGCTGCTGCGTCTGCTGCGCCGCCTTCGGCTGCTCCTGTTGCTTTGGCGCTTCTTCCTGCTGCTGCACAGGCACGGGCGCAACCATCGTCATCAGCTCAAGATTATCTTCGGGCAGACTGTTGTTGTAGGCCACGATGCTGAGTATGGCGAGGCCGATGATCACGACCGCATAGATGGCCAACGTGCCCAAGAAGAATGAGCCTTTGCGCGCAAGGTCGTCCTTGTGCGAGCCGGACTCAACTAAGCTATCGAACATCTCTCATCCTCCCTCATCCAGTGCCAGCGGGCCGGGGTTGTTAAAACGGAACGGGCATCGGA
>DASVQA010000057.1:0-12032 GCA_036389375.1 Pyrinomonadaceae bacterium | reverse complement strand
AGAGTAAAACAGATATGCCTGCTCGCCTTGTTCCTGTTGCTGGCGGCGCTGGCGGTCAACGCGCAGGAGGAAAAGCCTGTGCCGCCGCAACCGATCCCGCAGCCCATCATCCCCGCGACGCCCACGCCCACGCCGACGCCTGAGCCGACGCCCACGCCCACACCGCGCAAGGCGAACGAGCGTCCGCCCGCGAAGACGAGCGGCCCCGTCGAGCCGTTTGACCGTGCGACCATCACCGAGATGGCGGCGAAGTGCGTCCGGCTTGAGACCGAGGCGGGCGCGATTGAAATGGAGATGCTGCCGGAGTCCGCGCCAGAGACGGTGCGCCATTTTCTGAATCTCGTCGCCTCTGGCGCGCTCGACACGACTACGTTCAGCCGCGTCGTGCCCGGCTTCGTCGTACAGGGCGGCAACCTTGCCACGCGTTTGACGACGACGCCTGAGATCGCCGCCCGCGCGCACCAGACCATTCTGGACGAGCCGAACCTAGTCCTGCACATACGCGGCATCGTCTCGATGGCCCGGCCCGACGAGCCGAACGCCGCGACTACGCACTTCTTCATCCTCGTCAGCGAGGCCGCGCACTTAAACGGCACGTTCTCCGCCTTCGCGCGCGTGACGAAGGGTATGGACGTAGTGGACACAATTAATCACGGCGAAGTCGAAGGCGATAAACCCGTCAAGCCCGTGCGCCTGACGCGCGCGAGCATCATCACCTGCACAAAGCCTGAGCCGGAAAAGTCCGCGCCCGTGCCGCCCGAAGAATAAGCGCCGGCAAGCAGAGAGCGCGCGCGTAGGAGAGCAGCCACACAGATGAGCAGCACAGCCCCGAATAAAGTTATCTACTCGATGGTCGGCGTCGGCAAGTACTACGACAAAAAGCCCGTCCTCAAAGACATCTACCTCTCATATTTCTACGGCGCGAAGATCGGCGTCATCGGCTTAAACGGCTCAGGCAAGTCGTCGCTTTTGCGCATCATCGCGGGCGTGGACAAAGAGTTTGTCGGCGAAACGATGCTCTCGCCCGGCTACACCGTCGGCTATCTCGAACAGGAGCCGCGCCTCGACGAGACGAAGACCGTGCGCGAAGTGGTCGAAGAGGGCGCGCAGGCGACGGTCGATCTCTTAAAGGAGTTCGAGCAGATCAACGAACAGTTCGCACAGCCGATGTCGGACGACGAGATGGCGGCGCTCTTGGAACGACAGGGCGCGGTGCAGGAGCAACTCGACGCGGCGGACGCGTGGGATTTAGACAGCCGGCTTGAGTTGGCAATGGACGCGCTGCGTTGTCCGCCGGGCCAGACGCCGATCAAAGTTCTATCGGGCGGCGAGCGGCGCAGGGTCGCGCTCTGCCGCCTGCTGCTGCAACAGCCCGACATCTTGTTGCTCGACGAGCCGACGAACCATCTGGACGCCGAATCGGTCGCGTGGCTCGAACAGCACCTGCAAAAATATCCGGGCACGGTCATCGCCGTCACGCATGACCGTTATTTTCTCGACAACGTCGCGGGCTGGATTCTTGAACTGGATCGCGGGCAGGGCATCCCTTGGCAGGGCAACTACTCTTCATGGTTGGAACAGAAAGAGAAACGGCTCGCGCGCGAAGAGAAGGCGGAGAACGAGCGGCGCAAGACTTTGCAGCGCGAACTTGAGTGGATCAGGATGACGCCCAAAGCGCGCCACGCCAAATCGAAGGCGCGCATCAACGCCTACGAGGCGCTCGTCTCGCAAGAGAGCGAACGCCACGCGGGCGAGCTTGAGATTTACATTCCACCGGGGCCGCGCCTCGGCAACGTCGTCGTCGAAGCAGAGGGCGTGCGTAAGGCTTACGACGAGCGGCTGCTGGTCGAAGACATGACCTTCAAACTCCCGCCCGGCGGCATCGTCGGCATCATCGGCCCGAACGGCGCAGGCAAGACGACGCTCTTTCGCCTCATCACCGCGCAGGAGCAACCCGACGCGGGCACAATCCGCATCGGCGAAACCGTCAAACTCGGCTACGTGGATCAGAGTCGCACGCTCGATCCCGATAGGACGATCTGGGAAGAAGTCTCCGGCGGGCAGGACGTGGTCATGCTCGGCAGCCGACAGGTGAACTCGCGCGCCTACGTGGCGCGCTTCAACTTCGCGGGCACTGACCAGCAGAAGAAGGTCGGCGCGCTCTCCGGCGGCGAGCGCAACCGCGTCCACCTTGCCAAGATGCTGAAAGAGGGCGCAAACGTCCTGCTGTTGGACGAGCCGACCAACGATCTCGACATCAACACGATGCGTGCGCTCGAAGCAGCGCTTGAAAACTTTGCCGGCTGCGCCGTCGTCATCAGCCACGACCGCTGGTTTCTCGACCGTATCGCCACGCACATTCTCGCCTTCGAGGGCGACAGCCGCGTCGTCTGGTTCGAGGGCAACTATAGCGAGTACGAAGCCGACCGCCGCGCCCGCCTCGGCACAGCGGCCGATCAGCCACACCGCATCAAGTACCGGCAATTAACCAGAGACTGAAGATGGTTAAGTCGTAAGGCAACATGTGTCTGTTCAGTCATAGCACGCACTGGTAAGGCACAGGCTAAAGTATTAAACTGCCTTTCGCAGGCCAATGAAATATGACGACGCTGGAAAACACTCAAACATTACCTTTGCGTTTGACGGAGGATGGGACGATTCGCATTGCGGAGTCACGCGTCAGTCTCGACTCGGTTGTGCAGCATTACAAGCTTGGAGCGTCGGCCGAACAGATCGTGCAAAAATTTCCCGCGCTCGATCTGGCCGACGTGTATGCGGCAATTACTTACTATCTTAAGCACGAGGCATTGATCGAAGAGTACCTGCGCCAACAAGAGGCAAAAGGCGATGCTGTGCAACAGACGATTGAATCTGCCCCGGAATATCAAAAACAATCTGCTGAACTCCGTGCGCGCCTGCTGGCACGCAAGATATAACGGCCATACCTATCCACTCCTTAGCCTGCATTTTCAGGTCTGCCCGCACCGATGCTCAGGCTGTTGATAGACCAAGACCTTGATCACGACATCCTGCGCGGTTTGCTCCGGCGCTTGCCCCGACTTGATGCCGTCACGGCTTTGGAGATCGGCATGAGTGCGGCGGCCGATCCGCAATTATTAACCTGGGCGGCGCAGGCAGGGCGCATCATCGTCACACACGACCGCCAAACCATGCCAAGGCACGCGGCGCACCTGATGAGCGAAGGGCAAGATATGGCCGGCTTGTTTGTTGTGCCACGTAATCTGCCGCTTCAGCAGGTGCTGGCAGATTTAGAGTTGCTGATAACTTGTAGTGAAAATAACGAGTGGTTGAATGTCATCCGTTATTTACCCTTTTGATACGAGGTGAGTTGATGGGCGAAGAGTTGCAAGGTCATGTTGCGCTCGTGACGGGGGCGAGTTCGGGCATCGGACGGGCGACGGCGTTAGCGTTCGCGGCGGCGGGTGCGCGGGTGGCGTTGGTCGGGCGCGCGCGCGAGGCTTTGCAGGCGGTGGAGCGCGAGATCACGGCGCAGGGTGGAGCAGCGTTGAGCATCGCCGCCGACGTGATGCAAGAGGCGGACGCCGAGCGCGCCGTGACGACGGCGGTCGAGCATTTTGGCGGATTGGATGTGCTGGTCAACGCGGCGGGCATCCTGAGCAATGGGACGATTGAGACGACACAGCTTGCGGCGTGGGACGAGATGATGAACGTGAACCTACGCGCCGTCTTTCACCTGATGCAGTTGGCTGTGCCGCATCTGAAGCGCAGGCCGGGCAACATCGTCAACGTATCGAGCGTGACGGGTCTGCGCGCCTTTCCCGGCGTGCTGGCTTACTGCGTGTCGAAGGCGGGCGTAGACCAACTGACGCGTTGCGCCGCGCTGGAACTGGCCGCCGACGGCATACGCGTCAACGCCGTCAACCCCGGCGTCGTCCGCACAGAGATTCACCGGCGCGGCGGCATGCAGGCGGAAGCTTACGCGGCTTTTCTCGAACGCTCGCGCACAACGCATCCCATCGGGCGCGTCGGCACGCCCGCAGAGGTGGCCGATCTGATCCTCTTTCTCGCCTCGCCGCGCGGCGGCTGGATCACAGGCGCAACCTATTCGATTGACGGTGGCCGCGCGCAGACGTGCGCTCGTTGAGATTGTGCGGGCGCTGAAGGGTTGAACAGTGTTCAGCCTGATTCAGTGGTTGGCATTACCGGGCCTGCTGTTTGTGTTCGTCTGTTTCGCGTTCTGATTGGCGTTCTGGTTGCTGTTCTGATTGCTGTTCTGCGGGCGCTTTTTCTGTAGCTGCTTTTCGTACTCTTTGCGCCCTGATTCGACGCGGTCGTAGCCCGCCTTAGCTCGTTCGAGTGCCTCGATGGCGCGGAAGAAATCCGGGTCAAGATCGAGCGCGCTCTGATAGGCGGCCATCGCTTCTTTGTAGCGCGCGAGATGTGTGTAGGCGTTGCCGAGCGCGTAGTAGGTTTCGCTGTCGGCGTCTTCCAGCTTCAGGCCGCGCTTGTAGGCATCAACCGCTTTCTGGTATTCGCCCGTCTCATTGTAGGCTTCGGCCAGATTGAATTGCGCGGCCGCATCCTTCGCATTCGCCTTCACCGCCCGTTCGAAAGCCTTGATCGCTTTTTCGTAGGCCTCTTCAGATTCTTTCTTCTGCCCCAGCACGCGATAAGTCAGACCGAGCTTGAGATAGGCGGCCGCGTGGTCGGGGTCGAGTTTGAGCGCCTGTTGATAGGCGGCCAGGGCTTCCTCGTCGCGGTCTTGGCGATAGAGTTGGTTGCCGAGCGCCATGTAGCCCGCAGCATCCTGCGGTTGCGGCTGAGCGGCATTCTCAGGCGCGGCCGGCGCTTGACCTGCGGCGGGTGTGGGCGCGCCTGGCGCGGGGCTTGTGGCGCGCGACGAACAGCCGGTGCAGCCCGCGAGTAGACACGCGAGCGCGGCGAAGGTGCAGACGATTCTCATAAGAATTAGCGACGGTGTACGGGGTTTTGATGCAACCGGGCCGACCTGTTCTATGCCAAACGAGGCGGCGAGTCAATCACAGGTGAATCTGGTGAGAAAAGGAAGTTGGGGTGGCTGACTCCCCCAAGCCTGCCACCCCGCGTGTCCGTCCAGTTGCCGTAAAAGGATGATGAGAAGATACAGGCAGAGCGCCCCGTGATGGTTGCAAAGCCGTTGCGGTCGGATTACGAAAGCAAGATAAATGCGAAAAGTTAAATGCGCCGCGAAAAATTACTTGCTCGCAGGTTGTTGCGCCGGATTATTGATCGCCTGACCGAGCATGGCGGCGAACTGCGGATTCAGTTGCTTGAGCGCTTCATACTGCTCGCCGGCCCCCTTCTTATCGCCTTTTTGCACGTAGATCAGACCGAGCAGGCGGCGCGCTTCGGCGTCGTCGGGCTTTAACTCGATGGCCTTGCGGAAGGCTTTGATCGCCTCGTCGGGCTGATTCAGACGGCTGTAGGTGTTGCCGAGATTGAACCACGCATCCTCGTTCTGCGGCGCATACCGCGCGGCCTGTTTGTAAGCCTCAAGCGCGAGTTTCGGCTGGTTCTGCTTGTCGTAAGCGTTACCCAAAGAGAACTGCGCGTCCGCCAGACTAGGTTGCAGCCGCGTCGCCTGCTGGTAGGCCTTGACCGCCTCATCCGTCTCGCCGCGCTGCATGCGCAGGTCGCCAAGCTGGAAATAGGCGACCGCGTCTTTCGGGTTCACGCCGATGGCCTGTTGGAACATCTTCAGGGCTTCATCCGGTTGATTAGCCGAGCGGTAAAAATTGCCGAGCCGGACGTAAGCTTCGGACAGTTTGGGGTTGATCTGAAGCGCCTGTTTGTAAGCCTGCAAGGCGTCCTGCGGTTGATTGAGTGCGCCGTAAGCATCGCCCAGATGCAGGTAGGCTTCCGCATCCTGCGGGCTGAGGCTGATGACCTGTTTGAACTCGTTTGCCGCTTCCTGATATTTGCCTGCCGCCGCGTAGTAGTTGCCCAGATTATAGTGTGTGTACTCGGGCGGCTGCTGCTTGTCCGCCTCCAACTTTTTCTCCATCGAGATGGCTTCCTGAAGCTGCGCTTCGGACATGCGCGGGGGCGCGGGCGCGACGGCTGCGGCGGGCGGCGGGGGCTGATTTGCATTGGCCTGCTGCGACGTTGGCGATTTCCGGCAGCCAGTCTGGCCAATGAACAGGGCTAACAGGAGGAGCACTGGCTTCGCAAATTCTCTCATCGCACCCAACTCTCTTCGGAAAATAGTTGCTTAAGTGTCTCATTATGAGAATAATCAGCAACCGCAGTCAAACCAACCAAGGGCGAATCTCTATTATCGGCCTACGCGGGTTCTGCTATCCGTTTGCACATCCGACGAAGAAAGTTGAGCAAATAAATTATGTCAGCGACAGAGACAGGCGCAGCACCGGCCCAATTCGGCATGATCGGCCTCGGCGTCATGGGCGAGAATCTTGCGCTCAACGTCGAGGAGCATGGCTTTCCCGTCGCCGTCTGGAATTTAGAGGGCGACTGGGTGGATCGTTTTATCAACAAGTACGGCGCGGGGCATCAGTTTACCGGCACAAAGACCTTCGAGGATTTCGTCCGCGCGCTCCAACGCCCGCGCCGCATCATGATGATGATCAAAGCGGGCGCGCCCGTCGATATGACCATCGAAAAGATCAAGCCGCTGCTTGAACCGGGCGACATCCTGATCGACGGCGGCAACTCATGGTTCAAAGACACGCAGCGCAGAGAGGCGGCGCTGCGGGCCGAGAATCTGAACTTCGTCGGCATGGGCGTCTCCGGCGGCGAAGAGGGCGCACGCCACGGCCCCAGCCTCATGCCCGGCGGCTCGACGGACGCGTGGACGGCGCTGCAACCGATCCTCGAAGCCATCGCGGCCAAAACCGATTCCGGCGCGTGCGTCACGCACGTCGGGCCGGACGGCGCAGGGCACTACGTCAAGATGGTGCATAACGGCATCGAGTACGGCGACATGCAACTCATTGCCGAAGCCTACGACGTGCTGCGGCGCGCGTTGGAGATGGACGCGGCCGAATTGGCCGATACCTTTGCCGAGTGGAATCGCGGGCCGCTCGAATCCTTCCTCATCGAGATCACGGCCAAAATCTTTACGGCCAAAGACCCTGAGACAGATAAGCCGCTCGTCGATCTGGTGCTCGACAAAGCTGGCCAGAAGGGCACGGGCAAGTGGACGGCGCAGATCGCGCTCGACCTCGGCGTTGCCATCCCGACCATCGCGGCGGCGATTGATGCGCGCGTGCTCTCTTCGATGAAGGACGAGCGCATGAAGGCGAGCAAGAAGATCAAGGGGCCGCGCGCACGCCGTTTTCGCGGCGACCGCAAAAAACTGGTCAGCGCCGTGCATGATGCGCTCTATGCGTCAAAGATCTGCTCTTATGCACAGGGCATGCACCTGATCGCGGTCGGCTCGCGCGAGTTCAACTGGAACATCAACTTGAAGGAGATGGCGCGCATCTGGAAGGGCGGCTGCATCATCCGCGCGCGCTTCCTCGACACCATCATGCAGGCTTACGAACGCAAGCGCGACCTGCCGAACCTGCTGCTCGACAAAGAGTTTGGCGCAGCACTCAGGCGCGCGCAGAACGCTTGGCGACGCGCCGTGATGACCGCGCAGCACCTCGGCATCCCTGTGCCCGCGATGGCGGCGGCGCTCAACTATTTCGACAGCTACCGCACGGCCGATCTGCCGCAAAATCTCACGCAGGCGCAGCGCGACTTTTTCGGCGCGCACACCTACGAACGCGTGGACAAACCCGACGCCGGTTTCGTCCACAGCGATTGGGCGCACCTTGTCGGCAGCGACGGCGCAGCAGGCGCGGACAATAAATAGACCTGTCCGCACACTCTTTGCGTCTCCCGCACCGTTCGCGTGAGTTTTTTTGCGAACGGTGCGGGAGACGCAAAGAATCGCAACAAGTTTCGGTTAGGTTCAAATCATGTCAGCTAGAGTTGAAGGTGTTGTCGCGCCGTGCGAGCGCGCATCGTTGCCGCAGGTTGAGCCGAGCGTGATCGTCATCTTCGGCGCGTCCGGCGATCTCAGTAAACGCAAACTGATCCCCGCGCTCTACGATCTCTTTCACGCCGGTTGCCTCAAGCGTAACTTCGCCGTGCTCGGCGTCGGCCAAGCCGGCTGGTCGGATGAAGAGTTTCGCACGACGATGCGCGAGGGCACGGCGGCGTCCGAGGACGTTGATGATTTCACCGACGCCGGGTGGCAGGAGTTTGCGCCGCACCTCAGCTACATGACCGGCGATTTGCAGGCGGACGCGACTTATGCGGAAGTGTCGGCGCGGCTCGATCAACTGCACGCGCAGGTTGCGCCGGATGGCACGCGCAATCGTCTCTTCTATTTCTCAACGCCGCCCTCGCTTGCGCCCGTCATCGTCAAACATCTGGGCGCGGCAGGCCTGCACGACGAGACGCACGGCTGGTCGCGCATCATCATCGAAAAGCCGTTCGGGCGCGATCTTAAATCCGCGCAGGCGCTTAATGCCGAGATCGCCGCCGTCTTTGCCGAACATCAGGTCTTTCGTATCGATCATTATCTCGGTAAAGAGACCGTCCAGAACATACTCGTCTTCCGCTTCGGCAACTCGCTGTTCGAGCCGGTCTGGAATCGCAACTACATTGACTACGTCGAGATCACGGCGGCCGAGACGCTCGGCGTCGGCGGGCGCGCGGGCTACTACGAAGAAGCGGGCGCGCTGCGCGACATGGTCGCTAATCATCTGCTGCAACTGCTCGCGCTCACGGCGATGGAGCCACCCGTCGCCTTCGATGCCGACTCCGTGCGCGAGGAGAAGGTGCAACTCTTTCGCTCGATCCGGCCAATGAAGCCGGAGGACGTGGCGCGGCGCACAGTGCGCGGGCAGTACGACGCAGGCAAGATTGAAGGTCAGGCCGTGCCGGGCTATCGCGCCGAGCCGGGCGTGAAACCGGACTCGAACACAGAGACATATGTGGCGGTCGAGTTCTGCATCGAGAACTGGCGCTGGGCGGGCGTGCCCTTCTACGTGCGCACGGGCAAACGGCTCTCGCGTCGTCTGTCTGAGGTCGCGGTGCATCTGAAGCGCACGCCGCAGACGCTCTTTGCGCGCGCGGCGGAAGAGGAGATCGAGCCGAACTGTATCGTGCTGCGCATCCAACCGGACGAGGGCATGACCGTTACGCTCGCCGCCAAACTGCCCGGCATGGAGATGCAGACGGGCACGGTGCATATGGTCTTCAACTACGAATCGGGTTTCGGCGTACACACCGCCGCCGCCTACGAGACGCTGCTGCTCGACGCCTTGCAGGGCGACGCCACGCTCTTTACGCGCCGCGACGAAACCGAAGCCGAGTGGCGACTGATCACGCCGATTGAAGATGCCTGGGCGCAGCAGTCGCCGCCGCAGTTTCCCAGCTACGCCGCCGGCAGCGACGGCCCCGCCGCCGCCGATGAACTGCTCGCGCGCGCCGGTCATCACTGGCGCAAACTCCGCGAGAGCCATGAGGACGCGAAAATGGCGGCCGAGCCGGTCACGACGCAGACGGGTGAAAAGGTGCAGGCTAAGGCTGAAGAAGCAGGGCAGGCCTGACGCGTGGGCGCTAAAAGAGCCTTTGCGTAGAAAGTGACAAGCCGGCTGCGCCCTCGCTACGCAGCCGGCTTCGCCATATACATCTTTTCCTTAGGGGGAAACGATGCTTTGGTGGCTGCGAAATTACCAGCAATGACCTGATATGGCAAGGCGCGGCCGGCGGTTGAAAACGTTGGGCGAACAGTTTGCAGGAAATGATGAATTAGGAATGATGAATTAGGAATGAAGAAGTAAAAGCCTTTAACTCATCATTCATCATTCCTAATTCATCGTTCATCGTTTCTTTGGTTATACTCTTTCTGCTCGCATCATTTCACGCGGAAACAGCTCGGTCTTGCAAATCACTTTCTTAGGCACAAGCTCCGGCGTGCCCACCAAGGCGCGGAACGTCTCGGCGGTGGCGCTCAAACTGCCGCAGCGCGCGGAGGTCTGGCTGTTCGACTGCGGCGAGGCAACGCAACATCAACTGCAACACACCGACCTGCGCATCAGCCAACTGCGGCGCATCTTCATCACGCATCTGCACGGCGACCACCTCTACGGCCTGCTCGGTCTCTTAGCGACCTGCGGCATGGCCGGCAATGCACAGCCGATAGACATCTACGGCCCCCCCGGCCTCGACGAGTATGTCCGCATGTCTGCGCAGCTCTCGCGTCTGCGACTCGGCGAGCAGGTGCAGGTACGCACGGTGCAGCCGGGCCTGCTCTGCGAGGATGCGGAGTTCGCGGTCAGTTGTCAGCCCCTGCGTCATCGTGTGACCGCGTTCGGCTATCGCGTGACGGAGAAGGACAGAGCGGGTCGTTTCAACGCTGAGCGCGCCGCCGAGCTTGGCATCCCGGCGGGGCCACTCTACGGGCGACTCAAGCGCGGCGAGACGATCACGCTCGCGGACGGGCGCACGATCAACGGTGCGGAGCTTTGCGCGCCGCCGGAGCGTGGGCGCGCGCTCGCGTACTGCACGGACACAACCTTCTGCGCAAACTCCGTCGCGTTGGCGCGCGACGCCGACGTGCTGATCCACGAAGCAACCTTCGTAGCGGAAGATGAAGAGCTGGCGCATCAGAGTATGCACTCAACCGCGCCTGACGCGGCGGAGGTCGCCCGCCAGGCGCGCGTGCGGCAACTCGTGCTCACGCACATCAGCCCGCGCTACGCGCCCGGCAACCCCATCGAAGCCGGCGAGCTTTTGCGCCAGGCCCGCGCCGTCTTCCCACAGACGATCATGGCGCAGGACTTTATGACGTTAGAAATCCCACGGCGCGCGGCCTGAATACTTCGCGTTCTAAGGGCCGCAAAGTTTGCCGCGTAAGTGGCCCTTTAGCCGCACGTTGAAAATGGCCCTGTTGAGGTTTAGAGTGAAAGCGTAAGCTACCATTTCAGCGCCCGTGACGAGCGCGCGCAGGAGAGTCTTATGAGACCTGTGAAAACCTTCCTCGCCGTGTGTTTGAGTTTGGCATTCACCGCCGCCGCAGCATCGGCGCGCACAACTCGTCTGCACAGCGCCCCGCCCGCCGCGCCCATTGAGTTGACGCTGGACGCGACCGAAGCGCCGCGCAAAGTCCTGCACGCACGCATGACGATCCCCGTGCAGCCGGGGGCGTTGACGCTGCTCTACCCGAAGTGGATTCCCGGCGAGCACGGGCCGACGGGCCCCGTCACCGAGTTGGTCAACCTGAAGATCACCGCCGGCCGGCAGACGCTCGAATGGCAGCGCGATCAGGCCGATATGTTCGCCTTCCATCTGACCGTCCCGGCCGGCGCGCGCAGCATCGAAGTCGCGCTCGACTATCTGCTCACCGCCGTGACGGAAGGGTTCTCTTCGGGCGCGTCGGCGAGCGCGCAGCTTGTCGTGATCAACTGGAATCAAGTGCTGCTCTACCCGGAAGGGCGGCCGGCAACGGAGCTAAGTTTCACGCCGACGATACGCCTGCCCGCCGGTTGGAAGTTCGGCACGGCGCTCGATGTAGCGCGCGAGGCGCGTGGCGAAGTAGAGTTTCAACCCGTCTCGCTTATCACGTTGATTGATTCGCCGCTGTTGGCCGGCGCGAACTTTCGCGTGCTGCCGCTTGCCACTGCGCCGGTGCGCCACGAGATAGACGTGGCCGCCGACAGCGAGGCTGCGCTCAATTTTAAGCCGCGCGACATTGCCGGCTTCAAACAACTCGTTCCCGAAGCGCAGGCGCTCTTCGGCGCGCATCACTATCGGCACTACAACTTTTTGTTCACCCTGAGCGATCAGGTCGCAAGCTTCGGTCTGGAACACCACGAGTCGAGCGACGACCGCCTCGCCGAACGCACGATGCTCGACGACGCGAGCGCGAAACTGGCCGCGGGTCTGTTGCCGCACGAATTCGTCCACTCGTGGAACGGTAAGTTTCGCCGCCCCGCCGGTCTCGTCACGCCGAGTTTTCAACAGCCGCATCGCACGGAGCTGCTCTGGGTCTA
>DASVQA010000056.1:0-20684 GCA_036389375.1 Pyrinomonadaceae bacterium | reverse complement strand
TCCTTTCCTTTGGGGGAAACGATGCTTTGGTGGCTGCGGAATGTAGCAGCAAAATCAAGTTTAGGCAAGGGGCGACAGAGAGGCGAAAACGTTGGGCGAACAGTTTGCCGGAAAGCCGGTAGCGCACAATGAACGCTAGATGAGGAGCGCCGCCACGATATAGAGGTCGCTACTTCGGCGCGCGCCGCGTTCACCATTCATCGTTTCTCTGGTTATACTCCTTTTCAGTTGACAGGCTCGCGCCCGGAAAAGCTTCGACTTTGCAGATCACGTTCTTAGGCACAAGTTCAGGCGTGCCGACCAAGGCGCGCAACGTCTCGGCGGTGGCGCTCAAACTGCCGCAACGCGCGGAGGTCTGGCTGTTCGATTGCGGCGAGGCGACCCAGCACCAAATCCAGCACACCGACCTGCGCCTCAGCCAGCTACGCCGCATCTTCATCACGCACATGCACGGCGACCACGTCTACGGGCTGCTCGGTCTGCTGGCGACCTGCGGCATGGCCGGGCACGCGCAAGCCATAGACATCTACGGCCCGCCCGGTCTCGACGAGTACGTCCGCATGTCGGCCGAGCTTTCGCGCCTGCGCTTGGGCGAACAGGTGCAGGTTCATACCGTGCGGCCGGGCGTGCTCTGCGAGGATGAAGCGTTCGCCGTCAGTTGTCAGCCGCTACGCCATCGCGTGCCGGCCTTCGGCTATCGCGTGACGGAGCAGGACAGACCGGGCCGCTTCAACGTCGAGCGCGCGACGGAACTAGGCATTCCGTCGGGCCCGCTCTACGGTCGGCTGAAGCGCGGCGAGACGATCACGCTGGCGGACGGGCGCACGATCAACGGCGCTGAGCTATGCGCCCCGCCGGAGCGCGGGCGCGTGCTCGCTTACTGCACGGACACGACCTACTGCGCGCAGTCGGTGGCGCTCGCCCGCGACGCAGACCTGCTGATTCACGAAGCGACCTTCATTGCCGCAGATGAAGAACTCGCGCGGCAGAGTATGCACTCGACCGCGCGGGCTGCGGCTGAGGTCGCGCGCGCGGCCCATGTGCGCCAGCTTGTGTTGACGCACATCAGCCCGCGCTACGCGCACGGCAACGCCATCGAAGCCAGTGAGTTGCTGCGCGAGGCGCGCGCCGTCTTCCCACAGACGATCATGGCGCAGGATTTCATGACGCTTGACGTGCCGCGTCGCACCGATTGAATGAACGATGCGACAACGATGCAGACGGCAAAATTGCCAGCCGCGCCGCGCGCCCGAGTGGCCCTGCGCGGCGCTGTTGAAAATGGCCCTTTCGGGGTTTAGAGTGTCGGGGTAAGCTCCAATCTCGGCCCGACCTACGCGCAGGAGAATCTATGCGACTCGCGTCCAACTGCCTCGCCATCTGTTTGAGTTTCGCCTTTGCCGTTGTCGCGCCGGCCCGGCCGCTGCGCAGCGCGCGCACGGCGCATCTGGCCGGCGCAGCGCCGGCCGCGCCGATTGAGTTGACGCTCGACGCGACCGATGCGCCGCGCAAAATCCTGCACGCACACATGACGCTCCCCGTGCAGCCGGGCCCCTTGACGCTCGTCTATCCGAAGTGGATTCCCGGCGAGCATGGCCCGACCGGCCCCATCACCGATCTGGTCAACCTGCGGATCACCGCCGGCCGGCAGACGCTCGAATGGCAACGCGAACAGTCAGACGTGTTTGCTTTTCACCTGAACGTGCCGGCCGGCGTGCGCAGCATCGAGGTCGCGCTCGATTATCTGCTGACGACCGTGACCGAGGGCTTCTCGTCCGGCGCATCCGCGAGCGCGCAGCTTGTCGTCGTCAACTGGAATCAAGTGCTGCTCTACCCGGCGGGCGCGCCCGCCGCCGAGATCATGTTCACGCCGAGCATACGTTTGCCTGCCGGCTGGAAGTTTGGGACGGCGTTGGACGTTGCGCGCGAGACGCGCGGCGAGATCGAATTTCAACCCGTCTCGCTCATCACGTTGATTGACGCGCCGCTCTTGGCCGGCGCGAACTTCCGCGTCGTGCCGCTGGCGACGACGCCCGTCCGGCACGAGATAGACATGGCGGCCGATAGCGCCGCCGCGCTCAACATCATGCCGCGCTACATCGAGGGCTTCAAACAGCTTGTGCCGGAAGCGCAAGCGCTCTTTGGCGCGCACCACTATCGCCACTACAACTTTCTGTTCACCCTGAGCGATCAAGTGGCCAGCTTCGGGCTTGAGCATCACGAGTCGAGCGACGACCGCGTGGCCGAGCGCACGATGCTCGACGAGACGAGCGGGAAACTGGCGGCCGGGTTGCTGCCGCACGAGTTCGTCCATTCGTGGAACGGCAAGTATCGCCGCCCGGCGGGTCTCGTCAATCCCGATTATCAATCACCGATGCGTACCGAGTTGCTCTGGGTTTACGAGGGCTTGACCGAATATCTGGGCGTCGTGCTGACGGCGCGCAGCGGGCTGTGGTCGGAGCAGGACACGCGCGAGAATCTGGCGTGGCTCGCCGCCTATCTGGACAAGCGCGGCGGGCGCAGTTGGCGACCGCTCGCCGACACGGCGACCGCCGCGCAACTGCTCTACGAAGCCCCCGCCGCGTGGGCCAACGCGCGCCGCAGCGTCGATTTCTACGACGAGGGCACGCTTATCTGGCTCGAAGCCGACGCGCGCATCCGCCAGCAGACGAACGGCCAGAAATCGCTCGACGATTTCTGCCAACGCTTTCACGGCCCGCCTTCGGGGCCGCCCGCCGTTCAGACCTACGAGTTTGAAGATGTTGTCCGCACGCTCAACGAAGTTGCGCCCGGCGATTGGGCCGGCTTCCTTAATACGCGTGTGCGCGCCGTCGCCCCGCGTGCGCCGCTCGGCGGCTTGGAAACGAGCGGCTGGCGGCTCGTCTACAACGACACGCCGAACGAGTACGTCAAGGCTAGGGAAGCGGTGCACAAGAACAACGACCTCAGTTTCTCGCTCGGCTTGATACTCAAAGAGGACGGGACGATCAGCGACATCGTGCCGGGCGAGCCGGGCGACGCGGCGGGTCTCAGTCCCGGCATGAAGATCATCGCGGTCAACAGTCGCCGTTTCTCGCCGGACGTGCTGCACGATGCCATCCGCGCCGCTAAAACCGACCGCGACGCCATCGAACTGCTCGTCGAGAACGCAGAGTATTACCGCACCTACAAGCTCAACTATCATGGCGGCGAACGCTACCCGCATCTTGAACGCATCGCTGGTCGCCCCGACATGCTCAGTCAGATTCTCAAGTCGCGCGCGCAGCGCGTGGCCGCCGCGCCGGGGCAGTGACGTAAGCGGCGAAGAAGCGTGTGTCACGCAGCGCGACGGTGTCAGAGGTTGTCGTTAGATGAAGCATTACAAAAACTGCACGCGGACGGTTAGCCTAGTCGTTTTGCTCCTGCTCTCTGTGGCAACGGCGCGCGCACGAGACGAAGGGCGCTACCTTGAGTTGCCCAACTTTCATCAGGTGAACGCGCAACTCTATCGCGGCGCGCAGCCGAAAGCGGGCGGGCTGGCGCAGCTTGCCCGTCTCGGCATCAAAACGATCATCAACCTGCGCGCCGACGACGACCGCGAGGACGCGGAAGAACGCGAAGCACGCGCGCTCGGTCTCGGCTATTACAACGTGCCGCTGCCCGGTCTTAGCCGGCCCAAAGACGCGGCGGTCGAGCGCGCGCTCGCGCTCATCAACGACGCGCGGTTGCAGCCCGTCTTCGTTCATTGCAAACGCGGCGCGGATCGCACCGGCACGATCATCGCCTGCTATCGCATCCGGCACGACGGCTGGACGGCCGAGGCTGCGACCAGCGAAGCCAAACGCTACGGCCTGAGTTGGTTTGAGCGCGGCATGAAGGATTACATCAAGGACTTTGCGCGTCGTGCGCCGACCGTGCTGCCGCCAAAGACGATCAGCCGTTTGTTCTTCAGTCGTCGCCCCGCGTTGCTGCCGGGTTAATTTGAAAGGAGTCAGTGCTATGTCTCGCCAGTCTCCGTCGCGCGACCGCTTCGAGGATTACGTGCCTGTCGCCGAGCGTTTGGAAAAATTCTACGAGCGTTTCCCCGATGGGCGCGTCATCACGCACATCATCCAACACGATCTGGACACCGGCTTCATCCTGATGCGCGCCGAAGTCTATCGCAACGCGGACGACGCGCAGCCCGCCGCGACGGGGCACGCCTTCGAGGTCAGGAGCGAAGGTTACGTGCAAAAGACTTCTTACGTCGAAGTCTGCGAAACCAGCAGCGTCGGGCGCGCGCTGGCGCTCTTGGGCTTCGAGGTCAAGCGCGGCATCGCCAGCCGCGAAGAGATTGAGAAGCCGCTGCGCATGGCGGCGGGGCGCACGCCGCAGCAGCCGGCCGAGCCGACGCACGAAGAACAATCGGAGCGGCTCGACGCGGAGATTTTGCAGAGCGCGGCGACGCTCGGCTACGACGCGATCAAGGTGCGCAAGTGGGTCAACCAGAAATTCAAGGTAACGGAGGGGCTGACGGGTCTCTCACCCGATCTCAAACGCGAAGTGTTGAAGACCTTCCGCGAAAACGCCGCGAACGCGCAGGCGAAGGCGATGCAGAAGTAGTTCAGGGTGCAACGTCCGAAGCTAAAGCGAGAGGAAAAGAATGGGTTTAACGATCACGCAAGTTGATGCTTTCACCGATCAGCCATTTGCCGGCAACCCGGCGGCGGTGTGTGTGCTGCCGGCGGCGCGCGCCGAGAGTTGGATGCAGGCGGTGGCGCGCGAGATGAATCTGTCGGAGACGGCGTTTCTCGTGCCGCGCGGGTCGGATTACGACCTGCGTTGGTTTACGCCGACGGTCGAAGTCGATCTATGCGGGCACGCGACGCTCGCCAGCGCGCACGTCCTTTGGGAGTCGGGCCAGTTGTCGCCGGATGCACAGGCGCGCTTCCACACGCGGAGCGGTCTGCTGACCGCGACCCGGCGCGGCGCGTGGATCGAGTTGGACTTGCCCGCCCGCCCCGTCACGGAACTATCGGCCGCGCCCGCCGAGGTCGTGCGCGCGCTCGGCGTCGAGCCGGTCTTTGCCGGGCGGACGAAGGACGATTATTTGATCGAGGTGCGCGACGAAGAGGCGGTGCGAAACTTGAACCCGGACTTTGGCCTGTTGAAGCGCGCCGACCTGCGGGGTGCGATTGTGACGGCGCGGGCCACGACGCCGGGTTACGATTTCGTCTCGCGCTTCTTCGTGCCCGGCGCTGGCATTGACGAAGACCCGGTGACGGGCGCGGCCCATTGCGTGCTCGGCCCTTACTGGCAACCGCGTCTGCAGCGTGATGAGTTCATGGCCTATCAGGCTTCGGCGCGCGGCGGCACGATAAAGGTGCGCGTGGACGGCGACCGCGTCTATCTCGGCGGGCAGGCGGTGACGGTGCTGCGCGGCGAATTGGCCGAGCGCGCGTCGTAAGGCGCAAAGGTCGGAGCGCAACGCGCAACGCCGCTTAGTCGCCGGTCTCAGGCTCCCAGCCTTCGGCGATGGCGGTGGCGAGCAGTATCTCGGCGGCGGTCAACGCGCGCGCGGGATTCGGGTTATCGCCAAGCTCAGGACTGAGCACGGGCGGAATCGGAAAGTAGTCCAGTCCGGCACGCGCGTTGGCGGCCAGTTCTTCAGGCTGACAGGGACGCGGGCGGGGCACGCGCCCTTCGTCCCATTCAAGCACGAAACATTCGTAGCCCTGCTCCAACCAGTAGCGCAGCACGTGCCACGCGTTGTCGAACCCTTCGACGATCACGCGATGCCTCTTTTCTTCAATCTCTGAAACCGCAAGGCCGAACGATCAACAGATGCGCGTTAAGTGCCGTTGTGGTCTGACTCATCTTCGCCAGCGTCGTCTGCTTCATCTGCCGCCGCGCTCAGGTCGGCTTCCTGCAAACGCTCTGTCAACCACGTGCGGAAGATCTCCGCTTCCGGCCCTTTGCGCGTCCAGCGTGCGCGGTCGAACATGACGAGCGCCATCGAGAGCGCGTGGTGCTGCCCAGCACGGTCGCCCGCGAGTTCAAACTGCCGGTAGAGGTTGTCAATGACTGCGACGCTCTGTCGCGCCGCCGCCTCGTCTTTGAAGCCGAGTTTGTTGGCGAAGAACTTGGAGTAGACGTTCATCGGGTGGGCGGTCGAAGTATAGAGATCGAAATAGCTCGTCTTCTCGCCCGCCTCGTGCAGCACGGAGCCGACGTAGCTTGGCCGCGCGCCCGTGATGAGCGCAAGGTCTTCGACCTCCGTGATGCCGGACAGATAGAGCGAGCGAATCTGCTCCTTGCGACTCACGCGCCCGGAACGTTGCCCGCGCCCCTGTTCGCCTTTAGCCTGTTTCTGCTTTGCTGCCGTCGCCATCGCTTACGCCACCTCCCTTTGTGCTGTCAGTTCCGCCCCGGTGGCGGTTCTTCAGTCCGTGCGCGCGTCCGTTCGGTCGAGTACACACGCCGGCCGGGCACAGACTACGGTCTGCTGATCTGAGTTAAAGTTGACACAAAATTACTACAAATCGCGCGCTAAGAACAAAGAAAAATCGGCGGCCGGGCCTTACGTCCCGCCCTCGATGATTGGTAAACTGCACAGTATAAAGTCAGCAAGTAAATCTTCCCGGTGAACATTGTGCTCCCGTCTGTGCCTTCACCGGCCCGGAGTGATAGCAGATGACGATGGCGCTAATCATCCACGGCCATTTCTACCAGCCGCCGCGCGAAAACCCGTGGACAAACACTATCGAACAGCAGCCGAGCGCGCGCCCCTTCCCAAACTGGAACGAGCGCATCCACCGCGAGTGTTACCGGCCGAACGCCTACGCGCGCGTGATTGATACGCGCGGACGAGTCGAGCGTATCGTCAACAACTACGCGAATATCAGTTTCAACTTCGGCCCGACGCTTATCTCGTGGCTCGAACAGCAGCACCCGGCCACTTACGCGCGCATCATCGAGGCCGACCGTTTGAGCGTCCGCCAGCACGGCGGGCATGGCAACGCCATCGCGCAAGGCTATCATCACGCCATCCTGCCGCTCTGCAACGAACGCGACCGCCGCACCGAAATTCGCTGGGGGCTACACGATTTTCGCTACCGCTTCGGGCGCGAGGCGGAAGCCTTATGGCTGCCGGAAACGGCCGCGAACAACGAGACGCTTGATGCTTTGATCGAAGAGGGTTTGCGCTACGTCATTCTCTCGCCGCATCAGGTGGATCGCGTCCGCCGCATCGGCACAGAGGTCTGGCAGAGCGTAATGGACGGCGGCATCGATCCGACCATTCCCTATCGCTACATGCACAGCGACGGTTCTGCGCGCTCGCTCGCCATCTTCTTCTACGACGGGCACGTTGCCAAAGCCATTGCCTTCGACGGCGCGCTCGCTTCGAGCAGCGTCCTGCTGGATCGCTTCGAGCGCGCCGCCAACGGCCCGCTCGTCCACGTCGCCACCGACGGCGAAAGCTACGGCCATCACTTCATGTTCGGTGATCGCTGCCTCGCCTACGCGCTCGAAGTCGAAGCGCGCGAGCGCGGTTTTGCGGTGACGAACTACGGTGAGTTTCTCGCCGCGCACGAGCCGGAGTTCGAGGTTGAGATCAAGACGGGCCCGGACGGCGAAGGTACGGCTTGGAGTTGCGCGCACGGTGTCGGTCGTTGGGCGCGCGATTGCAGTTGCCATGCGGGGGCGCGCGAGGGCTGGCATCAAAAGTGGCGCACGCCTTTGCGCGCCGCGCTCAACTTCCTGCGCGACGAAGCCGCCCGCCATTTCGAGACGCTCGGCGGCGATCTCTTCCGCGACCCTTGGGCGACGCGCGACGCTTACATCGAACTGCTGGTTGACCCGCAAGCGGATCGCGCCGCGTTTCTCGCGCGCCACGCGGGGCACGCATTGAGTGAAGACGAACAGGTGCGCGCGCTCACCCTGCTCGAATTGCAGCGCGGCGCGTTGACGATGTTCACGAGTTGCGGCTGGTTCTTCAACGACATCTCCGGCATCGAGACCGTGCAGGATTTGAAGTACGCGGGCCGCGTGCTGGATTTCATGGGCGAGTTGAAGCTGAAGCCGCCGCGCGCTGCGTTCCTCGAAGTGCTTGCCGAAGCCGAGAGTAACCTGCCGGAGTTCGGCAATGGCGCGGACATCTATCGTCGGTTCGTGGACGGCGCGCGCGTCACGATGCCGCACGTTGCGGCGAGCCTCGCCATCGCCAGTCTCGTGGATCAACCGGACGAACGCGACGAGGTGGCCGGCTACGCCTTCACGCGCTCGCACCTGCAACAGCAACAGCACGGGCGGCTCACGCTCGCCACCGCGCGGCTCGATCTGATGTCCATCGCAACGACCAAACGACAGTCGTACATGGCAGCGGCGATGCACTCCGGCGACGTGGATTTCTATTGCGTGCTGAAGGAGTTCACGAACGAAGAGGAGTTCGACGCCTCGACCGACCGCCTGTGGTCGCACTTTCGCACCGCCTCTCTGCCGACGCTCTTGCGGTTGATGCAGACGGAGTTCGGGCCGCGCGAGTACGGGTTGGAACACCTGCTGCCCGAAGGGCGCAAGCGCATTTATGAGATCGTCTTCGGGCGCATGGTCGAGCGCTTCGCCGAAGAGTACGAGCGTTTGTATGAAGCGAACCGGCGCAACATCGAGATGCTGCAAGAGGCCGGTTTCGAGTTGCCGACGGAGTTGCGCGCCGCCGCCGAGTTCACCATCGGCCGGCGCTTCGAGCACGAGTTGAGCAAACTCGAACAGCAAGACCTGTCTGCTTACCTCGCCGTGCTGGGAATCGCCGACGAGGTTGCGCGACACGGCTATCGCATTGACCGCGCGAGCCTGCAACAGCAACTCGAAGCGATGCTCACGCGCGCCGTGCGCCACGCGGTCGCACAACCGACGGAAGAGAATTATCAGGTCGCGCTGGCGCTCATCGCTATCGCCCAGCGGCTTGATCTGGAAGCGAACATCGAACGCGCGCAGGAGAGCGTGTACGACGCTTTGCACAACGGCACGCCCGTCACGGAAGGCTTGCGCGCCCTAGTCGCGCAACTACGTCTGGCGGTCGTGCTGCCGCGCGCCCCTGCGCCGGAGCAGGCGGCGGCGGGCAAGGCGACCGAGGCGGCGGACATGGCGAGACAGACGGAAGCATTGCTGGCGGCCACGACAGAGAGCGCGGCGCGGGGCGGTGACGCGCAGACATGACAGAGATCGTCTATCCGACCGTCCCGGCGCAGGAGCTTGAGCGCCTATTCACGCTCACGCACGCCGACCCGCATGCGCTCCTCGGCGCACACCCCACGCCGCTCGGTGTGATGGTGCGCGCCTACCGGCCCGAAGCGCAGACCATCGAGGTCATCGTCGCGGGCGAAGCGCCGCGCCCGATGCTGCCAGCACACCCGCGCGGCCTGTTCGAGTTGCTGCTTGCAGATAAAGCGCAGACCTTTCCCTATCATCTGCGCGTCGCTTACGCGAACGGCAACACGTTTACGCTGCGCGATCCTTACGCCTTTCTGCCGACGCTCGGCGACTTTGACGAATACCTCTTCGGTGAAGGCAAGCATCTGCGGCTCTATGAAAAACTGGGCGCGCACGTGCGGTGCTTGGGCGACGTGTCGGGCGTCTCCTTCGCCGTGTGGGCCCCGGCCGCGGACGGCGTGAGCGTCGTCGGCAGTTTCAACAACTGGGACGGCCGCCTGCATCAGATGCGCCGGCTCGGTGTCTCCGGCATCTGGGAAATCTTCGTGCCCGACATCGGCACGGGCGCGCTCTACAAGTACGAGATGCACCGGAGCGGCGTGCTGCCCTTTCTCAAGGCCGACCCTTACGCGCTGCAAGCTGAAGTGCCGCCCGCGACCTCGTCCATCGTCTACGAGCCGCGCTATCAGTTTCAGGACGACGAATGGCTGGCGCGCAGGCAGGCGCGCGATCACGTGCGCGCGCCCCTGTCGATCTATGAAGTACATCTCGGCTCATGGCGGCGCAGGCCGGAAGAGGGCAACCGCTCACTCAGTTATCGTGAGACTGCGCCTGCGCTCGCTGATTACTTGGGCGAGATGGGTTTTACGCACGTCGAGTTTCTGCCGCTCAAAGGGCATCCATACGGCGGCTCTTGGGGTTATCAGGTCGCCAACTATTACGCGCCGACGGCGCGCTATGGCACGCCGGACGACTTCCGTTTTCTCGTCGATCACCTGCACCAGCGCGGCTTCGGCGTCATCATGGACTGGGTGCCCGCACACTTTCCGAAAGACGCGTTCGCGCTTGGGCGCTTCGACGGCACGGCGCTCTACGAACACATTGATCCGCGTCAGGGCGAGCATCCCGACTGGGGCACTTACATCTTCAACTACGGGCGCAACGCGGTGCGCAATTTTCTCATCGCCAACGCGCTCTTTTGGCTCAGGGAGTGCCACGTGGACGGGCTGCGTGTTGATGCCGTCGCTTCGATGCTCTATCTCGACTATAGCCGCACGGATGGCCGCTGGGTGGCGAACAAGTACGGCGGGCGCGAGAATCTGGAAGCGATAGAGTTCATAAAAGAGTTGACCGAGACGGTGCATCGTGAGCAGCCCGGCGTGCTGCTGATCGCGGAAGAGTCAACCTCTTGGCCCAAAGTCACGCATCCGGTCAGCGATGGTGGACTCGGCTTCGACTTCAAGTGGAACATGGGCTGGATGCACGACACGCTGCTCTATTTCCAGAAGGACGCGACCTATCGCCAGTGGCATCACAACAACCTGACCTTCGGGCTGTGGTACGCGTGGACTGAGAACTTCATCCTGCCTTTCTCGCACGACGAAGTCGTCCACATGAAAGGCTCGATGCTAAACAAGATGTGCGGCAACGTGGCGCAGAAGTTCGCCACGCTGCGCGCGCTCTACGCCTACATGTGGGCGCATTCCGGCAAGAAGCTGCTGTTCATGGGCGCGGAGTTGGCGCAGTGGCGCGAGTGGAGCGATGATCGCAGTCTCGACTGGCACTTGCTCGACGACCCGCGCCATCATGGCGTGCAACAACTTCTCGGCGATCTCAATCGCATCTACCAGAACACGCCCGCGCTCTCGGCCGCCGACCACGAACCGGCCGGTTTCCAGTGGCTCGACGCCAACGCCGCCAGCGAGAACGTGCTTGCCTTTCTGCGGCTCGACCCGGCCACGGGGCAACAACTTGTCTGCGTCTGCAACTTCTCGCTCGACGTGCGCCGCGCTTATCGTCTTGCGCTCCCGCGCTCCGGCACGTACCGCGCGCTGCTCAACACGGACGACGAAAGATACGGCGGCAGCGGCACGTCGCCCATCGCACAGCTTGAAGCCGAAGCGCAAGCCCTGCACGAACTGCCGCACTCCGTCGCGCTCGACCTGCCGCCGCTCTCGACGTTGTGGTTTGAAGTGCCCGCATGAACCGGCAAGGGACGGATAATACGCCTGTGCGCGCACGTTGGCCGCTGGCGTGGGAATGCTGGACGCTCGCGTGGGAATGGCGTAACCACGTGCGGGAATGGCGTACCCGCGTGTGGGAATGGTGCACTCTGGCGTGGGAATGGTTGAAGCTTGGCGATTAAGTGTATTAATTAACGCGAGTTAGAGCTAATGCGGTTTGAGCCGCCCTGATTAGTGCGGCAAGGCTGTGCCTTTCCGGGTCAGAGGTTTAGATCAATGGCGGCTGAAGCCGCAAAGCCAGAGGCGGGGCGCAGAATCATAGCGGCGTCGGCCGCCATGTCTTGAGGGGTAAAGGGTTTCGATGGCTGAAGTGAAGAAAATAGGTGTTTTGACGGGGGGCGGCGACGCGCCCGGTCTGAATCCCGCGATCAAGGGGTTGGTCTATCGCGCGTCGGAGCATGGCATCGCGGTCGTCGGCCTGTTCGACGGCTGGCGCGGTCTGCTCGATCCGCTGCCTGAAACCTGCGCGCTCACACGCGAGTCCGTGCGGCGCTGGGATCGTGATGGCGGGACTAATCTCGGCTCGTCGCGCACGAACCCGTTCAAGAGCGCGACCGAGACGGGCGAGCGCGTGGATCGTTCCGGCGAAGTGCTTGAGAACATCGCGCGGCTTGGGCTTGACGCCGTCGTTGTCTGCGGCGGCGAGGATACGTTGGGCGTGGCGGCACGCCTGCACGAACTCGGCGTGCGCGTCGTCGGCGTGCCAAAGACGATTGATAAGGATTTGGCCGGGACGGACTACACGCTCGGCTTCGACACGGCGCTCCGCAACATCACGGAAGTCATCGAACGCTCGCGCACGCCCGCCGGCTCGCACGGCTGGGTGCAGGTGATCGAAGTCATGGGCCGCCACGCCGGGCATCTCGCCCTGTGGGCAGGCGTGGCGGGCAACGCCGACCTCATCCTGATTCCTGAGTATCCGTTTCGCTACGAGAAGGTCTATCAACACCTGCGCGCCCGGCTGGGCGAGCCGAACACGCCGCATCGCGCACCGGGTCAGCCACGCTACTCCGTGATCGTCGTCGCCGAAGGCGCTTACGCGGAGGATGGCGAACTCGTCACCATAGACGATCAGCATGACGCCTTCGGGCACGCGCGGCTCGGTGGCATCGGCGAAGTGCTGGCGCGCCACATCATGGCCCACACGCCCTACGATGCACGGGCGGCGGCGCTCGGCCATCCGCAGCGCGGCGGCACGCCTTCGCCGATTGATCGCATCATGGGCATGCTGTTCGGCGCGCGGGCGGCGGACGCCGTGGCCGCCGGTGAGTTCGGCCGCATGGTCTCGGCCCGGGGCATCGTGCCCGCCTGCGAGTTGTCGCTCGTCGAGATCACGACGGTGCTCGGCCGGCTCAACACGGTGGACGTGCCGCGCCTCTACGACACGGAGCGTTATCACTTGAAGCAGATTGGCATGTGAAACGATGAAGGCGAAAAAAGAGAGCAGACGGCGAGTAGGTAGTAGTCGGCCGCAGGTGGCCGGCAAGCGCGCCAGCGGCGTCGGACACGGACACCTGTTGCGCGCGCGCAACTCGCTGCTGCGGCTGTTGCCCTTTGCCCTGTGCCTCGTGCCGCTGGCATTGAGCCTGCGCCCGTCGGCGGCGGATCAGGTGGTCGCTAATCAACCGGCGTCCGAGGGGCGACCCATCACACCGGCGGGTGCGCTCCTGATGGACGCGACGACGTGGCAACCGGCCGTCGGCGCGCTGCCCGTTGACTTCGTGCGCAGCCCCGACGCGCGCGGGCCGGGCGGCGGCGGTCGCTTCCTCGTCGCCGTCAACAGCGGGCACGGCATACAGTTCAACGCGGCGACGAACAGAGGGCAACAGTCGCTCGCGCTCATTGATCTGAACGCGCAGCCCGCGCCCGTCGTCGTGCAGAACATCTACTTCCCGTCGCCGCAGAGCGCAAACGTCGGCGTCGTCTTTGCGCCGCGCGCCGACGCGGACGGCTCATACACGCTCTACGTCGCGGGCGGCGTGGAGAATAAAATCTGGCTGTTTCGCTTCCAGCCCGAAGCCCGCCCGCCCGTCACGCCCACGTCGAACGGGCCTGATACGAAAGTGGCCGCGCCCTTCATTGACGTGAGCAGCTTCGCCGATGCGACGCCCAGCCCGCGCCTCAATGCCAACAACGCGCTCGTCTATCCGACGGGCCTCGCCATCAGCGACGATGGCGACACGCTCTATATCGCCAACAATCTCGGCGACAGTCTCGGCCTCATCCAAAACTTGCGCGGCGAACGAAAACTCGAACGCGTCCCGCTCACGGGCCAGCACGGCGACGGCACGTCGGGCGAGCATTTCATCTATCCTTACGGCGTGGCGGCGCTGCCCACGAAGGCTTACGTCTCGTGTTGGAATGATGCGGCGGTGGCCATAGTCGATCTCAGTGGGCGCGGGCGGCGCGTCTCATATGTTCCGGTCGCGCGGCATCCGACCAAGCTGCTGCTGGACGCAGCACACGCGCTGCTCTACGTCGCCAATTCAAACGCCGATAGCGTCTCGGTCATAGACACGCGGCGCGATATCGAGATCGAGCGCATCAACGTGCGCTTGAGCGAGAGCGTGCCGCTCGGCAACAGCCCCGAAGGCTTGGCGCTCAGTCCCGACGGACGCACGCTCTACGTCGCCAACGCGCACAGCAACTCGGTCGCGGTCGTCGCGCTTGCCGACCGTGCTGAGCGCGAGCGTGAGGCGGCGCGCAGCCGCGTGCGCGGTTACATCCCGACCGGGCAATACGCATCGGCCGTCGCGCTCGTCGGGCGCACGCTCTTTGTCGGCAACGGCAAAGGCACAGGCTTTGAGAACTCTTCGCTCGTCGTGAACAATTCGGGGCGCGTGCCGAATGCGCCGAACGACCGTTTCCCGGCCGGCACGGGGCGCGCGGGCGGGCAGGGCGGCGAGTATTCCATGGCCATCGTCTCAGGCAACATCAGCGTCGTAGATGAACCGGCCGAGCGCGAACTCGCGCGCTACACGCAACAGGTCATGCGCAACAACGGCTTGCTCGACCAGCCGCGCACGCGTCTCTTCAGCGACCGCTCGCCCATCAAGCACGTCATCTACGTCATCAAAGAGAATCGCACTTATGATCAACTCTTTGGCGACTTGGAGCGCGCGGGCGACGGTTCACGCGCCGACGGCGCACCGGCGCTCGCCATCTTCGGCGCAGGCGCAGCGGCGCGGCGGCCCGACGGCCCCGCGCAGAACGTCACGCCCAATCAACGCGCCCTCGCTCTGCGCTTCGGCCTGCTCGACCGCTTCTTCACCAACGCCGAAGCAAGCGCCGACGGGCACAACTGGTCAACCGCCGCTTTCTCGTCCGACTATACCGACAAGGCGTTTCGCTGGAACTACGCCGCGCGTGGGCGCACCTACGACTTTGAGGGCTTCAACCGCCTGCCCGACTATCGCCCGCGCACGGACGCGCCGCCCGTCATGCCCACGCCTCTGAGCACGGAAGATTTAGCCAACTTCGTGCGCCGCTTCGTGCCTTACCTGCACGGCGCGCGCGACGCGGCCGAGCCGGAGACGCTCTATCTTTGGGACGCGGCGGCGAAAGCGGGTCTGACCTATCGCAACTACGGCGAGTTCATCGGCACGGAATCCGCAGCATTCGTCAACGCGGTGAACATCAACAAGCGGCGCACCTATCCCGACACCTCGCCCACAGCCTTCGCCGTCCCGACCAAGCGCGCACTCGAAGGGCATCACAGTCCGACGTTCCGCAACTTCGACATGCTCACGCCCGACGCGATGACCGTTGACTCGTACCGCGCGGCGAAGGAAACGAACGCAGACCCGCTCATCAACGCAGCGCACGCCGATGCACGCTTTCGCGGCACGTCGCGCATGGGCGAATGGCTGAAAGAGTTTCAAGGCTTCGTGGCGGATTTGCAGGCCGGGCGCGGCGACCACCTGCCGAGCCTCTCGATCATGCGCCTGCCTGAAGACCATACCGAAGGCATCAATCCAAACTTTCCGACCGCGCAGTTCTACGTCGCCGACAACGACTACGCGGTTGGGCGGCTGGTCGAAGCCGTCTCGGCCAGTCCTTACTGGCGCGACACGGCCATCCTGATCGTCGAAGACGACGCGCAGGACGGCCCCGACCACGTTGATGCACACCGCAGCCCCGCGCTCGTCGTCAGCGCCTACAATCGCCCCGGCGCGCTCGTCCACACGTTCCACAACACCGTCAGCCTCATTCGCACCATCGAACTGCTGCTCGGCCTCCCGCCGATGAACCAACTCGACGCCACGGCCGCGCCCATTGACATCTTCCGCGCCGAAGCAGACCTACGCCCGTTCAAAGCCACGCTGCCCGACATCGCGCTCGATAATCTGATGACACCCCCGGCGCGCAACCGTGAGGAAGCCTACTGGATGCGCCGCACCGCCGAGCAGAACCTCGCCCACGCCGATCAGGCGGACGCGCAAGTGCTCAATCAAGCCATCTGGTTCTCGGTGCGCGGTGAGTTGTGTCCGATGCCTGCGGCCGTGAGTCTGCCGGTCTGCGAAGCTTTGCTGCCGCCGGGCGGTGAGCAGGATGAGGATGAAGCGGCGCACAGGGGCACACTGGCCGGCAACGACAGGTAATTTGGCGCGCGTGGACGGGCGGGCGTAAACTGACTCGCGCACCAACGCATAATCATTCGAGACAGGCACTAACTTATGAAGCAAAGTTCAAACCGAGCGCGCATGCGCAGCGCACAGGCATGTATGACCGCGTGCGTGTTATCGCTCCTCTCAGTCTGCCCCGTCGCCGCACAGCCGCCGCAAGCAGCCGCGACCCCGCCGCCGCTCAGCCCGCAGTTGGTGCGGCAGTTGGAGATCATTCAACGCGCGGCGCTCACGGAGGATTACGCTTACCGGCAGGTCGGGCATCTGACGAACAACATCGGGCCGCGCCTGACCGGCTCGGCGCAGGCGCAGGCGGCCGTCGAATACGTCGCGGCTGAGATGCGCAAGCTCGGTCTGGAAGTGCAGTTGGAAAAACTGTCCGTGCCGCACTGGGTACGCGGCGAAGAGACGGCGGCGCTCGTGCAGTATCCGGGCCAAGCCGTCGGCGTGCCGCAGAAGGTGGTGCTGACGGCGCTCGGCGGCAGCGTCGCCACACCGCCGCAGGGGCTGACGGCAGAGGTCGTCGTGGTTAACAACTTCGACGAGTTGCAAAATCTCGGTCGGGCGCGCGTTGCGGGCCGCATCGTGCTGTTCAATTATCGCTTTGACGATCAGATGGCCAAGCAGGGTTTCGGCGGCGACGCCTACGGGCAGGCGGTCGCTTATCGCGGCGCGGGGCCAAGCGCGGCGGCCCGGCTCGGCGCAGCGGCGGCGCTCATACGCTCAGTCGGCGGCGCAAGTTTTCGGCTGCCGCACACCGGCTCGACGCGTTACGCGCAGGACGCGCCGCGCATCCCGGCGGCGGCCGTCGCAGCCGAAGACGCCGACATGATCGCTTATCTCGTCCGGCAGGGCGCGGTGCGTATGCGCCTGACGCTGACGCCGCAGCAGCTACCCGATGCGCCGAGCTACAACGTTGTCGCCGACCTGAAAGGCACGGAACAGCCCGAACAGGTCGTTATCGTTTCCGGGCATCTGGATTCGTGGGACTTGGGCACGGGCGCGATTGACGACGCGGCCGGCGTGGGCGTGGCGATGGCGACGCTGCAACTCGTCAAGCAGTTGAAACTCAGACCCCGGCGCACCATTCGGTTCGTCGCGTGGATGAACGAAGAGAACGGCCTCGTCGGCGGGCGCACCTATGCGCGCGTGCATGAACGAGAAGTAGGCAACCACTTCGCGGCGATTGAATCGGATCGCGGCGCGGGCCACCCGCTCGGCTTCGAGGTGAAGGGCAAGCCGGAAATTATCGCCATGCTGGCGCAGGTCTCGCAGGTGTTGGCGAGTCAGGGCGCGGGGCTGATGCGGTCAGTCGAAGACACGGAGGCGGACATCTCGCCGCTCGCAACGGCCGGCGTGCCGTCCTTTGGTCTCTGGCAGGACACGCGCACCTACTTCGATTACCATCACACGCCGGCCGATACGTTCGACAAGATCGTGCCGCGCGAGTTAGCGGAAAACGCGGCGGCGATGGCGGTGCTGGCGTATGCGCTGGCGAATCTGCCGCAGCCGCTCCCGCGCTGAACTGCCCTTAGTTTTACTCTTATTTTTCCTCATCAAGCCTGTGATGCAGCCCGCGCGGCATGGGTGCGCCTGAATTTCTCATTGCTCAAGATCGTCAATCTGTAAGCCGACGGGATTTGCGCCCGCGCCTTTCAGCCCGTCAATAACCCGCGCCACTTCTCCGTAAGGAAGCGAGCGCGGGGCTTTGATGAAGACAGTGCGCGCGCTCGTGATGCCTGCGGGCAAGGGCGCGCCGTGCAACTCTTCCTCGCGTTGGCGGAAGGCGTCTGCGAGCCGGGCGGCCAACTTGCTCATGTCGTCCGGCGTGCCCAGCACTTCGCCCTGATTTAGTTTGAGCCGACGTTGAGCGTCCAGCGCCACCACGAGCGTCCACGGATTCGGATTGACGCGCTGGTCGGGCTGCGGCTGTTCAGGGACAAGCGCCTTAAAACGTGTCGGCCGAAGCGGGGTGATGACCATGAAGATGATCAACAGCACGAGTAGTACGTCAATTAAGGGCGTGACGTTGATCTGCGGGACAGGTTTGCTGCGTGCGTTGGTTTGTGGCATGGGCGCTCCAGTCCTCCGAGTTGATAGCTGGTGGGCTTAGACGCCGGCGCTGCGACAAAGTTCCCCACGCAGGTAGATCGAGCGGGCGGTCGGTAGAATCAGCCCATGAAAGCGGAAGCAGCCGCGCAAGATTATCTTGCGCGGCTGCTTCTGTCTTGCCTTACTTGGTCGTTAGTTGTCGTGCGAGAGGAAGATCGTGTCGTAGCAGCCTTGTGGCCGGAAGCCGACCTTGCGATAGAGGTGCTGGGCCGGGCGGTTCTGTTCGTTGACCAACAGGCAGAGCGTCTCGGTCTGTTCAAGCAGGTGGTGACAGAGTTGCGCGAGGCAGCGGACGCCGAAGCCCTCGCCGCGCGCGCGCGGATGCACATAGATGCCTTCCAGATAGATCACCTTGGGCGTCACGGCCTGTAATTCTGCTTTGAAGAGCAAGCGGCCATCTTCAACGACCACCCACGTCCGCCCCTGCTCGATGCGGCGCGCGCAGCGTTCACGAAAACCTTCCGGGTCTATGGTCAGGGGATTGATGCCACTCTCCGCCCAAGCAAGTTCGGCCTGCACGGGCACGATCAGATCGAGGTCAGCCAAATCGGCCTGCCTGAGCGCGCTGTCTGACTTATCTATCGACGGCAGCGCATCGAGCGTGAACAATATCTCGCTGGCGGCGAAGCGCAGGCTGTTCGCGCCGGTGGTGGCGAAGTGTTGCCAGAAACATGCGATGCGCGCGCGCTCGCCCATGATCAAGTGTGTGTGCGGCGTGCTGCGCGCGAGATGGGCGAAGGCTGCAAGCGCGCGTTCGGTTTGCGCTTCGATGAGCGTGGCGTGACCGATGAGGGCGACGCCTTCGAGTTGGCCGGCTTCGTTGCGGACACAATAGAAGTGACCGCGATGGCGCGGGCTAACAAGTCCATGATCACGAATCGCGCTCGCCAGTGCGACCGTATGGACGGGGCGCGCGGCGAGAAAGGCGAGCACTTCAGCCTCAGCACCGGCCGCGAGCAGTTGCGCTGGCGGCGCGGCCGGTGCAGGCAGCGCGCGGGGCAGCGTGCTGGCCGGGGTGAGTGGATTTTCTTGGCTGTTCAGCATGGAGACAACTCTATATGCGTGTCAGAGGCGACGAAGGTTTCGGCTTGCTTACTGGACAAGGCGCGGACTGGACGACGTGCGAGTCGGGATCAGTTTAGGCGTTGTGACGCTCACTGTCGGGGAGTAAGCAGAGTTGCTGCTGCCGTTAAAAGCGCGCACGCGATAGGAGTATCTGGTGTTGGGCGCAAGGCCCATGTTGGTATAGACCTTGTAGGCCGAACCGACGGTGGCGATCTGCGTGAAGCTTGAGCCGTTGGTGGAGCGTTCCAGCGCAAGGCTGACGTTGTTCGAGAAGTCGTCAGTCCAACTCAGCGTGACCTGCGTGGCAGAGTCGGCTTGCGCGGCCAAACTCGGCGGCTCGCCGTCGAGCGTGCCGCTCATGCCGGGCGTGTCGTCGCCCTGCAACAGGGCGTTGCCGGCCTGTCGCACCACATCGCCGAGGAGCACGCCGTCACCCAAAAGAACGCCGTCGCCGAGGAGGACACCGTCGGCTAAGAGCGTCCGGTCGCCGAGGATCACGCCGTCGCCCAGCAGCACGCCGACTGAACAGACGCTCGTGCCTTCGCTGATGGTGATGCCGTTGCTCGTCAGAATACTATCGCCGAGGATGACGCCGTCGCCGAGGATGACGCCATTGACGACGAGCGCGCCATTCGCGCCCGGCATAGCGGCGTCGCCGAGCATCACGCCGAGGTCATAGGCCTTCTGATAGTTGGTGATCAAATTCCGGCCCGTCGCGTAAGTATGATTGAGCATGATCCCCTGCGCCCAGGTGAAGGTGTAACCGGCGATTGTGGAGCGCGGGAGCGGGACGGTACAGGTGGGGCAGAGAAGCGGTGCGCCGAGCGGCGTGGCGGCTGAAAGATCGGTGCGGACGAGCGTGGCTAACTGGACTGCGCCTTGCACGTTTAACTCGCCTGCACCCTGCTGGAAATGGTTAAAGCCGGCGAGCGGTTGCGCCGAGTACATCAGCAGCGTCTTGACGAGGTTCGGCGTCAGGTTCGGGTTCGCCTGTAACATCAACGCGACGGCTCCTGAGACGACCGGCGTCGCCATCGAAGTGCCGCTCAGGTACATGTACTTATTCGTGGAGAGCAGGCTGACGCCGGCATCGAGCGTAGGATTGCTGATGACCAGACGATTGTTGCGGGCTTCGGCGGCAATCAGCTTGTTGCCCGGCGCGATCAGATCGGGTTTAAGTATATTGTCGTAGTGCTTCACGCCGCTTTGATCAGTCCAGTAGCTGCGCGTGGGGCCGCGCGAGCTAAAGGTGGTGACGGTATCATCTCCGCGCGTCGCCGTACCGAAGGTGTTGGTCGCGCCGACGGTGATGACCGAAGGCTCGTTGCCGGGCGAGTGAATCTGACCGTAAATCTCGTGGCCCGCGCCGTCTTTGCCTTCGTTGCCGGCGGCGGCGACCACGACCACACCCGCATTAACGAGTTGGCGCACAGCCTGACAGAGCGGATCGTGTAGGTACGAATCAATGGAC
>DASVQA010000055.1:0-14749 GCA_036389375.1 Pyrinomonadaceae bacterium | reverse complement strand
ACTCGACGGCGCAACGCCCGACAGCGTCATCACAGACATTCTCAACACCGTCGAAGTGCCTCGATAAAATGGCGACGCCGGCAGAGCGGAGGCCGGCCCGCAGAAACTCACCTGAGCCGGTTTCCTGTTAGTCGTGTACGGTTTTGCTGCGACTTTGGCGCGGTTACGTCATTCCGACGTGTGGGAATAGTGTGCGCTCGCGTGGGAACGGCGTACTCTCGCGTGGGAACAGCATACTCTCACGCGGGAATGGCATACTCTCGTGTGGGAATGGCGTACCCTCACGAGGGAATGGCGTACGCTCGCGTGGTTATAACGTAACCACAGGTGGAAATGGCATAACCTCGCGTGGTTATAACGAAACCACGCGAGGTTATGCCATTTCCGGTGAAGATTATGCCCTGCGCGCGCTTGGTTATGGCGTAACCACGTCGGGTTAGGCCATATCCGGCGCTCTTTTAACCGGGCGGACTTTGCGCGCCGATGGGGTCGCCGGGGGGCGTGGGCGGCGGCGCGGTGCGTTTGCGCGGCGCATCGGGGCGCGCGAGAAAACGTTCGATGTCGTCGAGGACGGCGCGGCGGTGCGCGAGTTCGGCGGCGGTGATGATACCGACCGGCGCTTTGAGCCGCTCTTGCAGTCCGCGCAGCGTTTCGGTGGCGACGGCGCGCACTTGCGGCGCGGCCGTGTCGTTCGCGGCCAGATCCATCAACCGCGTGACGGTTAGACTCTGCACGGCGCGTGCGACCGTGGCCTGATATTCGTCGCGCGGCGCGGCTTCAAGCCACGTGCGGCGGACGAGCGCGGCGGCAACCTCCTGAAAGTCCGGGTTGGCCGCGTTGCGCGCGTGATATTCGACGAGGCGCGCGGCGCGGTGTGGCTCTAAGAGCGCACTGACGGCCAAGTCGGCGGCGATGGTCGCGGCGTTGACGGGATCGAAGGCCGGGTCTGTGCGTTTGCTGAATAGCTCAATCGTGCTGCCTTCGTAGCCGGGCGCACGCGGCGGGATGAGTTCAAGGATGCGCGGCGGGAGCGCCAGCGCGTCGGGCCGGATGGTGTCGAGCACGGCGTTCAAGGCGTCGCGTTGGCGGGCGGCGGGCACGATCTCATGCACGGGCGTCGGCATGGGGTAAGACGCCGCGCGCCCCTGAATGAACGGTGGCACGCTGCTGCCGGACTTGACGGCGTAGGTGTAGTACAGCCCGCCGACCGTTTTGACCGCCGCCTGTAGTTGATAGCGATGGTGCAGATAGAGCGGCAGCAGTTTCGCTTCGAGCAGCGAGAGCGGCGTGCCGATTGGGACGTTGCCGAGACCAAACTGCGCGAGACCGATGCGGCGCACCTCCATCTCGTGCCTGAGCATCGCAACCGGATCGTCGCCGTTGTCCCACAGGTTGGCGAGCGGGTTGGCCGCGCCAAAGGGGCGCGCATCCTGATCCGTCAGATAGAGCATGCCGCGCGCGATGCCGTCTTGCACGATGCGCGCCAACTGCACTTGCTCGTCCGCGCCCGGCGCGAACTGCGCGTAAGCATACGTGATCGCAAACTTGTCATAGACGCCGATGCCGCGCGCGTAGGCGTTCGAGAGATCGAGCTTGCCGTTTTTGATCTCGACGAGCGGGGCGGGGTAGTCCATGACGGAAGCGCGCCCGGCATAGGTCGAAGCCGCGAAGTTGTGTTCGAGACCGAGCGTGTGCCCGACCTCGTGCGCGGCGAGTTGGCGTATGCGGGCGAGCGCCATCTGCGCGGCGTCGGTTGTGGGGTCGAGCGCGACGAGGTAATCGTCTTCGGGGAGCGCGCCGTAGTCGCACGAGCTGCCGCGTAAATTATTGCTGCCCGTGCCGCCGCGATTCGTCTCATCTGCGAAGGGCGGAATCAGCCCGCTGCCGAGCATGTAGTCCTGCCGGATGCGGAGCGAGCCGAGCGTGACGTTGCCTTTGATGATCTCGCCGGTACGCGGGTCGTTGATGTTGTCGCCAATTGACCAGCCGCGCGTGGCGCGATGCACCCAGTTGATCATGTTGTAGCGCACGTCCATCGGGTCGGCGTCAGGCGGCAGCACTTTCACCTGAAATGCGTTGCGAAAACCCGCCGCTTCAAACGCCTCATTCCACCACGACGCGCCTTCAACGAGGGCGCTGCGAATCGGTTCGGGTGCGCCGGGATCGACGTAGTAGATGATCGGCTTGACGGGTTCGGAGATGGCCGCCGACGGGTCTTTCTTCTGCAAGCGGTGGCGTATGATCCAGCGCTGCTCGATTGGTTCGGTGATAGGCGTGGCGTAGTCGTAGAACTCGATGCGTATGTTGCCGACGCGCGGGTCGTAGCGGCGCGGGCGATATCCTTCATCAGGCAGTTGCACGAGCGAATGATGCTCACGCACCGTCAGGTTCTGCGGCCAAGGCGTCGTCTGGCGCACAAGGGGGCCGGGGTCGCCCTGCGCGTTGAAGGTCAGCATGGCTTCGACTTCCGTATTCAACGGGAAGTTCTTTGTGCGCGGCAGATAGATGGCGCTGCGCGATTCGTCGAGACTGAAACTGCCCTGCTGCGTCTGGCGCAGCGTATCAGCCACGCCGTGCGCGTCGCGCAGGAAGAACGCGGTGGCATCAACCAACACGCGTTCGCCCTCGCTCGCTTCCACCTTAAAGCCCCACAACACGGAACGCGCGAACGACTCTTCGACCGCGCGCCGCTCGCTCTGATCATTGCTGCGTGCGCGATAACGCTGGTTCGGCTCGACGAGCAAGACCTTCGGCCCCACGCGCTCGAAGTGGACGACGTGCGTGCTGCCGAGTTGACCGCGATCAAGCCCGATGGGGTTCGAGCCGACGCCCGTTTGCAGCGAGACCTGATAGAGAAAATCCTGATCGAAGTGCGTGATCTCAAGCAAGAGTTTGCCGCTCTCCGCGTCCCAGTAGAGAGGCAAATAGCCGTCAAGCTTCTGCAAATCTTTCGTGCGGTCGCGGAGCGATCTCGGCTGGGCGGCGGCGCTGAGCGCGCAGCAGAGCGCGCAGCAGAGAAGCAGGTAGGTACGTCTCATAATTGTTCCTTTAAGAACTAGCAGGCATGCAGGCGCGTTTGCATTGAATCAGGGACGCGTGCATTTTAGCCGCAATGCTGGGTCGTTGTCAGCTTATGATTGATTGCGCCGGCATTTACCAATACACTGCCGTCGTTATACGCAACCCGGGCCCGACTGTTTCTATCTTGTCCGCGCTATGCGCTTCGTCTTCACCCGCCGCTTCTACGCGCTGCTCGCCGCAGGCTTCCTGCTGCTCTCGCTCTCGTGGCAATGGCCCACGCTGCGCCGGTTGACGCTCGCCTACGATCTGCTGCTCTTGGCCGCCGCGTTCGTGGATGCACGCTTGAGCCGTTGGCCGGCAGGCGTCACGGTCAGGCGCGAGTTGGGCGGGCGCTTCCATCTGGGCGCAGAGACGGAGGTGCGCGTCCACGTGCAGAACGATGCCCGGCGCACGTTTCGCGCGCAGGTGAAGGACGAATACCCGCCTGAGTTGCGCCTTGAATCGCCGCGCGAGGTTGAGTTAAGCGTGGAAGGCCAGACGAGTGCGACGCTCGTCTATGGGCTGACGCCCCCGCGTCGTGGGCGCTACGACTTCGGGCGCATGGCTGTGCGTTATCGTTCGCGTCTGGGTCTGGTGTGGGTGGCGACCGAAGCGGGCGAAGCGCAGAGCGTCAAAGTCTATCCGAATCTGCGGCGCGCGCGCGAAGCAGAGTTGAAGGCGCTTGGCACACGCGCGCTCGTCGCCATGCGGCGGCGCACGGCCTGGCGCGGCGAGGGGCGCGACTTTGAATCTTTGCGCGAGTACGTGCCCGGCGACGAGTTGCGCCACATCTCCTGGACGGCGACGGCGCGGCGCGGACGATTGACCACGCGGCAATACCAGATCGAACGCGACCAGACCGTGCTGATCGCGCTCGACGCCGGCCGCTTGATGACGGCGCGCATCGAGAACGAGACGAAATTCGACTCGGCGCTGCACGCGGCGCTTGCGCTCATGTCGGCCGCCGAGCGCGGCGGCGATCACACGGCACTCGTCGTCTTCGGCCGGCGCGTCCGCGCCTTCGTCCCACCGGGCCGTGGACGCGAGCAGACCGAAGGCGTCATCGAAGCCCTGCACGCCGTCGAGCCGGAAATGATCGAGCCGTCCTACACGCGCGCCTTCGAGTACATCGCCGCCAACTGCAAGCGCCGCGCGCTCGTCGTCGTCTTAACCGACCTCGTTGATGAAGAAGGCTCGCGCGAACTGCTCTCGTCGCTCCACCTCTTGCGCCCGCGCCACCTTCCGCTCGTCGTCTGTATCGCCGACCGCGACCTCAAGGCGGCTGTCTCAGATGCGCCCGCCACCCTGCGCGACCTGTTCACGCAATCCGTCGCCGAAGAGATCATGTTCCAACGCGAAGCGGCGCTCCGCCTCGTCGAACAACAGGGCGGCCTCGCCCTCGATGTCACGACCGCTGCGCTCGTGCCCAACCTACTTGAGACTTACATTCGCGTTAAGGAGCGCGGGCTGCTCTGAGTCTTCCGCTTCACGTCCGGCAAGCAACAGATAGGTGTAGAGCGCGATCCCGGTCAGCACGGCGATGCTGAACTTGAAACCGGGATTGATCGGTGCGGGGCTGATAAAGCCTTCGATTGTGCCGGCGATGGCGAGCAGCGGGATGCAGGCGACGACGAGGTGCATGGCTTCGCGCGTGCGCAGAAGCAACGCGTCGAAGCGCGACAGATCGCCGGGCATCAGGATGGCGCTGCCGAGCATCAGCCCCGCGCCGCCCGCGAAGAAGATGCACGAGAGTTCGACGACGCCGTGCCCGACCATGAAGGTGAGTAGCTCGTTGCCATAGTTGGCGCGGTAGGTGAGCGCGAGCACCGCGCCGACCTGTGCGCCGTTCATCGCCATGATGTAGAGCGAGCCGATGCCGACGAGCGCGCCCCACGCGAAAGCGTAGAAGGTGACGCCGATGTTATTGGTGGCGATGCCGGCGGCCGCGATCTGATTAGCCTTGTTCGCTTCGAGCCACCAACGCTCCTGCGCGTCCGTGTTCTCGGCGCGCCACTCGGCGCTCACGCCGGTCAACTCAGAAAAATCCGCGTCGCGCATCGTGCCGATGAAGCCGGCGACGAAGAAGACCCAGAAGAACAGGGCCGCGAGCGCCGTATAGCGCCACGTGCGGCGGAACGTGCGCGGCAGGTCGCGCGCGAAAAATTGGCGTATGCGTTGCCGGCCTTCGGCCGACTCGGCGCGATAGATACGCCCGTGCGCGCGGATCACCAGACTGTTGAGATAGTTGACGAGGCGCGGGTCGCGCGATTCGGCGCGGGCGATGGCGAGATCGGAGGACGTGCGCCGGTAGATGCGGCCAAGTTCGCGCACCTCCTCGCGGTCGAGGCGGCGCAGGCTGCTGCGGTCGAGCAGCGTCAGCAAATCTTCAAGCCGCTGCCATGCGCGCTTGCGCTCGTTGATGAACCGATCAAGAGGCATAAAACAGTCGGGCGGCAGCGCCAGCGTATGATGATCTTTACTGTTTACCTCATCGTTGCCGCCGCCGCTATCTTACTACTTCGGGCCTCTGTCTTAAACTGTCTTACTGCCTATTAACCTGCGCCTTGTTTGTGCTCCATCAGAAAGTGCGTGCCGATGTCGCCGACGACGACGAAGCCGAGCCGCTCGTAGAGCGGCAGCGCGCGCAGGTTGTTCTTCTCTACGGAGAAGCGTAAGGGCAGACCTCTTTGGATGGACTCCGCGATCAATTCATGCAGCATTTGTGTGCCGATGCCGCTGCCGCGCATGGCCGGGAGCAGGGCAATATCAACGGCCCGTATCTCGTCCGTGCGTAACTCGACCCACATGCGGCCGACGGGCTGGCCGTCGAGGAGAATAATGTGATGCCGGTCGGGCGAGAAGTGCGCGTTGTAGTGGCGGCGCTGCGCCTCGAACTGTAGGCGCAAAAACAGAGTAAGCTGCGCCGCACTCCAACCGAGCGGCGCAAGCTCTTCGGTGCGCGTACTGGCGTAGAGTTGGAACAGAAATTCTTCGTCGGCCGGGGTGACCGCGCGCAGCGTCACAGAGGGCTTAGCAGGGCTGTCAGATTGGTGCTTCATAGGCAGCGTCCCTCCAAGGCGTGTGTTCGACAGCTTACAGGTTCAGACGATTGATGATCGCTTCGTAGTAGGCTTGGCCTTTGTCGCGCATGTTGACGGGCACAAGCAGCAGCGAGAACTCGCCGAGCGCATCGTGCGTGATGCGGTATATGTCCTGCGACAAAGGGCGCTTGAGCGAGCCGGCGAACAGGAGCGAAAACCCGTCGCCTGCGCTTGGCGTCTTCAGCTTGCCGGCGCTCCGCAGATCATCAACCTGCACGAGCGTCAGCCGGCCCGTCTGTTTGCCGCTGCCGCTCACTCTGAACTGCGAGTTTAGGTAGGGGGTGAACGAATGTTTCTTCAGGTAGAAGATCGGATCGAGCCGACTCTCCGAGGGGATGGGGAAGTAAGGCTCATCGGTACGTTGCCCGCCCACAAGAGCAAAGGTCTTCAGGGGATGGACGGCCACAGTGACAGCGACAGCCGCTACCGCCCCGGTTTGTAAAAACCTGCGACGCGAGATAGACATTTAAGTTGACCCTTCTTAGGTAAGTTGGAACCCTTCTTAAGGCTGGAGCGACCTAGCGAGGCATAACCACTTAGCACTCTAACATCTTTTCCGGCGCGCTGATCAAGGTCAGCGAAAATAAATTTTGCGGGCGCTGTGACGGAAGCGATCATTGCGCATTACTACGCAACGCAGCTTGCTTCGACGCGCAGCTTAAGTGCGCTCTGCTTTAAGATCACAGGTGGTTGAAGATCGCTTCGTAAGAGAACGTCTGATCATCGTCGGGATGGACGGGCACGATAAACAGTTCAAATGTGCCGAGCGCCTCATGCTCGAACGAATAAAGGCGTTGCGGCAGAAAGTGTTCGCGCGAGCCTTTGAACAGGAGCGAAAAGCCGCGCTTGCCACGCGGCACCTCGCGCTCAGGAAACCTGTTAAGATCGCTGACCTCGACCAGCGTCAAAGCGACGGGCGTGGAACTCTCCGTGTGGACTTGGAATTGTGTGTTCAGGAGTGGCAGGAAGGTTGTTTTTTCCATATAGCAGAACGCGGGCCCGTAACCCGGAAGGCGCAGTCTAGCCCTCCATGTCAGAAACTTGCAACCGCACGTATATCTTTTTCTTGAATTACTTCCGACGAAGCTTTACAATCACCGCCGCTCGCACGGGTAAGTAATAACCTATTGCTCCCGACAATCGTAATATCTGAGACTTCCGAAGCCATACCTGGGACTTCCAACGCCACCCCTACGTGCGGGTATTCGTCTGTCAACGAGAATTTCCGTCCGGCACGAAGAACCAGTTTTCGCCCCATAGCGGCAAGGGGTTAACCTGTTGTCTTATAGACCCGACTGATCCGCCTGAGCGGTTCAGTCCAGAGGAGAATAAAGAAATGTCAGAACCTTTCCTGGCGCAGATCATGATATTCGGTGGCAACTTCGCGCCGCGCGGCTGGGCCATGTGCAACGGCCAGATACTCTCTATCGCGCAGAACACGGCCCTCTTCTCGCTTCTGGGTACAACCTACGGCGGCAACGGGCAGACGACCTTCGCGCTCCCCGACCTGCGCGGTCGCGTGCCTGTCCATGCCGGTCAAGGGCCGGGGCTGTCGCCCTACGCCCTCGGACAATCGGGCGGTACTGAGAGCACTACGCTGCTTCAGCAGAACCTGCCGCCGGCCGCGCCCATCGTGCTCCACGCTAACGGCGACGACGCCACCACGGGGCATCCCGACAACAATTTCCCCGCCCCGACTGCGGGCTTCTCCTACGCCCCGACCACCAGTACGACGATGAACGCCGGCGCAATCACGGGCGGCTTGCAGGGCGGGTCTTCAGTACCCTTTGAGATTATGCAGCCATACCTTGCCCTGAATTACGTCATCGCGCTGGAAGGTATCTTCCCCTCGCGTAACTAACCCGCAACGAGGCACGAGGGGCAGGCACGACCGATAGATCGACGCGTCGCCCCATCTGCAAATTGCGTTAACGCCGCCGCGCCCACGATATGCAACGTGGGCGCGGCGGTCTGTTTTTAACCCGCCGGCCCGCGCCAGCCCCGCCCGCACAAAATAAAGCTTTTCCTGAAGCGTGTCTCGGTTCTAAACTCGTCGGCGGTGGCGATGAACATGACAGATTGGCCGCGCATCGTCGAGTGTGTGCCGAACTTCAGCGAAGGGCGGCGACCGGCGACGATTGCGCGGCTCGTCGAAGTGATCGAATCGGTCGCGGGCGCGCTCGTGCTCGATACGCACAGCGACGCGGATCACAATCGCACGGTCATCACGTTCGTGGCCGCGCCGGAAGCGGCGGTCGAAGCGGCGGTGCGTGCGGCGGCGTTGGCTGTTGAGCTAATTGATCTGCGCGAGCACACGGGCGCGCACCCGCGCGTCGGCGCGCTCGACGTGCTGCCGTTCGTGCCCGTCGGCGGCGTGACGCTCGCCGACTGTGTGCGGCTCGCGCACGAAGCGGGCGGACGCATCGCGCGCGAGTTGGCCGTGCCCGTCTATTTCTACGAAGCGGCAGCCCAGCGTCCTGACCGCGTGAATCTCGAAGACGTGCGCCGCAAAGGCTTCGAGCAGTTGCGCGTGGAGATCGGCGTCGAAGCGGCGCGTGCGCCGGACGTGGGCGCGGCGCGCGTACACGAGACGGCGGGCGCTTGTGTGGTCGGCGCGCGCCCCTTTCTCATCGCCTACAACGTCAACCTGCACACGCGGGATGTCACTATTGCGCGGCGCATTGCGCGGGCAGTGCGTGGCCGCGATGGTGGTCTGCGTTACCTGAAGGCGCTCGGCTTCGAGTTGCCGGAGCGCGGGCTAACGCAGGTCTCAATGAACCTTGTGCGCTTTGAGCAGACGGCGCTGCATCATGCTTTCGCGGCGGTCAGGCAAGAGGCGGCGCGCTGGGGCGTCAACATCGCCGGCAGCGAGATCGTCGGCCTCATCCCGCAAGCCGCGCTCGACCGCAGCGCCGAATACTTCCTGCAACTCGAAAACTTTGCGCCCGAACTTGTGCTTGAAAATCGCATCGCGCAGGCCGTAGACAATAGACGCAAGGCGCTTAGTAACAAGCAGCACGACCAAGCGCGGCCGTCCTCGCCGTTCGGCGCTCAACCTGCAACGGTCAACGAGCAGCCGTCAGTCATTACTCAACCAACCGCTATCACCGCCGACGCAGACGCTCTCTCAACTGTCTCCCAACTGTTGCCTGCTGCTGCGGCGGGTGGCGGGGCGGCGGCGGCGCAGGCGGGTGCGCTGGCGGCGGCGCTCGGCGAGATGTCGGCGCGGCTGCTCGCGCGGCGCGGGCGCGGGGCTGAGAGCGAGGCGCGCGAGGCGTTGCAGACGTTGAGCGACCTGCGCGCGCGTCTGATGGATGCGGTGGACGAAGACGCTGCCGCCTTTGCGCGCGTGCTGGCTGCGCGCCGACAGCCGCGTGCGACGGACGAAGAACGACGCGCGCGGGCACACGCCGTCGAAGAAGCGTTGAAGGGCGCGGCGACCGTGCCGCTCGAAGCAGCGAGTCTGGCGGTGCAGGCGGGCGAGTTGTTAGAGATGCTGGCGGAACTGGGCGAGCCGGCGTGGCTCTCGGATGCTGCGACGGGCGCGCAACTCGCGCTCGCGGCCACGACGGGCGCGCGTTACAACGTGCTGGTCAACACCGCCGAGATCGAAGATGAAGAGTTTGCGGACGAGCATCGCGCCCGCGCCGACGATCTGCTCGCGCGCGCGCGCGGCATCGCCACGCGCGTGGAAGAGATGCTGCTCGACGCCATCGGCTGATCGTTTGGAGGTTAAAGGAAACCTTATGTCGCACGAACGCAGAGAAGACCCGCGCAGCAGCGTCTCCATCGAAGCCTACTGGGAAGGATTGTCGGGCCGCCATCAGGCGCGCGTCAGCGACTTGAGTCTGGGCGGCTGCTTCATAGACACGCCCGGCCACGCGGACGTAGGCGAGTTCATTCTCTTCGCTCTCAAACTGCCGGGCGGCGCGTGGCTGCGCCTGCGCGGGCAGGTTGCCTCCGTCGATCCCAACACCGGCTTCAGTCTCGCCTTCACCTACCTGACCGAAGACGAGCAACAGGCGCTCACGCAGTTTCTCGCTCGCTGAAGCGCGCCAGCGCGGCTAGATTTTTTTGACCGCCTGACCGACCCGAATCACGCCGGGTTGCACGACCTTAGCATTGATGCCGCGCAGGTGTAGTTCCCGGCCGACCTCTGAGTTGACGAATTTCATTGCCTCTAGGCCGAAGCGCGCGACGAACTTTTTGCAGCCGGTGTGCGGTTCGGCCGTGACTTCAATGATGGCCGAGCCGAGCGCGAGCCGCGTCCCTGCGGGCAAGTTTTCCGCGCTCAAATCCATATCTATAAAGAGTTGATCGCCCGCGAGCGGCCAACGCTCTTGCGCCTGCGCGACCAGCGCGACGACGCGCGCGTTCATGATGTTGAGTTGCATGTCAGGATGCGCCGAGCCATCAGCGGTGCGCGAACTACCGCGCGTGCGCCAACTGTCGCCCACGAGACCCGCGGCCGGATGAAGCTCACCCTCCGCTAAGACTTCCCGCTCGTCAACCGCAGGGCGGCGCACGATCAACTTCAACACGCCTTCGTCCTTTGGCGACCGCCGAATCTCGTCCAAGCCCGCTTCAAGCTCGGCCATCGTCAAATGCCTGACCACGTCCAACTTCAACCTCCTTCGGTCGCAACCATGCGCGCCCGCTATGCTATGGTCACGCTAGTCCGCGCAAGCCGTGCGGCTGCTTCAACGTCTGCTCCGCTTGCGTGCGCTTGCTGCGCGCTTAATGCCCTCACTCTTGGTCGGGCTAGGCAGCTTGTCAGGAATATCCAACTCATCGTCAACGAGAGCTTCCATTGCCACATTAGCAACGCGCGCATATTGCAATAGTGTCAGCAAGGATGGCTCACGTTGGCCTAATTCATACTCCGATATTCTTGTGTGCTTCATATCCTCTTCAAGCCCTAACCGCTTCAGCAAGTCCGTCTGTGATAGACCAAGCGCGGCGCGAATCCGGGCCAGCTTTTCGGCCAGACGTTGTGGCTTTGGACGCGGATTGCCCATTAGGAGTTACCCCCTAATGAGGCAGAAAGCCTATCGGGTAATCTGCTTTTATCCTCTGTAGAGGATAAAATTCTACTGCGTTCGAGCGTCGCCGTGAGCCTAATCCTTTGGTGCTCAACGGCGATGCTCATCACTCAGCAATTGGTGAGGTTGAGCTACGCATGTGACCGTTGCCTGTAATCGAAAGAGCGCGGCGCAAAGATAGCAAACCCGGCGCACCTTCGTCATCTTATGGCCCATCAGGTGAAGCAATTGGCAGCAGATCAGGATTTGCTCATTGACGAACAGACTTGGACTGCGATCAATGACCCGGACATCGCCGAGCAGATTGCGCGCGGGTTGTTTACCCTTAAAACGACGATGGCGCGCGGGCCCGCCGGAGTTAAAGCGGCGCGTGCATCTATCTTGGCTGAGATTGAAGCGGCTTATCTGCACACCAACGCACACAGGGCGGCGCTCAAGCTGTACCTGTTGTCGCTGACAGGGCAGCTTCATCCGAAGGATGAACCTTTGCAACTCATCAATGGCGCAATTGAGCGGGGCTTGGCGCAGATAAAGCTGATGAAGGAGAGGGAAAAGAGGCGGCACAAGCCGCGCGCGGCGCAGGCACGTTAGTTAGTTGCTGGCTGGCGATAGAGAATTAAAGCCGCAGGCGCTTTAGTCGCTCAGGTGCTTTCTAAGGAACGTGACGATCTTCCAGCCGTCAACATACTTCCAAGGGGCGTGGCCGAGCGTGTAGTGACCACAGGGCAGCCATTGCACGTCGAGCGTGTGGCCGGTGGCGCGGACGCCGTTGATGAGATCGCGCGAGAGGTCGTCCGGGAAAGTCAGATCGTAGCGGGCGCAGATGAAGCGCATTGGGCGCGCAGGTTGTTGGGCGAGGCGCGGGGTGTAGGCAAGCGGGCTGATGGGCAACCAGTGTCGGCGCAGTTCGGCGAGCGTGATGGCATCGCCGATGCCTGCGCGGACGTGCTGGGTCGAGAGACCGCGCCAGACCACGTCCGCAACGTAGCCGGAAGCGTGGTTGAAGACGCCGGCTCTGAGCAGCGGTTCGTGTACGAAGGTGAGAAAGGCGACGCACGAACCTATGCTCGTGCCCATGATGCCGACGCGCTCATAGCCCTGCGCGTGCAGCCAGTGGACGGCGGCGCGCGCGTCCACGACGGCTTGCCGCATGGATTGGAGCGAGCGCCCGATGTTGGACGAGACGAGGAAATCGGCGCGTTCGAGTTCGGCGGGGCGGCGCTCGTCGTGATAGGGGAGCGAGACGCTCAAGCCCGCGATGCCGAGGCGCGCAAAGATGCGGCCGAGTTCGGCGTAGGCTGTGCGCTGCGCGTTCCAGTGCGGCAGCATGACGACGGCGCGTCGGGGCCGCACGCGCGCCTGCTGCGTTTGCCCGGCAGGCGGGAAGAATTGCGCGTACACGGTGTTGTTTGCAGGCGACGGCGTGTGGACGGCGCTCGGCCACGTGAGCAGGTTCGCGTCGTTAAGTTGATAATCGCCGACGGGCGAGAGCGCGTAGAACTCGTCGCTGTGCGCGAGCGCACGCTCGGCGTAACGCGCCAGCAGTTGACGCGGGTCGTCGCCGTTTGCATGCGCGCCGACGTAGTCCGCGCCCCACTCAAAGGGGCGCACCAGCCGGTTGTCGTCGCGGCGCGCGATCCGGCGCTCGTGCGCGTGCATGAAGCGAGCCAGCAAAGTTTCCGCGTGTACCTCCGTAAAGAAATTTAAGGGGCGAACGAGGAAAGGTCAAAAGCAGAAAGGGCGGCAAAATAGCGGGCCGGAAAAAGGACGAGGCGACCCTGTGGCCGCCTCGTCCTCGCGCTTATGCCATTGTGGCCGTGCTTTACGGATGCACGAGCCAGAAGTTGTAGCTGCCGCTGCCGCTGTAAGAGTAAATCTGCCAGCGATAGTAGCCGGACGTGCCGCTATAGGAGATGGTTTCGCTGGCGCTGGCGCTCGTGCTGCTGGCTACGTCCACCCAAGTCGAGCCGTTCCACTTTTGCAGGTAGAGGTCGAAGTCCGCGCCCGATGCCGGCCCGACCAGACAGCCTTTGTGTGTGCCGGAGACGTTGCTGAGGTAGTACGAGCCGCCCGGCTGATAGCTGAAGCTGCCCGTGCCTGAGAGCGTGCCGGTGTAGAGCGTGCCACCGGCGCATGCGGTCGGTGCGCCGCCGCCACTGCCGCCGCCCGTCGTCAGCAGCGAGTAGAGCAGACGGTTGGGCGAGCCTGTGCCGATGCCGGTCAGCACGCCCGTCGTCGCCGTGCTGATGATCGCGTTGGCAACGGTCGCGGGCGAGGCGGCCGTGTTCGTTTCAAGGTAGAGCGCGGCAACGCCGACGACGTGCGGCGTCGCCATCGAAGTGCCGCTGATCGTGTTGGTCGCCGTGTCGCTCGTTGACCACGACGATAGGATCGAAGAACCGGGCGCGAAGATGTCCACGCACGTGCCGATGTTGGAGAATGAGGAGCGCGCATCCGTGCTGGTCGTCGAGCCGACGGTGAGCGCTGCCGCGACGCGGCCGGGCGACTCTGTGCAGGCATCGAGGCCATTGTCGTTGCCGGCGGCGATGGCGTAGGTCACGCCCGCGTTGATCGAATTCTGCACCGCCGTATCGAGCGCGGAATCCGCGCCGCCGCCGAGACTCATGTTCGCCACGGCCGGCGTGATGCGGTGCGCGGTCACCCAGTCCACGCCCGCGATCACGCTCGCACTCGTGCCGTTGCCCGCGCAATCGAGCACGCGCACGGCATGGAGCGTGACGTTTTTGGCGACGCCGTAGGTTGAGCCGCCAATCGTGCCGGCGACGTGCGTGCCGTGCCCGTTGCAATCAATCCCGTTCTGCCCGTCGTTCATCGCGTCGAAGGCGACGGATGCGCGCCCGCCGAATTGCGTGTGCGTCACGCGGATGCCTGTGTCAATGACGTAGGCGTGGACGCCCGTGCCGGTGGGCGTGTAGGTATAGCTGGCGCTCAGCGGCAGATTGCGCTGATCGATCCGGTCGAGACCCCAGGGCGGATTCGATTGCACGGTGGTCGCGTGGAACACGCCGTCCTCTTGCACGAACTTGACGCGCGGGTCTTTGGCGAGTGTGAGCGCCTGTTCTTCGCTCATGCGCGCCGAGAAGCCGTTCAGTGCGTGCTTGAAAACTTTGTCCACCTTTGCGCCATAGCCGGCGGCCATGTCGTCGGCCACGAAAGGCGCGGCCGATAGATCACCCTTTGCGCCGACAGCTTGATCGTCCAGCACGACGATATAGCGCCCGACGACGGGGTGCGCGCTGCGGCGCAGTTTCGTGGATGCTTCTTTGAGTTGGGCGTGCGAACGCATGGACGACGGGGTAAAGGCGAGGACGGCGAGGGCGAGGACAGCAACGAACGCGAGCAATTTCTTCATAGCGCCTCCTTAAGGCAGTGTGGAAATCTCTGCGGGACGACGACCCGACGGGGTCGCCTACATCGTTGGGGGAATTGCACCAAGTATTCGATTGCACGACTGATCTTAAAGGGACGTTCGGATCAGCTCTGCAAGTCAGCCGCGCGCGAGGTTGCGCGGACAGGGTTTAGTCT
>DASVQA010000054.1:0-2854 GCA_036389375.1 Pyrinomonadaceae bacterium | reverse complement strand
CGTCGCCCGCTACAGCTACGAACGCAACAAGCAGAGCAACCTCGGCGTCAGCGAACTCTCGCTCGACGTTGATCCGTTCTTCGGCCTCAATCGCACCTACACGCTGAACGACACCGAACATTCGTTCATGGTCACGGAGACGGCCGTTTTGTCACCGACCATCATCAACGAGACGCGCTTCCGTTACGAGCACAACCCGCGCTCATCAGGCGGCGACATCTCGATCCCGGTCATCAGCGTACTCGGCGCGTTTGCCGGCGGCGGCTCAAGCGCCGGCCCCGCCAGCAACACGACGAACCGGCTGGAACTGCAAAACTACACCTCTTTCACGCACAAGATGCACGCCATGAAAGCGGGCCTGCGTATCCGCGATGCGCGCATCACGGACGCGACGCAGCAGAACTTCAACGGCACGGTCTCCTTCTTCGGCGGCAACGGGCGCACCTCGCTTGAACAGTTCAGCGCCTTCGCACAGGGCGACCCGACGGTGCTGCCCTCGCAGTTCACGATTGTGGGCGGCAACCCCTTAGCCAACGTCAGCCAGACGGACTTCGGCGCGTTTATTCAGGACGACTGGCGCTTGCGCCCGAACTTCACGCTGAGCGCGGGCTTGCGCTACGAGAACCAGACGAACATTCACAGCACCTTAAACTTTGCGCCGCGCCTCTCCTTCGCGTGGTCGCCGGGCGCGGGCGGGCGGCAGCCGAAGACGGTCTTACGCGGCGGCTTCGGCGTCTTCTACGACCGGGCGAACGAGAGCCTGACCTTGCAGGCCAATCGCTTCAACGGCACGAATCAGCAATCGTTCGTCATCACGGAACGGCCGTTGCCGTTTGTGTGCGGCGCAAGCGGTGCACCCGCCGATGGCTGCGCGACGCCTGAACAGGTCGCGGCGGTTGCGGCGCAGAACGCGATTGCGCGCGGCATCCTCAGTCAACTCAACGGCGTGGTCTTTGGCGGTCTGCCGCTGCCCTCGATTGATACGCTGAGCCTGTTCCAGAGCGCGTCGGCCATCCGCCGCGTCGCCCCCGAACTGCAAGCGCCTTACACGATCCAGTCGGTCTTTAGCGTCGAGCGGTTGCTGCCCGGCAAGATCACTGCGACCGTCAACTACATCAATACGCGTTCGCTCCACCTGCTGCGCTCGCGCAACATCAACGCGCCTTTGAACGGCGTGCGCCCGTTCCCCGCGCAGGGCAACATCTTCGAGTTTGAGTCGAACGGCATACTCAAACAGAACCAGTTGATCATCAGCGCGAACACACGCTTCAATCCGAAGTTCACGATCTTCACGAACTACTCCATCGGCAAGACCAACAGCGACTCGGACGGCGCGGGTTCGTTCCCCGCCAACAACTACGACTTGCGGCAGGAGTACGGGCGCGCCGGTTTCGACGTGCGCCAACGCTTCACCTTCGGCGGCTCGTTCACGCTGCCGTGGGACTTGCGACTGAATCCGCTCGTCATCGCCACGTCGGGCCGGCCCTTCAACATCACGACCGGCTTGGACAACAACGGCGACACGCAGACGCTCGACCGCCCGGCCTTCGCCGACGCGCAGACGCCGGCCTGCACGAACGCGAACCCGCTGCTGTGCGATCTGCGGGTCACGCCCTTTGGCAACTTCGACATCAGACCGAAGCCGGGGCAGACCATCATTCCGCGCAACTACGGCCACTACGGCGGCATTTTCACCGTCAACCTACGCATCAACAAAACGTTCAGCTTCGGCAGCGTGGCCGGCTCGCAGCAGACGGCGACGAATCAACAGGGCGGCACGCAACCGGCGGCCGGCGGTAACAACACACGCGGTGCGCGCGGCGCTCAGGGCGGCGCGGGTGGCGGCGGTGCTGCACGTGGCGGGCAGGGCGGTGCGGGCGGCCCATTCGGCGCTGGCGGCGTCTTTAGTGGCGCTGGCGGTGGTGGCGGCCCGCGCGGTGGTGGCGGCGGCGGTGGCGCGGGCGGCCCGTTCGGCGGCGGCGGGCGCAACGACAAGCGCTACAGCATGACGCTCAGCCTCAATTTCAACAACCTCTTCAACCACACGAACCCCGGTTTGATCGTGGGCAATCTGAGCGCGCCGGATTTTGGGCGGGTCATCTCGTCGGGTGGCGCGTTCGGCTTCGGCGGCGGACGCTGCCCCAACAATCGCTGCGTCGAGGCGCAGATTCGGTTCAACTTCTAAAAATAAGGGCGCGGGTCGCTGAAACCCGCGCCCAACTTTCTGCGTTAACACTCCTTAGTGGTTTTGCGTCTTTGTGTGAGACTGTATGCTCGCGCAAAGGCGCAAAGTCTTTCAACCGGCCACATGGGCCGCCCCGTCAAACAGCCCCGAAAGCTCAAAAGGAGTAGTTATGAAGTTCGCATCTGCCACGCTCGTCCGCGTCTTGCTCGCGGCGCTTGCGCTCGCCACAGTCGTCAACGCGCAGCAGCAGCCGGCGCAGCCGCAGGCGAAGGACGCGAAGCCTGCACCCGCCGCCAGCACTGCGATCAGCGCGACGACCGCGCCGCTCGACCTCGCCCGCGCCGCCTTCAATGCACAGGGCGGCGAGAAGTTTCGCGCGTTGAAGAACATGGTGCTCATCGGCACGGTGGACATGTACTCGCCCGGCTCGACGCAGTCGCTCTCCGGCAAGTTCGGCCTCATCCTCGCGCCCGACCGCGCCCGCATGAACATTCAGACGCCGCTCTTTCAGTTAGAGAGCATCTCCGATGGCGAGCGCACCTACAACTCTATGCGGCAGGTCTCGATGCCGCCCGCACACAAGTTCGGCCTGCCCGTGCTCGCCAAGTTCGATCAACCGGGCTACACCGTCACGCCCTTGCCCGACAAGAAGAAAGAGCGCGCCTTCCG
>DASVQA010000053.1:0-4573 GCA_036389375.1 Pyrinomonadaceae bacterium | reverse complement strand
CGCCGAAACCGCAATGGCGTAAGGATTTGAGCGAGCGCGTGCGCGAGATTCAGCAGCGCAAGGCGGAAGAGGCCGCCCGCGAAGCCGAGGCGACGGCGCACAGCTACGCGCCGCCGCCGGACGCGTCGCCGCACACCGAAGCGCCCGCCGCCGAAAGCTCCGCGCCCGCGCTCGGGCTTGTGCCGCCTGCGCCCGCCCCGGAAGTGAATCCGCTCGTCGCGGCGGCGCTCAAACGCTTGGAGCGCGCGCGCCAACAGACGACCACGCACGCGCCGCGCGCATCGGGTCGCGGGCGTGCGACGGCCGCCGCCGCACGCGTCGCACGCGAAGAATATGAGGTCACGGCCGAGGCGGCGCTGCCCGTCGCCCCGGAGGCGCAGACGTTCGTCGCGCCGGTCGCGCAGCCGCTAGAGGCAGAGGCTGAAGCCAGCGTGCCGGTCGAGGGCGTCGCCGCCGAACAGACGGTCGAGACCGCGCGCCCGGTCAACCTCGTGGTCGTGCCGTCACGCGTCGAACTTGAAAACGCGGAGCGCGAGAAAGCGCGCCGCCACATCCCCGTCGTGCTGGACGAAGCATATCTCGCACGGCGCGAGGCTGCGCCGGTCGCAGGCGAAGCGTCGCCCGCGCCGGAGTCGAGCACGCACGCGCAACTAAGCCGGCGGGTGGCGGGCGGACTCATCGATCTGCTGGTCATCGCGTTTGCCGCGACGCCGTTTGCCGCCATCATCGAACTGACCAACGGCAACTGGGCTGACCCGCGCGTGGCCGGTTCGCTCGGCGGCATCGTCGTCGTGCTGCTGTTCCTTTACCTGATGGCTTCGACCGCGCTGGCGGGGCGGACGTGGGGCATGACGCTCGTCGCTTTGCGCGCGGTGGACGCGGGCACGGGCGGCGCACCGACTACAGGGCAATGCGTGCGGCGTGCGCTTGGCTACATGTTGGCACTGGCGACCGGCGGCCTCGGTCTGCTCTATGCTGCGTTCGATGCACAGGGGCGCGCGCTCCACGATCTGCTCTCCGGCACGATCACCGTGCGCGAGTAGGCAACAGTCAACATCTGATTCATAGCGGCTCTCGCGTTGTGCTCCGACGACGCGAGAGCCGCTTCGGTTTTTTGCTGAGCGTATTTGTGCGGCCGAAGGGCGGCGCGAGCGTTTGACAACCAGCCCCGCGTCGAATCACAAATAAGCAGGCCCCAGGCTTCGTCATGCACGATCAAATCATCGCAGCCCTCGTAAACGAGATCGCGCCTTTGCTCTGCGGGCGCACGCTCGGCAAGGTGTGGCTGCTCGCGCGGACGACGCTCGCGTTCGACTTCCGCCTGCACGATGCACGCTACCTGCTGGTCGCCGCCGAGCCGGGCGAGCCGCGTCTCTATCTCGTCCGGCGCACCGTGCGCGAGTTGGAGCGGCAATCGCTCCCGCCCGATCCTTTCGTGCTCGCGTTGCGCAAGCATCTCGGCGGCGCGACGCTGTTGGCTGTGACGAAAGACACGGGCGACCGCATCGTGCGCTTCAACTTTAACGCGCCCGACGCCGTCGGCGCGGCACATCAACTCGTGCTCGTCGCCCAACTGACCGGGCGCGCGGCCAATCTCTTTCTGCTCGACGAAGCCGGGCGCATCGTCGCGGCGCTGCGCCCGCCGCGCGGCGCGGGTCAAGAGATCGGCGGCCCTTATCAACCGCCACCGGCGCAGAGCGAGCGCGCACCGCAAGCACCGCCGCCGTTTGTGCAGGGCGCAGCCGCTACGCTGTCGGATGCGGCCGACGATTACTACCGGGCGCGCGAAGCGGCGCGCACGTTTGCGGCGCGGGCGGGCGCGCTCGCCGCACGACTCCGGCAGGAGATCACGCGGCGCGAGAAGCTGCAACACAATCTTGACCGCGACTTGACCGCGCACGGCGATGCGGACGAGCACAAACGCATAGGCGATCTGCTGCTTGCCAACATCGGTACACATGTGCGCGAAGGCGCGCGCGTGCGCGTGACGGACTACTACGCCGAAGGTACGCCTACAGTTGAACTAGAGCTTGACGAGCACACCACGCTGCAAGCCGAGGCCGCGCGCCGCTTCGCGCGTTACACGAAAGCCAAACGCGGCGCGCAGGAGATCAGCGAACGCCTCGCCGCCCTGCAAACCGAAATCGCCGCGCTCAACGCCACGCGCGCGGAACTCGAACGCATCAACGACACGCGCGATGCGGCGGCGCTCGACGCGCTGGCGGCCCGGCTGGACAAGCGCGGCGGGCGGCGCGGGCGTGCGCCGCAGCAAGCGCAGCCAAGCAAACCGGGCGCGCGCGGCGCAGGTAAAGAGGCGGGCAAGAACGAGCAGGACAAGCTTGCACGTCGTTATCTATCGTCCGACGGCTACGAGATGCTGGTGGGGCGCGCGGCACGCGATAATGATCAACTGACGTTTCGCGTGGCGCGTCCGCACGATCTGTGGCTGCACGCCGCCGATTATCCCGGCTCGCACGTCATCGTGCGCAACCCGCGCCGCACGGAGATTCCACATCGCACCCTGGTCGAAGCGGCCCAACTCGCGGCCAACTACAGTCAGGCGAAACGCGATGCGAAGGTCGCCGTCAACTACACGCAGCGCAAGTTCGTCGCCAAGCCGAAGGGCGCAGCGCCCGGTCTCGTCCGCATGGCGAATTTCCGCACCATGCTTGTCGAACCGCGTGAGAGCGGCGAACGTGTCTGAGCCGGCCGTCTCTGTCTAGCTCGCACTGATGCCGTTAGCGTCCATCTTCGGCGGCCGAACCTGTTCGCCTCAGGCCGCGAGCATAGCTTTGCAAAAGACGCACACTTTCGTTATCACCTGCTGCTACCTTGCCTGTGAAATTCTACGAAGGAGCAGACCGCGCCGACGCACATGAGCACTGACTTTACCGCCCCGCTGGAAAAGATAGCGACCGATTTATTCGACGGTCTGGCTGATGCGCTCGTCGGCCCCGCCGCGACCTTGCGCGACGGCACGGAGCACGTGGGCGTCAGTTTGCCGCGCGACCTCTACGCGCACGCGGGCGCGCAGACCGAGTGGTGGTATTACACGGGGCACATGCAGACCGGCGGCGGGCGACGCTTCGGCTTCGAGCTTGTGTTCTTCAAGCGGCGCACAGACCTAGACCGCTTCGGCGTCGTCCCGCTCCGGCTCATCGCCAACCCGCTCTACCTCGCGCACTTCGCCGTCACGGACGAGACGCGCGCCGCGTTTCGTTACGCGCACCGCAAAAGCGCCAACGGGCCGTTCGATCCGCTCGCACGCATGAGCACCAAGCGTTACGAATTGAAACTCGGTGACTGGACGGTGCGCGAAGGCGCAGACGGCGCACATCACCTGCGCGCAAGTTTAGGCGACGATCTGATCTTCGCCGTCGCGCTGCGGCCGACGAAGCCGCCGGCCCTAAACGGTCATCAGGGCATCGGCGTCAGCTTCAAAGATGAAGGCGAGGCTTCGCGTTATTTCTCTTACACGCGCATGGCCGCCGAGGGGCGCATCACCTGGCGCGGCGAGACGGAGCATTGCACGGGCGCGGCTTGGATGGATCGTGAGTTTGGCACGTGGCGCACGACCGAGAAGCAGAAGGGCTGGGATTGGTTCAGCGTGCAACTTGCGACCGGCGCGGAGGTCATGGTCTATCACCTGCGCGACGCGGCGGGGCGCGCGTCCGAGTTTTCCAGCGGCACGTACGTTGATAAGGAAGGCGCTTGGACGCATCTTGCGCGCGCCGACTTTACGCTCGAAGCGACTGCCCACTGGCGCAGCCCGCACACGGGCGCAACCTATCCGAGCGGCTGGCGACTGCGCGTGCCCCGCTGCGCCGTTGACGTTGCCATCACGCCCGTCCTCAAGGATCAGGAACTGGACACGCGCGGCACGACGATGATCGTCTACTGGGAGGGCGCGTGCCGCGTCGCAGGCTGGCACGGCGACCGCGAGACAGAGGGCCGCGCCTACGTCGAACTCGTCGGCTACGACCGCTCGCATGAGCAACCCTCGATCACGACCTTCCTCTTTGGCGGCGCGCTCGACAAAGGCTGGCGCAGCATCTTCGGCTGAAGCACAGACGCCGCAAACGATGAACACCGCCACGATGAAGTGCGCGTCCTTTCTTCACCATTGCCGCGTTCACCTTTTATCCCTGCCTTTGTGTTCTCCATAACTTTGTGGTTAATTTGCCCGCATGACGGCACAGAGCATAGACGCACGCGACAGGTCGGCCGAACTCTTCGCCCGCGCCATCGAACTACTGCCGGGCGGTGTCAACTCGCCCGTGCGCGCCTTTCGCGGCGTCGGCGGCACGCCGCGCTTTATTCAGAGCGCCCAAGGGGCGATGCTCACAGACGTTGACGGCCACACCTATATTGATTACGTCGGCTCATGGGGGCCGATGATTCTCGGCCACGCCGACCCGGAAGTCGTCGCCGCGCTCCACGAAGCACTCGCGCGCGGGACGAGCTATGGTGCGCCGACAGAGTTGGAACTAGAGGTCGCGGAAGAGATCATCGCGGCCGTGCCGTCCGTCGAGATGGTACGCATGGTGAATAGCGGGACGGAGGCGACGATGTC
>DASVQA010000052.1:0-7645 GCA_036389375.1 Pyrinomonadaceae bacterium | reverse complement strand
CGCTGGACTCGCCGGACTCTCTATTTTTTGACGTAGTAGCCCTGCCGGGCGCGGATGCGTAGGTCGGGATGGGTGGGGCTGTTGACTTTGATGTTGAGATATTTGCCGTTGGGCGCGTTGCTGTTTGAATAGTATTGCAAGAGATATTGCGCGCGTAGTTCGTTGGCGATCTGGCGAAAGACGGTGGGCAGCGCATCGGCGTTTTCGGGCACGTAGGCCGTGCCGCCGGTCGCTTCGGCCACTTGACGCATGCCGTTTTGCGCGCGCGTGGCAATCTCGTTCAAACGGATGGACGGCCCGCCCGGATTGATCGCGTAGAAGACTATGTCGGCGCGTTGCACGTCGCGCTGGACGGCGACGACGGCGCGGCGATGCCGCGATTCCAAATCCCTGTGCGCGGCGGCGCGGACAGACTGCAAACGGTTGCCGCCCTCCGCTTCCGCCTTCTTCTGCGCGTCATCCTCTGCGACGGTCTGCTCGCGCACGGCGCTGCTGAAATTGTCGTCGCCGTCGGAGAGGACGAGGATCACGCGGCGATGGCGACCGGGCGCATTCTCCGCCAGATACTTCGCGGCGAATGCGACCGAATCGTAGAAGGCCGTGGCCACGCTCTTGTCCGCCGCCGGGATGGCCAGCACCTTCGCGGTCGCGGCGTCGGCAGTGGTCAACGGTTGGACGAGCGTGGGGCGCTCGGCGACGGTGATGATGGCGGCGCGGTCAATCGGCTTCAGCACGTCTTTCAGGAAGCGCGCGGCGGACTGCTGTTGAAAGACAAAGAAGTTTTTGGCCGTGACGCTCGACGACACGTCGAACAAAATGGCGATGTCGAGCGGCACTTGTTCGGCGTCGCCGATCTGCGCGATCTCCTGCGCGCGCCCTTCTTCTTCGAGCCGGAAGTCGGCGGGCTGCAAACCCTGCACAGGCTCGCCTTGCTGCGTCGTCACGGACGCAGGCACGACCACCAGATTCGACGTGACGCGAATAACCTCGTCCTCGTCAATCACCTCCGCCGCCGGGGCTGGCTGGGTCGGCGCGGGCGTCGGCGTAGGTTTTGGCGTTGGCGTCTGCTGGGGCGCGGGCGCGGGCGCAGGCGCTATTTGCGGCACACGGATCGGCTGCGTCGTTTGTGTTGTGGCCGTGCGGCGCGCGGCGATGCGCGGGCGGTTCGTCCGTCTGGTCTGTGCGGTCGCGGCCGGGCCCGTCATCGTCAATAGCAATGCGAACGACAGTAGCCCCGTCCCGATCCCACGCCATGCTCTGCTTCGTGCCAACGTCATCACCTCTTATGCCTTCACGCGCGGCGGCTGCGCCGTCCTTAGTCTGATTTCACAACTACAATTCGGCGGCGCACAACCGGGCGCGCGGGCGAGAAAAACGTGAATCGTCAACCGGGCGCGGCAATGCTTGCCCGGCCACGGTTGACGATTCACGCTACACCCGTACGTGTTTACGGCCGATCCGCTTTACTGCTGCGGCGGCTGCGCGCTCTCGGTCTTGGTCGGCGTCAGGTTCGGCGCGCTCTGAAGCAGCCCACGATTGACGAGCACGCTGACCTCGACGCGGCGATTCTGCTGCCGCCCCTCGCGCGTGGTGTTGTCCGCCACGGCCTGCGCTTCACCATAGCCGAACGGCGTGATGATGCGGCGCAAGGGGATGTTGTGCGTCTCCGCCAGATAACGCACGACGGCGTCGGCGCGGTGCTGGCTGAGACGACGATTCGCCTCTTCGCTGCCGTCGGCGCTGGCGAAGCCGCGCACTTCGATGACGAAGCCCTTCGCGTTCTGCGCCTGCTGCGCGATCTGATCGAGCGACTGCTTGGCTTCGGGCGAGAGCACCGCGCTACCCACGCGGAAGTTGATCATGCTCTTGTTCTGCACGACGTAGTCGTCCAGCGCCGAGATGCGCTCGTTGGTCTGATTGACCCCGGCGACGGCTGCGTCCGCCGTGTCCTGCGCGGCTTTAGCGCCGCCGCGCGCCGCGTTCGAGACGGCAGCCAATTCGTCCAACTGACCTGAGATGCGCTGCGCGTTCTGCTCAAGCTCGCCCACGCGCGCCTGCGCCTTGTTCAGATCGGTTTCGACCGGATCGACGCGCGCCTGAATGGACTGGGCCGTGCGTAGTTCGGTTTCGCCGAAGCGAATGTTGGTGGCGACCAGTTGCCCCTGTTCGTTGCCGCGCCCTTCGACTTCAAGGTTGAGACCACGCAGGATGTTCGACGCGCCGTAGGTCGAGCCGCTCCGGAGGAAGCCGCCCTTCGACTTGACGCTGGTGCGGTCGGTCAGCACTACCGTCGTATTGACGCCGTTGATGTCTTGCACGGTGAACGTGTCGGCATCGCGGCGCACGACCACGCCCTTGACCTTCATCTTCTGCCCGCTGGCGACGGTGCGCGCACTGGCGGAAGCGGTCGTGTTAGTGGTGCTGTCCTGCGCAAAGGCAGCGGCGCAAAGGGCCAAAACCAACGCGCAGCCCCAAACCAGCCGGCGCACTGTGTGTACACTATGGAGGCTCATCTCTTTCTCCCTTTCAAAATGAAAATCTCATCAGTAACTCTGCCGTCAAGACGTTAGTGCTCCGCGACCCGTTAACTCGTTTAGACCCGAATCGCACACAGCCTCGCCCGCCTTGCGCCTGTTGTCGGGTGCGGGCGCACGCGCACGAGACTGCATTTAAGACCAACTTAACTAGCGAGGAGTCGTAATCGCCGTGATTCTTGTCCAACTGCGTGGGGGAGTCAAGAGTGGAGATGGCGAAAAGACCCGTGCAGGTTGCGCTTAATACAAATAGAATTTGCTCGTTACCGGATCGCAACAAAAGAGCGGTCAACAACGACGCACGGCGCACAGTGAAAGTTAAAGAGCCGGCACGAGAGGCCAGAAAACCTCTCGTGCCGACTCGGTTGTTTATGCTGGGTCTGCTGCCCTTTGGCGGGCCACTAGGGCCGGATGATGTTGGGCAGTTGGCGCAACCAATCGTTGTTGTTGTTCCGACGGTTGCGCCGGTCGTTCGGATAGCGCGGGTCATAGCTGCCGTTGCCGTAGTAGCCGCCGCCGTTATAGCTCAGGTTATAGGCGCTGGCGACGAGGCGCAGGTCTTGGTTGAGACTGTTCCAATCGGAAGCGGCGCGCGAGTCGAGCCGGGCGCGACTGATGACGCGGTCGATCTGGTTGGCGCGCTGGATCAGTTCGCGGGCTTCGTTGTAGGCGCGGTTCGCGTCGTTGCCGTTGCCGATGCGGTCTTTGAAACGGTCGGCAGCGCGGCGGAAATCTTTGACGGTATCGTTGATGTTGTCTTCGCGGCGCGTGCCGTCCACGCGGCTGTGGTCAAGGGCGCGGTCAACGTCGCGCTCGAAATCACGGCTGCGGTCTTTGATGCGTTGCGCGGCGTCGCGCAGGGTGCGGCTGTCGTAGCGGCCGTAGCCATTGTCGCGGCCGTAATAGCCGTCGTCGCGTTGGTCACGGCGGCGGTCGCGGCGGTCATCGCGGTTGCGGTCGCGCCCCCACCACGGATCGTTGCTCTGCGCGGCGGCGAGGCCGGACAGGCTGAGCGTGAATAAGATGGCGCTGATGATGCTGAGAAGTGTGCTGCGTCGGTTCATCGTCTGCTCTCCTTACAGATGCTTTCGTCTTCGACCGTGCGCTTTGGGAGAGGCTTTGCTGGCAGCGGCGGTCGGCACAGTTCGCCCGCTGGGGCCACAATTCCGGGCGAGCCATAAAGGGACATGGCAACCATCATGCCAGCACGGAGGCGGCGCGGACGAGCGGGCGTAAATCTAACTACAGGCAGGAAAATATGCGGGGGCGCGCAGCGCACGCGTGCTCACGAGGTTTGTACTGTTCCAAAACGTGCAGGCGTTGGCCCATATCGTCGGCCCCCTCGCCTTACGCGCGATCTCATTGCTGCAAACGCGCGACGTGGGCCCGCAGGTGCGCTTCGTGGACAGGTTGGCGCGGGCCGGCGTCTTCAAGCACGACGACCCACTGCGGCGCGGCGTCGCTTGCGCCGGGCAGGAGCAGCAAGGTCTGATTGTGGCCACGGTCGCCGAAGTGCGTGAGGCGTGCGCAGGCGAGACCGCCGCCCCGCACGATGCCGTCCTGCGGCGCGCGCGGCCAGCCCGCTTCGACGACGAGTTCGCGCACGCCCGCGCGCAAACTCAGCTTGCGCCCGACCATCGTGGAATGGCCGACGTGGAAGCGATGCGCCTCCTCCTGTGTGAGGACGAGCCGCGCGCCCGCCCGGTTCGCTTCGGCCGCGAGAGCCGCGACGGTTTCAAGCAGCCAGTCGCAGCCGACGCCGCGCGCGAGATCGTTGGCGGCGCGCAAGGCCAGATATTCGGCCACGTCGCCGCGTCCCTGTGCGCGTGCGCGCTGCTCGGCGGCGGCCACGCGCCGCGCCCACTCTGTATCCAGTTCAGACAAACTTTAGCCTGCCAACTCCTCGCCTCGCGTCCCTTGCGCGCCGCCTCGTCGCGCGCCCGCGCCGGATGGTATCATGCCCGTGCTAGACCACGTTAATTCGCTGCCGTTACAGCCAAAGAACTGCAAACGAGGTGCTTCGACGTATGAACACTTTACGACCGCACGGGGGGCTGCGCGCCGCTGGTCTGCTCTGCACATTCGCGCTCAGCCTGTCCGCCCTCACGACCGCTACGGCGCAGCAGCCGCAGCCCACCCCGACGCCGGCCGACAATGAATATCAGGTCGGCGCGATCCTCTGGACGCAAACGTCGGGCGAGATTCGCGCGCTCTACTATCAGGCGTTCAAACTGGCGCGGCTCGTGCTCGATCAAGACCTCAAACATAAGAGCAAACTGCGCCGCGCTGTCGTCGTTGACATAGACGAGACCGTGCTCGACAACAGCCCGCAGCAGGCTTGGCTCGTGCGCGAGCGCAAGGAGTTTAATCAACCGGACTGGGCCGCGTGGGTCAAACTCGCGGACGCGCAACCCCTGCCCGGCGCGGTCGAGTTCCTGCGCTACGCGGCCGCGAAAGGCGTGCGCGTCTTCTACATCTCGAATCGCAAAGAGGAGGAACGCGCGGGCACGATGGCGAATCTGAAGAAGTTCAACTTCCCCAACGTGACGGACGAGACGGTGCTTTTGCGCGGCAGCGTGTCGAGCAAAGAGCCGCGCCGCAAACAGGTCGCCGCGCAGCACCGCATCGTGCTCTTGATGGGCGATAATCTGAACGACTTCGCGGAAGTCTTTGAAAAGCGGACGGTCGCAGAACGCTTGGCGGCCGTCGAACAGAACAGGGATCAGTTCGGCACGCAGTTCATCATGCTGCCGAATGCGATGTACGGCGATTGGGAGAGCGCCATCTACACCAACCCCACACCCGGCGAAACGCGCGCCATGCGCCGCCACAACACGCTCAAGGTTTTCACCCCGCAGCCCTGAACGGTCAGGCGTGCGGGCGCTTGTTTGCGCTGCAACCGACGGCGCTTGCGGTTCAACCGAAACAGCATCTCGATGCACATGAAGCACACACGTCACGTGGCCGCCTGCGCGCTCGCCTTATTGCTCGGCTGCAATGCGTTCGCGCAGCTACGCGGGCGCACGACGACGAGGGCGGCGGGTGCGCCCGTCGGGCAAACGCAACGCAGCGCCGCTGCTTCCGTGCCCGTCCGCCCGCGCCTCGTCCTGCTCATCGTCGTGGATCAGTTTCGCTACGACTATCTCGCGCGCTTTGGCGACCTGTTTGCCGCCAACGGTCTGCGCCGACTGTTGCGCGACGGCGCTTCTTGGCCGAACGCCAACTACGATCACATGCCGACCTACACCGCGCCCGGTCATGCCACTTCGCTCACGGGCACTTGGCCGGCCGAGAACGGCATCGTCGGCAACGAGTGGTACGACCGCGATGCGGGCAAGCGCGTGACGAGCGTGACGGACGCAACGGCGAAATCGCTTGGCGGCGCACCGCAGGAGGCGGGCGCGAGTCCGCGGCGCTTAATGGCCTCGACGCTCGGCGACGAGTTGCGGCTCGTGACGAACGACCGCGCCAAAGTGATCGGCATCTCGCTCAAAGATCGCGCCGCCATTCTGCCCGCCGGGCGGCACGCCTCCGCCGCCTACTGGTTCAGCGCGCAGAGCGGGCGCATGATCTCAAGCAACTATTATTTCAACCAACTGCCCGCGTGGGTCGCAGCCTTCAACGACACGCGCCCCGCCGACAAATACTTGGGCGCGCGTTGGGATCGGTTGCTGCCGAACACCGAAGAATACGAGCGCCGCGCCGGCCCCGACGCGCCCCCTTGGGAGGTCTTGGGCAACGCGAAGGACACGAACACTTTTCCGCACATCGTACCCACGAGCGCGAGCCGGCCCGACCGCGCGCCCTACGAGGCGCTCGACTACACGCCATTCGGCAACGACCTGCTCGTCTCGTTTGCCGAAGAGACGGTCGCGCACGAACAACTCGGGCAAGACGCCGACACCGATCTACTCTCCGTCAGTTTCTCGGCGAACGATTACGTCGGCCATCGCTTCGGCCCATACAGTCAGGAAGCAATGGACATAACCTTGCGCGTTGACCGGCAGATCGCGGCGCTGCTCGACTACGTTGACGCGCACGTCGGCCTTCAGCACACGCTCGTCGCCTTCACCGCCGATCACGGCGTCGCACCGATCCCCGAACAGGCGACCGCGCTTGGCCTGTCCGGCGGACGCATCGCCAGCGTGGACGTGCTGACCGCCGTGCGCAACGCGATCAAGGCCCACTACGCGCGCCCGAACGAGCCGAAGGACGCGACCGCCGATTACGTGCTCGATACGTTTCTGAACGGCAACGTCTATTTCAATCTGGCGGCGCTCAAGCGCGACGGCGTAGACCGCGCGGAACTAGAGCGCGTCGCGTGCGAAGCGGCGTTGACCGTGCCCGGCATCACGCGCTGCTTCACGCGCACGCAGCTTGAGCGCGGCGGGGTTGACGCGGCGGCCGATCCGGTCGCGCGCCGCGCGCTGCACGGCTTCTACGCGCGGCGCAGCGGCGAGATCGTCGTCGTGCAAGAGCCGTTCAAGTATTTCACCGAAGGCACGTCCTTTAGCGCCGCCACGCACGGCACGCCTTATCTCTACGACACGCATGTGCCCGTCATCATCATGGGGCGCGGCGTCGCGGCGGGCAGTTACCAGCAAGCGGCGACGCCCGCCGACATCGCGCCGACGCTTGCCAGCGTGCTGCGCGTGCAGCCGCCATCGAACTCGACCGGGCGCGTGCTCATCGAAGCACTCGGCAGCAAATGAATGATCTGCCATAGCAACATGAGAAGAGAACTGATTTTCACGCTCGCCCTGTCCGTCTTGATCGGCGCGGCGACCGCGCCGGCCCGACACGCGCAGACGACCAGACGATCGGGCAAACAACCGCCGGCCAAGAAGACTGCGGCAGCGCAGACGGGCGCAAAGTCCGCGCAGAACGCGCCGGCCAGCAAGCCCGCGCGCAAGTCTGCGACCGCTCAGCAGAAGGGCGCTGCGGCGGCCAAACCCGTCGCCGCGCAGAGCGATTTTGAAGCCCTGCTGAAACTCCCGCCCGCCGAACAACTGACGCGCTTGCAGGCGCTTCTGGCGACGAATCCACCGGCGGCCCTGCGCGCGCGCGCGATCGAGCATCTGGTCGTCGCGCACGCGGCGCTGGCCGACGGC
>DASVQA010000051.1:0-49483 GCA_036389375.1 Pyrinomonadaceae bacterium | reverse complement strand
CGCGCCCGTTCAGGTGTGCAAGGCGGTAAACGAGCAGGGGGCGGGCCCGAACGCGCGTTCGGGCCCGCCCCCTGCTCGTTTACCGCCTTGCACACCTGAACGGGCGCGCCTCGGCCCCTTTATGGCTCAAGCCCGTTTTGTGGCACGGGCCGGCCCATCGAATTGTAAATCCTGACCAACTCGTTGACCTTCTCCTGCGCTTCGGTGTTCTGCGGATCATACTTGAGCGTGCGCCGCAGGTCGCCCAATGCAAACTTGTAGAGGCGCGGACTGCCGGCGTTGTAATAGACGTTACCGCGCTCAAGATAGGTCGCGGCGAGCGTCCGCTTGTCTGTGGCGTTGGCGCTACCGGCCTTCACCTTCGCTTCCAGTTTCTCGATCTTGCTATCGAGCGCGGCCGTGTCCACGCCTTCCGGTTTCTCAGCCGCGCCCGTTGTCCCGGCCGCACCGGCGGGCGCGCTGCTGCCATGCGCGGAAGAGATGGGCGGCAGGCTCGTGTTGGCGGGCGCTGTCTGTGTGGGCGCGCTCGCGGTTGTGCCGGCCGTGTTGCCGGAGGCAGCAGTGTTCTCAGTCGTGGCGGCGGGGTTGCAGGCTGCGACGGCGAGCGCAGCGACGACGATGGCAGCGTTGAGCAGGTTTCGCATATTCATTCCGGCTTTCAATTCAATTTTTTTCGCATGATAAAGCTAACGCGACCAAACGTTCAACGTCCGGTCGCGTTAGCGGCAAAGAATAGTTTCAACTCGCGTTGCTTACGACGGCTTCGTGCCGCCGTTGTGGCAACCGGCACAGGTCGTCGGCGCTTTCGTCGCGGCGTCGCGCTTCTTGACGGCGTCGTGACAGGTGTTGCAGTTGCGGTGATAGGCTTCGTCGTTCGCCAGCACGGTTTCGTCATCCTCGTCCGGATACTTAACGGTCGGGATGGCGGGCCACTCCGCCGGCTTCGCCCCGGCCTGCGCGTGGCATTCGCGGCAGGTCTTGACGGGCGCGGCCTTTTCATCCTTCAGCGCGGCACTGGTCAGCACCACGTCGCGTTCGGAAGTTTTCAGCACGCCGGAGAGCGCCGTCTTGGGTTGGTCTGTGTGGTGACAGACGGTGCAGGCAATGACGCCCTTGCCGTCTTCGCTGTAGTTTTTGGTCGCGTGATTCTCGTGCGTCAACAGCACGGGCTTGGCTTTCGGGTCTTTCGCGTCTTTGCTCAGCACAACCTCTTTCGGCTCGACCTTGCTCTTGACGAGCATCGAGGCGGAGACCGAAGCGGCGCGTGGGCTGACAAGGAACAGCACGGCGCAGCCGAGCAGCGCGACGGAGACGAGGAACAGTTTCATGGCTGATCTTTCCTTCAACATGGCGTTAGCGGGAGATGACCAGAGCGTTTGGTGTCAATTTGGAGAGACGGGGCGACCGACATTGCGCGGGCGCGCGCTCTCGAAGAATTGTCCGGGGAGACATCCCGGCGCAATATAGACGGGGCGGCGACGCTTGTCAATTATTTTTCCCTGCGCAATTGCCCGCAAGCCTCACATGCGGAACGTCGTGCCCTTATGGCATTTCACACACTCGTCGAAATTCGCGTCGCCAAAGGCGCGGCGGCCATTGTGGCAGGTCATACAGCTTTGCGCGCGGCCGCTCCCGAAATGCTGCACGGCGCGCGTCGCTGTCACCTGCTGGCGCTGCGGCGCACCGGCGCGCAGGTTGTGACAGTCGTTACAGCTCAGGCCTTGCCGGCGGCCATGCGTCGCGTGGCTGAAACCAACGGCGAAGGAGCGCGCGGTCGCGGGCGTGCGCGCGTAACCGCCGAGCGCGTGGCAGACGCCGCACGAGCTAATGTCGCGCCCGCTGGCTTGCGCGCCGGGCGTATGGCACGAGTAGCACTGCGCGTGCGCGTTCAGCCGCGCTGGAATCGTCATCGCGGCCGCGCGCCGGCCGCCCGGCGTGTGGCAGGACGCGCAGCCGGCGGCCGGCCGGGCCGCGCCCGTGTTGTGCTGCGCGTGATCGAATCTGGCGTTGAAACTCAGCAAGCCGGGAAAGTCTTTGACCGGCGGGTGCGCGCTGTTCTCCACGCTCGTGTGGCAGATGGAGCACATGGCGTTGTTCTGCTGGACGAACTGCGCCAGATGACAGTCCGTGCAAGCCTTGTGACCGGGTAGCGAGGCGCGCCCGTCGTAAGTCGGGCTGATCGAATTATCGCGCGCGCGCTGGTGGCAAGACGCGCAGGCGAGCGAGGCATGCTTTGAACTGCCGTGCTGGAACTTCGAGAAATCCTGCTCCTGCGCGACCGGCGCAGGCGCGGCGGGCGCAATGGCAACTGCGCGCCCACCCACGAACAGCCACACGCACGCACATACGGTCGCCAAAACAATAACCAGCGACAGGCGTTCGGCCCGACCCGCGCGTGGCGCAAGCCCACGCGGCGCTTCGGTTTTAGTTGGCACGGCGTTCTGACGCACGCTCTTTCGTCTCGCTTCCTTTCCCGGCGCTCATTGCGTCGCAGGCTTGGCCGCCTCGGCGCAGCGCGGCGGGATGATCGCTTCCAGATTCTTCGTACTCTTCCCTTCCTTGACCGCGCTTTGATAGACGGCCGCGTAATGGTTGCACGGCACGTCGGCGGTGCTCACGTTCGGCAGGTGGCAGAGCGCACAGTCGAACTTTGCATCCTTACTGCGCTCGCGCAGTTCACGGTAGATCGAGAGTTTCAAGGCGGCTGAACCCGACAACGCCGTATGGCACGCGGAGGTGGCGCATGCGGGCAACTGCACCTTGTTCGCCGGCTCGCGCAACGACTCTAAAGACTTCGATGTCTTCACGCTCGCGTGACAGGTGATGCACGTCACCCTGATCTGCTGCCCCTTGTCGTCCGTCTCTGAGCGATACTGGTGCGGGTCTTCCTTCGGCTTGTCCGCGTTCATCACGTGCCGGAACTTCGGCGTCGTGCGAAACGGCATCTTCGCCTGTTGCGCGAGCGAGACGGCGGGCACAAACGCGACGGGCAACGTAAAGCCGGCGCGGATAAAATTCGCGTGCGCCAACTCGTCGCCCGGCTTTGGCGTCGGCGTCGCAGACGGCTTAGCAGTAGGCGTGGGCGCAGGCTTCGTGGGCGTAGCCGTCGGTTTTGGCGCGGGCGTGGGCGTAGGCTTCGCCGCAGGCGTCGCAGTTGGCTTCGGCGTCATCGTCGGCGTCGCTCTGGCGGGCGCGACGGGCGCAGGCGTTGCGGCCGGTTTATGCGCGGCAAGCGCAAGGTTGTTATGGCAGTCGGCGCATTGATTCGAGAGCGGCTCGATGTCTTTGTTCTCCACGTCCTTGCGCCAGTGACACTGGAAACAGTTGGCGTGGGTGGTTGGCGTGGACATGAACGTGCCGGGCGGCGGCACGAAGGCATCCTTCGCCCCGGCGACCGTTTTGAACTCGGTCTTGTCAACCTTGTGACAGTAGAAGCACGTGTCCTGTTGTTTGACCTTCGCTTGGCCCAGCGCGGGCGCGAACAACTTGAGCGCCGTCGTCTTCGCATGATTCGCGTGCGGGAACGTGTCTGAGAACTGCGACTGCTGCTGCGGCTTCGGGAACGGGAAGCGGGCGCTGTTGCGCGGCGTGGCGGCCGTGTGACAGTCGGCGCAGATCGCGGGCGCTGCGCCGCGAAACGGGCCGCGGAAGAATTGCGCACGGTGACATTCGACGCAGGCCGGGTGATCCGGATAGTCGCTGATGTCCGGCTTCGCCAAAGTGAGTTGCGGCTTCGTCAGCGTCAGGTGACAGGCGGCACAGTTTTCGTAGTGCCCTTTGGTCGCGTGCGAAAATTTCGTGTAGTCAACGGCCGGCGGGCGCGCACTTGACGCACGCGGTCGGGGCCTGCGCGCAGGCGCACGGCGCTGCTGCGGCTCAGGGGCGCTGGTGGCGGCCGAGGTCGGTGCGCCGCGCAGACCGAAGAGCGTCAGCGCCGCGCAGGCGACGAAAAGCACCAGCCCGCAGAGACGCGGATCGAGCCGGCGTGGCGGAGCGGTAATAGACGGCCGCAAGTTGTGTGTCCGTGCGCGGATCATCAATGCTGCACTTCGAGCAGTACAACCCGGATCACTTGCTACTGCGAATCAGGGACGGAAAGAGCCGAGATGTAAAACTGTAAGACCTGCTACTTTGGAGGGCTTCGTTGTAGCACAGTTGTGTCTGCCTGACAACGATTATTTGCGCGCGCCCAAGCTATTGCAGATCAGCTTGCAACTGCGCGAGCGTAGGATTGTTGGGATTAATCTCCTGCAAGCGTTTAAGCGTCGCCCGCGCCTCGTCCTTGTTGCCCTTGCGCGTCAGGGCGACGACCAGATTCTGCAAGGTCTGTTCGTGCTGCTGGTCGCGTTCGAGCGAGCGGCGAAACTCGGCGATGGCGCGGTCGTAATCCGGTGGGTCGCGCAAGAGGAACGTGAGGCCGAGGTCTGTGCGGACGTTGACGTTGTCCGGCTCTTTCAGCAGCGCCGCCGTGTACCACTTCTCGGCCGCCTGCAAGCGCCCGCCGTCATAGTTTACGTTGCCGAGTTGGATCACCGGCTCAACCTCGTCGGGCTTTAACTGGTTGGCCTTCAGGAAGAATTCCAACGCATCGTCGTACTGCTGCGCTTTGTAAGCGATGCCGCCGGCCGTCATCTGCGCACCGAAGTCCTGCGGGTTTTCGCGTGCGCGCTTGGCCGCATCCGCCAGAACGCTCTGCATCTGCTGGTCGGCGACCGCGATGGACGACTGTGCCCTGTCCGTTGCGCTCTCCGTGCCGGACTGCGCTCGTGGCTGCACCGCGCGCTGATTGGCCCACGCCACGAACACGAACCCGAAGAACAACCCGAAGCCGACGCCGACGAGCGTGAAAAGAATGTTGTCTTTGGACATTGAAGAACAGTGGCGAGTGGCGAGTGCCCGGCGACAAGCTTAAGACAGAGTTTTTAACTCGTCACTTGTCACCTGGCACTCGGCACTGCTGTTTATGCGTAAGAGTGGAGACCGGGCAGCAGGTAGCTGACGCCGAGATAGGTAAAGATGACGAGCAGGAAGGCGACGACAGCGAAGTAGGCCGCGCGCCGCCCCGTCAAGCCCCGCGAGATGCGCGCGTGCAGGAAGCCGCCATAGGTCAGCCACGCGACGAACGCGCCCGTCTCTTTCGAGTCCCAGCCCCAGTAACGCCCCCACGATTCGTTAGCCCAGATCGCGCCCGTGATGAGCAGCATGGCGAGACCGGCGAAGGCCACGCTCGCCGTCTTGTACATCAGGCTGTCGAGTTTCTCGGCGGACGGCAGCGCCATGCGTAGCTTCTCCGTCTTGAAGCTGAACAGGATGACGAAGAACAGTGCGGCCACGGCCGTGATGAGCGAGGCCAGTTCAACCGGGTTCGCGTTAAAGCTCAAGGTCAGCGCCGAGCCGTTCTGCTCGACGAAGCCCTTGGCCGCCGTGATCATCTGCGCCGGGCCGAGCGCCTTAATCTGTTCCGGCGTGAGTTTCTGCTGCTCTGCGAGCCAAGTGCCGAAACCCTCGTACTGGCTCGGCTCGAAACATCTGGTCGTGAAGTGCGCCTCGGCCGGGCACGGGCCGATCTGCGTCACGGTCTTCACCTGCACGACAAGCACGATGATGGCAAGCAACTGCACTACGAGCGAGGCGCGCAACAGGCGATGCCCCCAGAGGCGACCCGCGCTGTCCTCTTTATAGACGTAGCGCAGGAAGAAGAAGATCGTGCCCGCGAGCAACAGCGCGGCGAGAATGAGCAGCGGGCCGACGAACGGGATATTTACGCGCAGCGGAAACGACATGCGCGAACCGCGTAAGACCGTCGAAGCGGCGTACCGGCCCGTCGTGAAGATCAGGAACGAGCCGAAGCGGCCGCCAATCGTGCCGATCACCAGAAGCGAGAAGATGCTGGCCCAGATGGCCATGGCTTCGGTCTTGACGCCGTCCTTCAGCAGATAGATGACCGCCGCCGCGAAGCAGACGAGCGCCACGCCGTAGCTTAAGGAGGCGATGCCAACGTGAATCGGCCGCCAGTAGGAGTCGAGCACGGGCGGCAGGTTGATGAACTCGTCGCCGATAAAACGCGCGAGCACGAGGATGAGCGCCGCGAGCGGCAGCGACAGAGCGCCGAGGAAGCGATAGCTCTTGCGCCCGGCAATCAGCATCGTCGTGATGCCTGCGCCAAAGGCGAAGGCGAGGCTCAGGTCGTAGAGATTGGCGAACGGGATATAGCGGAAGAACCACGGCAACTCGGTCAGACTCTTGCCCTGCCGGATGAAGATGTCGATTTCGCGGTCGCGCGAAGCGACCCAGCGCACCAGCCAACTGGCAAGGTTGAAGAAGACGCCGAGACTGCCGAGCCACAGACCCAAACGCTGCGCCATGTTCGATGGCGCATAGAGGTTGAGCAGATGGAACGTGGCAGCCGTCAGATAGCAGGCGAGCGCGAGCATCATCAACGCGCCGTCGTCTATGAAATGCGCGCCGCCGAGTTGCACGCGCAGCAGCAGTAACAGCAGCGCGCCAAGCACAGGGAGCGCCGCCGGCAGGTAAGACTTGAGCGACCACGCGCTCGCGTCAAAGTGCGGAGTGCGAAAGTCGGCCGGCGATTTCAGAACGTCACTCATGATTCGTCCACCTCCACGGGCCGGCCCGTAATGGCCGCCGTCAGCTTCTTAAAAGTATCTTCGAGTGCGAAAAGATTGCGATTGGTGTTGCCACCGAGCAGCACTTCATAGCTGTCCGCCCCTTGCGCCTCTTCGACGACCGCCCAGATGCGCTGGTGCGAGAAGAAGAAGACGCTTGCGAGCGCGAGCGCCAGCATTGCGCCGCCGAGATAGAAGACGGATGAGCCGGGATCGTGCTGGATCGAGAGGAAGTGATAGGCGGGCACTTTCTCGAAATCAACGAGCCGCCACGTGTAGCCGGCGACGGGGCGCTTGGCAAAGGGCGCGCTCTCCGCCATCGTCGGATTAAACGCGTAGGCTTTGGTCGGCGTGCCGCCCGGCGGCGTCACCTTCAACTCGGCGGCCGGATTGTTATAGACGCCCTCTTCCGTATCGGTCTTGCTGCCGCCTACTTTGAACTCAGGATAGAAGTCCGCGAACTCGACGTGCGTGCCGTCCTTGAGCGTCGTCGCCCCGTCACGCGGGATCGTCACGTCCTGCGGCTCGCCGCCCTGCTCCGGCGTAACGCGCAAGGTGATGGTGCGCGCCTGACCGAGCGGCGTAAAACTGGCTTGAAAGAAACGATAGCCGCGATAATCGAACGGCCGGTTCAGATGCACGAGCGCCTCGTGCGTGCCGGTCTCGTCCTTGATATTGATCTTGGTCAGCCAGTCTATCGTGTTGTCGGCGGTAATGGGGCCGTCCTGCTTAATCAGCTTCTGCTGTATGTCCGTACATTCGACGGTGAACGGGAGCGGATAGACCACCTGCGAGGGGCTTAGTTGGTCGTCCACGATCTGATAGGCGACCTCTTTCATCTGGTTGGCGTTCGTGCCGGGGCGCAGTTGCATCGTGCCGGTGCGGCCGAACTGCGTGGTCAGGAAACCGCCGGTGAAGATCGTCAGGAGCGCGACGTGGACGAAGTAAGCGCCGAGCCGGTTCCACGCGCCCTTCTGCGTGAAGACGAAGGTGCGGTTGCCCTTCTCCGTGATGACCGCCTTCAGCCCTACGCGCTTAGCCGCCGCCGCGATCTGCTGTGCGACCGCGCTGCGACTCTCGCCCTTCAGCTTCAGCGTCGTGCTCGAAGGCTGCTTGGCCAACCAGACGGGCTGCACGTCGAACTTGGGCCGGCGGACGTACTGCCACGCGCCCGGAAAACGATCAATCGAGGCCAGCACGATATTGAGCGAGAGGATGAGCAGCGTCAGGTTGAAGTACCAGGCATGATAGATGTCGAAGAAGCCGAGCGTGCCAAAGAGCAGTTTCGTGGCGGGCGTCAAATTGGCGAAGTTGCGCTCGAAGCCCTCCACGTTCTGCTGCTCGACGAGCATGCCGATCATGCTGAAGGCGGCCAGTACGACCAGCATCATGACGCCGAAGCGCACGGAACTGAGCAGGTTCAAAAGCCAGTTGAGCGGCGACACGCGCGCGCGGGTGCGCGTGGGAGCGCCGACACTTATTTCGCGTTTAGTCTCTTCGATGGCTGACATGAGTTTTGCAGATCAATAAACAAGAGGAGCAGTTCTTTTCACTAGCTGACGCGACCGAGGGCGCGGGCCGCAAACCTGCTTTTTCGTGCGCCCATCATAGCCCATCCGTGCGGGCGGCGGCAAACCCTTCGCGCGCCCCGCTCAGACGGCCCGGCCGCGTATGCTATGATGCCGGCTGTTTGATTAGAATTGATTCTGCGGGCGCGTGCAAATTGAGCACGCGCTGCGGCGCGCAAATGATCAGGCTCAGCTTTGACGTATCTCGCGTGCCGCCTGTTGCCCATAATTCATAGGACTGACCTAAGAGAGCCATCATCAACCGAACATGCCAAACAAGCGCACGACCAACGCGACCGGCGAAGCGACGACGCTTCAGCGCGAGCCGGGATTGGAAGACGAACTGACACCGGAACTGGAAGGAACAGACGCGCCTCAGCCGCTGCCGGTCGCACGCCCGCGAGCGCGTACCGCCGCAGCCACCGCGCAGCCACTCGCAGCCCACGTGGCGGGCAAAGAGAATTTGACGCGCCACATTCTCTTCTGCGTCGTCGGGCTAATCGTCGGCTTCGCCGTCGGTTTCTTTCTCGCCAACAAAATGATCGCCGAGCCGCGCACGCAAGGCGCGACGGCCGGTGCGGCGCGCGCCGCGGACGGCGCAGCCCCGCCGCTCGACCCGACCCAGACGACGGGCGAGTTGCCGCCTGGCCATCCCAACATCGGCGGCGCGGACGGACAGGGCGCGAGTGCCGCCGCTTCCTCGGCCGATGCGCAGCAGGCGATGGCCGACGCCGACGCGCAGCCCAAGAACTTCGACTTGCAGATGAACGCCGCCGCCATCTTCTACCGGGCGCACGACTTCGACAAGGCGGAGTTTTACCTGCAACGCGCGCTCACCGTGCAGCCGAAGGACGTGGACGCGCTGACCGCACTGGGCAACACGAAGTACGACAAGGGTGATTTCGACGGCGCGGCCGGCTACTATCAACGCGTCCTCGCCGTGCAGCCGCAGAACGTGGACGTGCAGACCGATCTCGGCAACACCTATTTCAGCCGCACGCCGCCCGACTACGCCCGTGCCGCCGCCGAATATCGCAAGACGCTCGCCCTCAACCCCAAACACGAGAAGGCTTTGCAGAATCTCGCCGCCGCCGCGCTGCATCTCAACGACAAGGCGACGGCGCGCAGCGCCATAGATCAACTCGCCGCCATTGACCCGAACAACCCCGCGCTAGCCCCCCTGCGCGAGAACCTGAACACGCTGCCCTAACCGGCCCCACAGAGATTAAACGGCCCACAAAAACGCATCAGCCGTCGCGACCTTGAAACAGGCTCGCGGCGGCTGATGCGTTTTGCTTGTGTGCTGGCAGGCGGCGTCAACGGCCGGACTGCTTGAGCTATCGCGGCCGGCCCGCGTGTGCGCGGCTCACAGGTTCGGGCTGCGCGGGAACTTCACGAAGGGCAGGCGGACGCCGCGCACGAAGACCTGATCGGCGCGGATGGCGGCCGGCGGGACGAAGCCGGCGCTCCCGGCCGAGGCGATGATGTCGTCCTGATCGACGCCGTCGCCGCTGATGCCGACCGCTCCGACCAGTTCGCCGTTCTTGTAGAGCGGGACGCTGCCGGGGAAGATTTGAATGCCGTTCGGGATGTAGGAGATAGCGGTGCAGGGCGGCGGCGTCATGCCGGCGGGCGTCAGCAGCGCCGCGATCAGGTTCGTCCGCACGAGGTCGAGTTGCAAGCCGTCGTTGAAGACGCTCCACTGGTTGATCGGGTAGCTGAACGGGCCGTTCTGCGTGCCGTCAATGCCGTCGGGGAAGAACGGACGACTGAGGAAGCCGCCCGCGCGGTCGCTGAAGGCGATGGAGCCGTTCAGTTGAATCCCGTCCTGCGCGGCGGCGTCCACGTAGCGACTGAAACCGGCCGCGCGCAGTTGCGCGCCCGCGTTGTTGCGCGAGAAAAAGAGCGCCGTGCGCGCCTTCTGCGCCGACACGTCGAAGCCGAAGACCGGCGCGTCGAACGTGCGGAAGATGCCGAGCACCTGCCCTTCGGTGTCAACCACGGTGATCGAGACGCGGGCGGCGCTGCCTAACGGCTGGCGGATCGCGGCGCGCGTGATGTCGGCCTGATGCGCCGCCTGCGCGATGACGGTACGCACGTCGTTAGCCGTCAGCGCGTTGGCCGAACCCGAGGTGCTGCCGATGAACGGGAAGAAGCGCGTGTCCACCGCGCCGGGGCTGCCGTCGAGCGTCATGGGCACGAAGGCGGAAGGCTGCGCGCCGCGAATGGGGAAATCGGGATCGACCGTGCCGGGCAGACTGGCGAACGGGATGGTCGAAGGACGCGGCGCGTCTGCGTCCGTGACGTTGGTGAACGGCAGACGGATGCCGCCGACGATGATGTTGTCGCCGCGTATCTGCGCGGGCGCTTCGTAGCCGCGCGCCGCCGCAACCGCGATCAACTCTTCCAACGGCTTGTCAAAATCGGTCGGGTCGCGGTCAACCGTGTAGAGGCCGTCGCCTTCGATGCCGACGCCGCCTGCCGGCAGACCGTTCTTGTAGAGCGGCACGCCGCCCGGATCGCCCGAGAGACCGAGCGGCAGACCCGGCTTCTTGATGTCCGAGCAGAACAGTTGCGAGAACTGCACGCCAAAGAGCGGCCCCGACGGTTGGTTGGTGACGTTCGGCGGGAAGTGCTCCTGAATGATGAAGCTCGCGGTGCGCGGCGTAAAGGCGTTGCCCGACGTGCTGAAGAAGGAGGCCGTGCCCGCCTTGGTGATGGCGGCGAGCCGCGCCGGGTTGAGCGCGGCGGGGAAGTCCGCGCCTTCGAGGCCGAGCGGCGGCAGCCCCGTCACAGGGTCGGCGGTCTGTTGAAAGACCGTGCCGCCGTTGAAGCGCGTGCGCAGCGTCGCGCCCGTCATGCGAAAGACGCCGAGGACGTTGCCTTCGCGGTCGGTGACGGCGACCGTCACGGCGCGATTGAGCGCGGCGGCGGCCGAGACCGCCTGCGCGATGACGGCGCGCACGTCGTCGGGCGTCAGATTGCCGGCGAGCAGCGGATTGGTGTTGGGTGTCGGCGCGTTGGCGGCGGGCGCAGGCGTGGGCACTGAGCCAACGTCGTCCGGCAGACCGCCGCCGATGTGCCCGATACCGACGCGCACGCGGTTCGATTGCACGCCGCGATAAGTCAAGCGCACCAGCACGTCGCCCACGTCACCCAGATCGTCCGCGAGCCGCACCGTGACCGAACTCAGCAAGGGCTGACCCGGCACGCCGCCGATGTGCTCGACCGGCAGATTGTAGATGCGGTTGTTCGCGTCCTCGGCTTCGACGCGCACGTTGTCGGCGCTGGCGAACGGCTCTACGTTGAGGACGAGAAACTGTAAGCGCGTGCGCCCGTCCGAAGCGAAGTTGTGCGGCTGCGTGCGCGCAAACGGCTCGCGCAGGCGCGTGACGGATTCGAGCGCGACGGCCCGCGTCGAACCGCTCTCGCTGATGAGCAGCGGGCGGGTCGCCTGCGCCGCAGATTTTTGCTGAGTTATCAGCAGACCCGAAGCGACCAGCGCGAGACACGCGGCGCTGAAGATAAAGAGCCGGGCCCGCTTGCGCGAGCGACAACTGATCATAAGATTTTTATGCGAGATGCGACCGAACATATGTGTAAGCAGTTCAGAAAAGAGCGTGGAGTCTGATGCAGAAGCGCGTACACTTTACCATTAAACTTTGACGAGTCAAGGTAAATTTAAGTAGCGTTGGCGGCCCGCGCGGGCGTTGGTTGAATTAGTATTTACGGGGCCGGTCGCAGATCGGTTTTACGCTGGCGCGCATTCATGCGGGCGCGTAAAAAAGTCGTTGCCAGCCTCGCCGCGAATGTGCTACAAGGCATGCGCTCGCAAGGCTTAAACGTCTCAAGCATCATCGGCTTCTTCTCAAGCGTCAGAGACTGTTCTCTTTTCATTCTCGAAGCACAGCATTTTGGCCGCGCGCCTGTGTCGCGGCGGCGCTTAATCTTCAACTGAGGCTCTACATGTCCCGTATGCAAGCTCAGCGCACACCGACCACCACTGTCCATCTGCTCTTCTGTCTGCTGCTCGTTGCCTTGTGCGGCGGCGCAGCCCGCGCGCAGGACGGGCGCATCAACGGCACTGTCCGCAATCCTGCGAAAGCGCCCCTCGCGGGCGTGACCGTGACGGCGATCAATCAGGTCACGACCGAACGCGCGACCCGGCGCACGGACAACGGCGGCACGTTCTCTTTCAAGGTGCGCCCCGGCGCTTATCGCATCCTCGCAAGCGCGCCCGGCATGCAAGACTTCGACCGCGAGAACATCATCGTCGAACCGGGCAAGGATGCGACCGTCGCCGTCGATTTGCAGGCGCTCCCGGAAGGCGCGAAGCCGCCGCAGATCGTTGACCCGTCGGAGCGTGAGCAGCCGGCCGGTTACGCGGGCGCACCGACCGTCGAATCCGCGCCGCAACTCGACCCGCGCCGCCGCGAGGTGCGCGACCGCTGGCGCATCAACTTCCCCGAGTATGAACGTTACGGCGACATGGGCGCGCGCGGGCGCGACATTCCGTTTCGCAAGGGCCACTGGTACAACCCTTACGATCTGAATCTGCTCAAGGGCGATTATCCGATCTTCGGGCAGAACACGTTCATGATCCTCTCAGGCGTGGACACCTTCGTTGTCCAGCAGCAGCGCACGCCGATTCCGTCGAACGTGTCGAGCGCGCGACCGGGCAGCGCCGAGTTCTTCGGCAAGCCTGAAGTCTTGGCCGTCAATCACATCTTGCAGTTCACGTTCGAGATGTTTCGCGGCGACTCGACTTTCCGCCCGCGCTCTTGGGCGATCAAAATCTCGCCGACGATCAGTCTGCCGAACTTTGTGCGCGCGCGCGAGACCGGCGTCGTCAACATAGACGTGCGGCGCGGCACGCGGCGCACCGATACACAGTTCTCGTTTGAAGAGGCGTTCGCCGAAGTCAAACTCGAAGACGTGAACGCGAACTTCGACTTCGTCTCGGCACGCGTCGGCATCCAGCCCTTCGTCTCGGACGCACGCGGCTTTCTCTACAGCGACAACAATCTCGGCGCGCGCCTCTTCGGCGGCTTCCGCAACAACAAGTATCAGTTCAACGCCATCGGCCTCGTGCAGCTTGAGAAGGACACCAATAGCGGTTTGAACCGCTTCGACCTGCGCCCGCAGCGCATCTACATGGCGAACCTCTTCAAGCAGGACTTGTTCCGCAAAGGCTATACCGGCCAAGTCGTCTTTGCTTTTAATAACGACCGCCGCTCGGTCGAGTACGACCGCAATGGCTTCCTCGTCCGCCCCGCGCTCATCGGCGACTTCCGCCCGCACACCGTCAACGCCGGCTACATCGGCCTCAACGGCGACGGCCACTTGGGCCGCATCAATCTGACGAACGCCTACTACTTCGCCTTCGGGCGCGACGACCGCAACCCGATTGCCGGGCGCTCGCAGCGCATCCGCTCGAACATGGCGGCAGTCGAGGCGTCAATTGATAAAGACTTCCTGCGTTACAAGGCTTCGATCTTTTTCGCGCAGGGCGACAAGAACCCGACCGACAGCAAGGCGACCGGCTTCGACGCCATCTTCGACGATCCGAATTTCGCGGGCGGGCAGTTCTCTTTCTGGAATCGCGTCGGCATCCCGCTCACAGGCGCGGCCGTCGGTCTCGTCCAACCCAATTCCCTCCTGCCCTCGCTGCGCAGCAGCAAATCGCAGGGGCAGGCGAACTTCGTCAATCCCGGCATCTTCATCTACAACGCGGGCATAGACGTTGACTTGACGCAGCGCATCAAGACGGTCTTTAACGCCAACTTCCTGCGCTTCCATCGCACGGAGTCGCTCGAATACCTGCTCTTTCAGAATCATATCCGGCACGACATCGGCTGGGACTTGAGCGTCGGCGTCATCTATCGCCCGCTGCTCATCAATAACATTCAACTGACGTTCGGCGCTTCGACCCTCAAGCCCCGGCGCGGCTTCCGCGACATCTACACCGATCTGACGCGCAACTGTCCGCCCAACGTGCGCGAGTTCTGCACGCCGGACAACACCAACATCAACCCGAACAAGCCCTTGTACGCGCTCTTTGCGCAGGTGAAATTTATTTTCTAAGCATGACGGCGCACGCAAACTGAGCAATCAGAGCGACACGCAACCGTCAATTCGTATCTGCCTTCATCGCCGGATCATGCACGGCTCGGATCACTACAGGAGAGAGTTAATGTCCCGGTTCGGACTCATTGAACGCTTTAAGCTCTTACTCGTTCTCGCCACCTGCGCGCTCGTCTGCGCGCTCATGCTCGGCGGCGCGCGTTCGTCCGCCAACAGCAACGCCGGCGCAGCGCGGACGGAAGCCGCCCGGCCCGGCCAAGCCAGCGCAGCGGCCAAACCCGCGTCGTCTGCGACCGCGCACGTGCGCCCCGCCGCGCCGCAGTTAGCGGCTGCGCCCGCACCCGTGCAGGACAAGTCGCCGACGCCCGAAGGCTGCGTCACCTGTCACGGCAACACGGAGCCGATGCACGCGACCGACAACGGCAAACTCGCGGCGGACGGCAAGGACGGGCAGGGCCTGTCCTGCACCTACTGTCATGGCGGCAACCCCGCGGCCCGCACCGCCGAGGATGCACACGTGCGTCCGCGCCACCCGGACTTCTGGGAGTACAGAGGCAAGCGCACGAGCGCGAACCCTGAGCGCTTGAACGCGGCGATGAATCAGGAGAGTTGGGAGTTCATCCGTTTCATCAATCCGGGCGACCTGCGTGTGACGCAAAAGACCTGCGGCGAGTGCCACGCGCAGGAGGTCGCGGCCAACGAGACGAGCAGCATGCGGCACGGCGCTATGCTCTGGGGCGCGGCGCTCTACAACAACGGCGGCTTCCCCCTGAAGGATACGCGCTTCGGGGAAAGCTACAGCCCTGAGGGCGGCCCCGAACGGCTCATCCAAGTCCCGCAGCCGACGCTCGAACAGCAACTGACGAAGGGCTGGCTCACCTTCCTCGATCCGATTCCGCGCTGGGAGATTTCGCAGCCGGGCAACGTCCTGCGCGTCTTCGAGCGCGGCGACAAGGGGCGGCTGGACGTGGGGCTGCCGGAGAAGGACGAAGACCCCGGCAAGCCGCGCAAGGGTTTGAGCGCGCGCGGCCTCGGCACGGCGCAACGCACCGACCCCGTCTATCTCGGTCTGCAAAAGACGCGCCTCCTTGACCCGACCTTAAACCACCTCGGCACAAACGATCATCCCGGCGACTTCCGCTCCTCCGGTTGCACGGCCTGCCACGTCATCTACGCAAACGACCGCAGCCGCGTCAACAGCGGCCCTTACGCCGAGTTCGGCAACATGGGGCAGACGCGCACGGGCGACACCAACATTCCGCGTAACGAGCCGGGCCACCCCATTCGGCACAGCCTGACGAGCGCCATCCCGACCTCGCAGTGCATGGTCTGTCACATGCACCCCGGCACGAACATGGTCGCCACCTACACAGGAATGCTGTGGTGGGACAACGAAACGGACGGCGACAAGCTCTATCGCAAAGATCAATACAAGGAATCGTCGGACGAGGAGCAGTACAAACTAGACCGCAACCCCGAAGCCGCATCCCTGCGCGGGCTGTGGAGCGAGTTTAAAGACCGCGAGCGCGTCTCGCCGGATGATTTTCTCGTCAAAGCCGGCGAACCCGAAGGCGAGTTGAACAAGTCGCTCAAGAACATCCAACTCGCGGACTATCACGGGCACGGCTGGCTGTTCCGCGCTGTCTTCAAACGCGACCGGCAAGGCAACTTCCTCGATTCGTTCGGGCGGCCCGTCAAAAACGTCACGGCGGCGAAACTGAGCCGCGCAGTCAACTATGAGGATAACGATCCGCGCTCGTCCTCAATCCTCGGCAAATCGGGTCAGCCCGTCCACCTCAAGGACATACATCTTGAGAAGGGCATGCACTGTGCCGACTGCCACTTCCGCCAAGACGCGCATGGCACAGGCATTATCTACAACGAACCGCGCGCCGCTATCGAGATCAACTGCACCGACTGTCACGGCACGATTCAGGAACGCGCCAAACTCGTCACCACCGGCTTCGCCGCCGGTCAGGGCATCGTCAACGGTCAGCTAACCGACAGCGACAAGGGGCGCAACTTGCGCGCGCCGCGTTCGGGGCAAAAAGACATCACGCGCAACCTCTACGCCCGCGACGCGAGCGGCGCGAAGATTCCGCTGTTTGAACTCGCGCCCGACCTGAAGAAGAACGCGAGCGCGAAGCCTTTGGTCAAAACCTTCAAGGACGAGAAGGGCGTTGAGCAGACCGTCGAGTTCAAGGGCGGCGAAGTGATCCAGAACTCGCTGGTCGAGCCGGGCCGCTGGTGGCGCGTCAAACAGACGCACGACACGATTGATCCGGCCTCGCCCGACTACAACGAACTGTCGCGCTACGCCAAGACCATCCAGCGCGACAACAAGACGTGGGGCGACGTGCCGTCCGACGAAGCACAACTCGCGCACCCCGACAGCCAGATGACCTGCTTCGCCTGTCACTCGGCATGGATGACAAGCTGTTTCGGTTGTCACCTCTCGATGAAGGCGAACCGCAAGATGCCGAACCGCCACAACGAGGCGTCGGAATCGCGCAACTTCACAACCTACAATTTTCAAGTCATCCGCGACGATGTCTTTATGCTCGGCAAGGACGGCACGACGACAGGCCACCGCGTCGCGCCGGTCGCCTCGCGTTCCGCCGTTATCGTCAGTTCGCAGAATCAGAACCGCGAGTGGATCTATTCGCAGCAGCAGACCATCTCCGCCGAAGGCTACAGCGGTCAATCCTTCGCTACGCACGTGCCGCACACCGTCCGCGCTGTCGAGACGAAAGGCTGCACCGATTGTCACCTCTCCGAGCAGAACGACAACAACGCGTGGATGGCGCAACTGATGTTGCAGGGCACGAACTTCGTCAACTTCATGGGGCGCTATGTCTACGTCGCCGCCGAAGAGGCGCTCGAAGTCATCCCCGTCACCGAACAGAACGAGCCGCAGGCCGTCATCGGCAGCACCCTACACAAGCTCGCCTATCCGGACGATTACAATGAGTTCGTCAACAAGGACAAGCGCGAGTTGAAAGACTTCTACGAGCACGTCGGCAATCCGAAAGTGCTCGGCGTGCAACTACGCGGCGAGTATGCCTATGTCGCGGCGGGCGAAGGGGGCTTACGCATCTACGACGTGGCGCAGATCGATCACAAGGGCTTCTCCGAACGCATCACGACCGCGCCCGTCTCGCGCTTCGGGCAGAAGTTCTACGTCAAGACGAAATATGCGACGGCGGTCGCAGCACCGACCACGCTCGGCGTTGATCCGGCGCGCGCACGCAATCCAAACAATCAGGAGCAGCCTATCCACCTGCTCTACGCCTTCCTCTACGTCGTGGACAAATATGAGGGCTTGATCCTCGTCAATGCCGCAACACTATTGGACGGCGACCCGCTCAACAATTATCTCAAGCGCGCTCTGACGTGGAACCCGGATGGCGTGCTGAATGAGGCGAACAACATCCAGATCGCGGGCACGCACGCCTACATCACCACCGACAAGGCGCTCGTCATCGTTGACATAGACAAGCCGCTTGAGCCGAAGGTCGTCAAGACCATCCCGTTACGCGAACCGAAGGCGGCCGCCATCCAGTTCCGCTACGCTTTCGTCGCCACCGAGGACGGCTTGCAAGTCGTGGACATCACCACGCCCGCCGACGCGCATCTGGTCGAAGGCGCTGAGGTGAAACTCGGCCACGCCCACGATGTTTACGTGGCGCGCACCTACGCCTACGTGGCGGACGGCCATGACGGCATTGCGATCATCAATGTGCAGAATCCTGAGAAGCCTGTACTCGATCAGATGTACAACGCCGACGGGCAGTTGAACGACGTGCATCAGGTCAAGGTCGGGATGACGAACGCGAGCCTCTACGCCTACGTCGCGGACGGCGCGAACGGCTTGCGGATTCTGCAACTGACCGACCCCGAAACGATGCAGACCTACGCCGGCTTCAGCCCGCGCCCTGAGCCGAAGCTGATCGCATGGTACAAAACGAAGGGGCCGGCCATCGCCATCTCCAAAGGTCTCGACCGCGACCGCGCGGTGGACGAGAGCGGCAACCAACTCGCCGTCTTCGGCCGGCGCGGCGCGCGCCCCTTCAATCTCGTCGAGATGCAGCGCATGTATCTTCTGGACGGCAAACCCTTCACCGTCTCCGACATGCCGAACACGCCCGCGCAGCCCTTGAAGAGTGCCAACGGCGCGGCGCGCGGCGACACAGACGCGACGACAGGCGCGCTCGTCGAGAATGGCATGCTGCCCTTGCCCAAGCGCCTGAGTCCGGCTGCCACCGTCGGCGGCGGGCTAGGGCTACTCCTGCTCATCGGCCTGCGCCTGCGCGCCCGGCGCAAGCGTTAACTAACCCTTTGCGCGCGACAACCAGCGGCGGCGTGACTGTAAGGAGATACTTACAGTCACGCCGCCGCTAAATTTTTCTGCGACCTGCTCAATCAACGCCACTCGCCTTGCAGGGTAAAGGCGGCCCAGTAGTAGGGCGCGCGCCAACGTGGATCGCTGCGGAGCGCGAGTTGGGCAGCGCGCAGGGCGGCAGCGGGCGGCAGGTGTGTGCGCAGCATGCCCTCGTAGAAACGCGCCATCAGTTCCGCCGTTGAATCGTCGTCCACGTTCCACAGGCTGACGACGACGCGCGGCGCGCCCGCGTACATGAAGCCGCGCGTGAGACTGATCAGGCCTTCGCCGCGTACCTCTTTGCCGACGCCGGTCTGACACGCGCTCAGCACGACGAGATCGGCCGGCAGGTTGAGGTTGAAAATCTCGCCCGCGCGCAGAAAGCCATTTTGCGGTGCGCCGGATTCGTCCACGAGCGAGAAGACGACGCCGGAGAGTTCCGGCTGTGCCGTGTTCAATAGCCCGTGCGTGGCGAAATGGACGAAGCGATACGCGCCAAGTTCTGCGCTCGTGGCCGTCTGCAAATTGGCCGCAAAGTCGAGCGCCTGTTTGCGCTCCTGCGGCGCGACGAGCGCGGCGATGCGTTCAGCCTCGCGGCGCGTGCCGGGCAGACGCCGCAGCAGCCCGCCCGCGTCGGCTGCGCCGAACGAATCGGCCGCCAGTTTGATCGGCTCGTCGCTCAAGGTGATGCCCCTTGCGGCCGGCGGCGCGGCGCTGGCGCTCGGCGGCTGGGGCGCGACGGGCGGGCGGCTGACGCGCACATCCGTTGGTTGAAAGACCGGGTCGGCGAGGATGGCGAGCGTCTTGGGCGCGGGCGTGCGCCCACTCGTCTCGCGGCGCAAGACGGCGAGCGTCGAGGCCGACGGCAGAGTGACAACTTCATAGCGTGCAAGCAAAGGCTCAAGTGCGCCGCCGCGTGCTGCGCCCGGCCAAGGCAGGGCGGCGAAGGGCACGTATTGCAGGAGACCGTTGCTGACCACCAACAGCCGATGCGCGTTTAGCTGGCTGGCGGCCGGGCCGATGACGAGGCGGCTCAACTCGGCTGCGTCCGTCGCATCGCGCGCCGCTTGCGCCGCCTGCGCCTGCGGCGCGAGACCGAGACTGTCCAGCGTGCGGCGCGGGGGCACGCTCAAGCGTTGATAGACGCGGCGCGCGAGCGCCTCGATGCGTGTACGCCCCGGTAGTTGGTAGCTGCGCACCGTCCGGCGTGTGATCACCCACAGGTAGCTGCGCTCCGCGCCGAGGAAGTAGGTGAGCAGCGCCGTGTCCGCATCGAGCAGATCGCTTTGCAAGGTGGTGGGCGTGATCGGTTGCGGCTGTGTCAGCGCGGCGTAGCGCGGACTCTTTCGCCTGATCTCCGTCTGGGCCTGCTGCAACTGTAGAGACAGATCGGCGAAGCGCCGGTCGGCGGCGGCGATCTGCGCCGCGTCGGGGCGCGCTTCGCCGTGCAGACGTATACGCCGCTCCGCTTCGTCGCTCAGTTGTTGCGCGAGTGCCCGCTCGTGCGCTAAGAGCGCCGGTTCGATGCCGCGCCGGATGTCGGCGCGCGCCTCACCCAGTGTGTCGAGCAGGCTGCGCGCACGTGCCCGCTCGCTCGCTTCCCACGCGCGCCGGTCGTAGCCCGCGCGCGGTTGGCCCGCGTGTAGTTGCATCAGCAGGTCTATGTAGAAGGCGTACACGTCCTGCACGGTGGCGAAGTAGGACGTGCGCAGTTCGCTGCTGGCGACCTTCATGCGCTGCGCTTCGATGATAGCGAGCGCGGCGCGCGCATGTTCGAGCGCCGCCGTTAGTTCCCCGCTCTTGCGGTCGGCGACGGCGAGATCGTAGAGCGCCACGGCTTCGGTCGGCCGATCTTCGACGGCGCGTGTCAGCGCCAGCGCTTGGCGAAAGTGAAGGCGCGCGGGTTGTAGTTCGTTGCGTTCGAAATAGGTGCGTCCGAGACCGAGCAGCGTGCTGGCTTCGCCGGCCCGGTCTAAGACGGCACGGCGCAACGTGAGCGCCTGATTGAAGTAGTCTAACGCACGCGCGTAATCTTTCAGTTCCACGTAGGTCGCGCCCATGTTGGTGAGCGTCGTGGCTGCGCCGTAGCGGTCGCCGACGGACTGCTTGATTTGCAATGCCTGTTCAAAGTACGCGAGGGCTTGCCGCAGGTCGCTGCGGTCGTAGGCGAGCGTGCCCATGTTGCTGAGCGTCTGGCCTTCACCCGCGCGGTCGCCGAGCGTGCGGAAGATGGAGAGCGCTTGCTGGTAATAGTCGAGCGCGCGCTGGCCCGCGCCGAGCGTGGAATAGATTTCGCCGAGGTTTTGCAGCGTCGTCGCTTCGGTCTCGGGATTGCCCGCGGCGCGCGCCAGTGCGAGCGCCTGTTGCGTGTAGTCAAGCGCCTGCTGCACTTCGCCCACAGAGGCGGCGAGCACGCCGAGGTTCAACAGCGTCGTCGCTTCCTGCACGCGGTCGCCGGCCGTACGCGCCTGCGCCAGTGCCTGTGTGTAGGTCGTGCGCGCACGTTCCTTCTCGCCCAACCCGTCGTAGATGGAGGCGACGTTACTGAGCGTCACAGCCGCGCCGCGCAGATTGTTGACGGCGCGCAGCAAGGGTAGAGCCTGCTCATAGTATTCGAGCGCGCGCTGTGGTTGACCGAGCGCGGTATAGATGGAGCCGATGTTGGCGAGTACCGTCGCCTCGCCCGCATGGTCGTCGGCCGCGCGCTTGAGTGCCAGCGCCCGCGTGTAGAAATCGAGCGCCTGCTGCTTGTCGCCGAGGTCGCTGTAGGTCTTCCCCAGATTGTTCAGCACAGAGGCCGCGCCCGCGCGCTCGCCCGCCTGCTGCCAGAGCGGCAGCGCCTTCTGATACAACTCAATCGCTTTCTGCTTCTCGCCCGCAGCCGAGAAGATCGCGCCCACGTTCGTCAGCACGGTCGCCTGCCCGACCACGTCGTTCGCGGCGCGCGCGACCTGTAGCGATTGCCCGTAGTAGTCGAGCGCCTGTTGCGTCTCGCCGAGATCGGCGCTGATGCGACCCAGTAGATTGAGCGCCGCCGCCTCTTGCCGGCGGTCTTGCAATTCGCGCCAGAGCGGGAGCGCCTGCTTGTACTTCTCAAGCGCCTGCCGCATCGCGGCGGCCGTGCCTTGTAGATCGAGTTGCTCGCCCGCGAGCGTGGTCTGCGCGGCGAGCAGGCGCGTCTTGTCCTGCGGTGTCGCGGGGCGCAGTTCTTCGATGCGCGCCTCGTAGCGGCCGGGCGGGGCAGCGGCTTCGAGCGAGCGCACTTCAAGCCGGTAGTCGCCCGCCTGTTCCGCCAGCCAGTAGAGCGGCTCCGGCCCGCTCACGCCGTTCGGACTGTCCACCTCCAGGAGTTGCTGCCCGGCAGGCCCGTAGAGCGTCGCCACCACGTCAATGCCCTTCTGCTCGACCACCGCCGCCAGATAATCACCGGCCGCGATGCGCAGCCGGTAGACGTGCCGCTCGCCGCCGCGCAACTCGCGCTCAACCGGCCGGCCGCGCTCAAGCACACGCGCCTCGGTCGGTGCGCCCGTCTCCTGCGGCGCACGGTGCAGGGGCCCGCGCGCCGTCGAAGCGTATGGATAGACGTGCGCGGCGGCGAGTAGGGTGCAGACGAGGGCCGAGGCTAGACCTGCGCGCTGTAGCTGCGACGGCCGGCGCATGCACGGCTGAACTGTCGGCGGCAGGTAGAGAGATGACGGCATGAGGCGACTCCTTTTGCTGGCTGAACTGTCGGGCAGAGCGTTGAGGCGTAGCCGGGTTGGCTACGGCGGCGGGCGCAATGATAACCCTAAGGAGTCGCTTTCATCCAAGCGATGCAGCGCGCAAGGTGCGCGTGCATCTCGGCGGCGGGCGCGTGATGAATGCGCCCGTGACCGGGCAGCACCCACTCGAAGCTGTAGTCGAGCAACCGCGCCATCGAACGCGTCTGCTCTGTCCATGAATACCAGCAGGCGCTGCGAAACGCGGTGAGCGTGGCGCGCGCGGGCGACCACGCGAGATGATCGCCCGTGAAGAGGAACTTGTCGCGGTAGAGCAAGACCATGTGCCCGCGCGTGTGGCCGGGCGTCGGGATGATGGTGAGGTCTTCGTCCAGTTTCAGCGCGTCGGGGCCGGTGATTACCTGTTCGACGCCGTGCCGCGCCGCGTGGTCGTCGGCGTGCATGATGCGGCGACAGTTGAAGCGCCGGGCGTAGCGCGCGTGGTCGGCGATGTCGTCGCGGTGCGAGAGGAACATCAGGGACACGCCGCCGAGCGCTTCGATGCGTTTGCCGAGTTGCGAGGCGTAGCGCGGCGAATCTACGAACACGTTGCCGCCCCGCTCCGGCGGCCGTACGATCAGATAACTCCACGCGCCGAAGCTATGCTCCGACGTAAAGCCGCAGAAATAGATGTCGTCGGCTACGGGGTGCGGGAAGGCGTCAATGCCGGCGCGTTTGTTCTGCCGGCCGGTCGTGCCGATGGATGCGGTCGGGCAGGCGACGAGCGCCATCAGTGCGCGCCGCGTCTCAGCTTCATTTTCGGGTTGATGAAAGACGCTCGTCTGCTCGCCGTGATCGCGGAACACTTCGGGCGCAATCTGCCGGCAGGCGTCACAGTCAATGCAGGTCGCATCTACGTAGAAATCGCCGGGCACGTTCTCCGGCAAGCGTAGCGCAAGCTTTGGCATAGCAGCTATTTTACTGCCCCAGCCCGTCAATCAAAATCAGCGAGAGGCGCGCGAGCAGGAGGAAGCCGGGATTGTCGTCCGTCCAGTTCACGTCCGGCATATCGTCGGCCGTAATGGCCATGGCGATGGGGCCGCGCTTGCTGTAGATGATCCCCACGTCGCTGCGCAGACGGTCGAGCGCGCCGTGCTTGCTGGCGATGGGCACGACGCCGTTGAGCGTCCGGCCGATGCCGCCGTGATATTGCTGCCGGCGCATGATCTCGATCATCTCTTTGGACGCCTCCTTGCTCACGATCTCGCCGCGATAAATCTTTTCCACGAGCGTAACCATCTCGTGCGGCGTCGTGACGCCGAGGCCGAAGGGTTTGAGCGCAGGGTCTTGCCCTGCCTTGCTTTCACCGCCGCCGAAGACCTTGCGCAGCACCCGCGTCTGTTTTAGCCCTAACGTATCCATGCGCGCGTTGACGGCGTCCGTCGTCAGTTCGTCGAGGACGAGGTTCGTAGCTGTGTTGTCGCTGACGACGATCATCAGGTGCAGGGCGTCGCGCAAGGTCAATTTCAGGCCGTCGTGAAATTCAAAGAGGATGCCGGAGCCGCCCACCTTCTTCCGCTCGGTCAGCACAAGTTCGTCGCTCCACTTCGCGCGCCCGGCGGCAACACGCGCGAAGGCTTCGACCATGATCGGAAGCTTGATCGTGCTCGCGGTCTTCACGCGTTCGTCGCCATTGAGTTCGTAGGTCGCGCCCGTATCCAGATTCTTCGCGTAGATGTAAACCTTGCCTTTGAACGCGCCCGTCTCGGCGCGCACGCGCTCGTCGAGCGTGGCGGCGCGGCTGCGTGGCTCGCCCCGCAGCACAGCTAACGGCTTGCTGGCCTGTGCGTGCGCCGCGCGGGCCCCGCAAACGAGCAGGACGATTGAGAGCAACCATCGGCCGCCGAGTTTCACGTTTCCCTTCTCCCTTCAATCCTGATCCGAGATGCGCCCGCGTTTGCCCGGACGCTTCAATGTGCTTGCTGTAAGAACTCGCGCGTCCGCGCATCCTGCGGCGCGTTGAGCAGTTGTGCGGTCGCGCCGTATTCGATGGCCGCGCCCGCTTCCATGTAGAGCAGATTGTCCGCCAGCCCGGTGAGAAAGCCGATTGAGTGGGACACGACGACGAGCGTGTGCCCGGCGGCGGTGAACTGCCGGAGCAGCGTCCGCATCTCGGCGACGCGGCGCGGGTCGAGTGCGCTCGTCGGCTCGTCAAAGAGCAGCACGTTCGGACGCATGGCGAGCGCGCGCGCAATCGCCACGCGCTGCTGTTCACCACCCGACATAGACTCAGGATAACGCGCGGCGGCGCGTGCAAGCCCGACCGCCGTGAGCAGTTCGTGGGCGTGCGTCTCGGCTTCGCGCCGGTTGCGCCGCGCGACGTTGACGGGCGCTTCGATGATGTTGCCGAGCGCGGTCAGGTGCGGAAACAGATGCAGGTGTTGAAAAACCATCCCGACCTTGCGTCGCAGTTCTTTCACGCGCCGCCGGTAAGCAGCGTCGCCGAGCGCGGCTTCAAGCCGCACGCCGTCGCATTCAATCGTGCCGCCGTCAATGCGCTCCAAGCCGTTCAGGCAACGCAGCAACGTGGTCTTGCCGCTGCCTGAGCCGCCGATGATGCCGAGCACCGTTTGCGCCGCCACCTCGAAGCTGATGCCGTGCAGAATCTCGTTACCGTTGATCGTCTTTCGCACTTCCGTGGCGCTGATCATATGGCGGCCTCCACCGTCGTCTGCTCGATGATCTGCCGGCGCTGCATGCGCCGTTCGAGGCGGCGCGCGATGTGCGCCATCGGCAGACTCATCGCCAGATAGAACGCCGAGACGATGCCGCCGAGCAGCAGAAACTCGCCGGACGCGTTCGCCAGTTCGCGGTAAGCGGTCGCCAACTCCCAGACCGAGATGGCGAACGCAACCGAAGTGTCTTTGAAGAGTGAGACAAAATCGTTTGTCATCGGCGGCAGCGCAATGCGAAACGCCTGCGGCAGGATAATGCGCCGGAACGCCAGCGCCGGACTCATGCCCAGAGAGTAGGCCGCTTCCCACTGCCCGCGCGGCAGGGCTTCGAGTGCCGCGCGATAGACCTGCGACTCGTAGGCCGCGTAATTGAGTCCAAGCCCGATGAGCGCCGTCAACCAGCCGGGCATGACGATGCCGAGACGCGGCAATCCGAAATAGAGAAACAGCAGTTGGACAAGCACGGGCGTGCCGCGAAAAAACTCGACGTAGACGGTGCAGACCGTTTGCAGCCAGCGCGGCCCTTTCGATTGACCGAGCGCGAGCGGCATGCCTAAAACCACCGCCAGCACCATCGCGCCGAAGGCGAGCAGCACGGTGACGAGCGCGGCGCGGCTCAGGCGCGCGATGGCTTCGGGCCAGTTGAAGGTCGCGTTCGTCAACTCGAAGGTCTCCGCTTGCGCGGTCGGCGGCGCGTCGAGTTGGGCGCGCAAGGCCGCTTGCCGGTCGTCCCACAGATTCCACTTGCGCAGGATGCGTTCGAGCGTGCCGTCGCGCATGATCTGATCAATCGCGGCGTCCACCTGCGCTTTCAACTTTTCGTCGCCCTGCCGCAAGCCCACGACGTAAGTGCCCGGCTGAAACGGCGCGCCCGCCGGTTTGAAGCGCGCGTTACGGCGCGCGTAGAACATCTCCATCGGCACGTCCAACAGCACGGCATCAATCCGCTGCAATTCGAGGTCGCGGTACGCGCCGACGGGGTCTGCGTAAGCGCGAAAAGGTATCCGCTCCTGCGCGAGCAGCCGTGACGCGGCCGTGTTCCCCAGCGTGCCGACCATGCGCGTCCGGCAGTCGGCGAGCGAGTTGATGCGGCTCTCGTTCTGCCTGACGGTCAGTTGGAGTTGGAAAACGTAGTAAGGTTTGCTGAAGAGAATCTGGCGGGCGCGGTCGCCGGTTGGCTCAAGCCCGTTGACGATCACGTCGAACTCGCCGCGTTGTAAGGACGAGACGATTGTTTCCCAGTCGGTCGGGACGAAGACTGCGCGCCGGCCCATCGCCTGCGCGAGCGCCTCGACCAACTCCTGCTCGTAGCCGATATAACGGTCGGGCTTGGCCGGGTCGGCATAGACGTAAGGCGCACCGCCGCTCGGATCAGCGCCCCAGCGTAGCTCGCCCTGCGCGTGCGCGGCGGCGACGGGCCAGCAGACGCATAGCAGTATGACGATCAGGCGGCTGGGGCAACTGACTCTTCGCGGCAACGCATATAACCTCCGTCAGACATGCGCGGGCACACGCAAGACGCACGCGCATGCCATCAACCCGCGCTGGCAGCCGGGCCGAATGAAAGCTCACGCTCAGTCTGCCCGGCGCTCAGATGCGGCCGAGCAGTAAGAGGATGATTATGATCAGCAGGATGAGGCCGAGGCCGCCGCTCGGATAATAGCCCCAACTGCGGCTGTGCGGCCACGTCGGCAGCGCGCCGAGCAGCAGCAGGATCAAGACGATGACCAAGATTGTTCCCAGCATAATTGTCTCCTTATCACGCGCTGGCGTTGTGGCCCCTTGCGCTTTGCGCGCATGCCGGGGCGGCCTTTGTCCTTCGAGTTATCCTTGTTTGCCCGTGAGATTAGGCCGAGGCGGCCGTCGGAGTCAACACTTTATTTGCGTTGCCGGCGGCCGGCGGTCAGCGGGCGCAGAGCGCGGCATCCACCTCTGTGCCGTGTACGGTCTGCGGCTGCGCGAGCGCCGTGCGAAGGATATCGGCCACCGTGTCGAGGTAGCGGTCGCCGCAGATGCCGGTGACGTTGTGCCCTGCGCCGGACATGATGATGAGCCGTTTCGGCTCGTGCGCGGCGGCGTAGAGGGCATAAGCTTGCGCCGCCGGGATGGTGCGATCAGGGTCGCCATGTGTGATGAGGACGGGACAGTTCACGCGCTGTAGTTTGGCGGCGGAGTCGAAGCGATTGCGGCCGAGCCAGTGCAGCCAGCGCGGTAGCCAGGGCAGCACCTCCGTCGCCATCGCGCTCGCGGAAGCCAGCCCCGATTCGACGACGAGCGCGGCGACGGGCCGGCGCGCAGCCACGTCCACGACGGCCGTTGTGCCCAGCGAGTGCCCGTATAAGATCAGGCGCGCGGGCGCGACGCTGCGTTCACGCAGGAGATAATCGTAGGCGGCTTCGGTGTCCGTGTAGAGCGCGTGTTCGTCCGTCGCTCGTCCCTCGCTGCGCCCGTAGCCGCGATAGTCAAAGAGCAGCACGTCGAAGCCGCGCATCGCCAGTCGCTCGCCCAGCCAGCCGACGTTGCTCAGATTCCCGCCGTTGCCGTGCGCGTAAAGGATCGTGCCAACGGCCGGCGCTTTCGTACTCGCCGAGATGAACCAGCCGTGCAACTTCACGCCGTCCGGCGTGGTGAACCAGACATCTCTGCCGTTCGCCGGCAAACGCCACGCCGGCCCCTCGGCATAACGCTCCGGATGCCACGTCGCCGCAAACTCGAACCGACGCAAACCCATAAAGCACGCGACGCCCAGAAGCAGCGGCCAGACGAGCAGCCGCAGCACAAAGGCGCGGCGCAATCTTCGTCGTCGCTCTGCCCCGACACGCTGGAAGGAGTCCATGACCGCCATGAACAGCTAGACGATGCGCCGGGCGAATAGTTCCCGGTAGATGTGCCGGCGCGCGGTGGCCACGCTGAACACGCAGGCGGGCCGCTTGTTGCGCTCTCAGGCCGCCTAAGTTGTCGCGGCGTGCGCGTGGCGCTTTCTCAAATAAAAGGTATAGCCGAACCACAAACCGTAGAAGGCTGCGAGCAGCAGCGCGGCCAGCGCGGCGGAGAGTTTCGCATGCTCAGTCACCTTGCGCAGGACGATGTAGAAAGAGCCGGTCACGCCGAGCGCAAGCGGGATCATCGAGGCGAGCAGGGCGCGACTGGCGAAGCGATGGAAATGCTCCGTCTCTTCGCCCTCTTCTACGAGCCGATGATACGCGGCGGGCGTCATCAACAGGATCGTGCTCAGCGCGACGAGCGCGAGGCTGATGAGATGCACCGCTTTTGACGACGCGGGCAGCTTATCGAACGACTCCGTAAACATGCTGATGAACGTGAAGCCCAACAGGGCCTGCGCGCCCGGCAGTACGGTGCGCGCCTCGGTCAGCACGTGCCTGATCTTGTCTTTGGTCTTCGTCGCCTGACTCCGCTCATCAGCTTTCGCTTCCGACTGCATCTGCTCCCTCCTGATTGCGCCCGCGCGTTTGCGCCGTTGCCATAGCTCCAACCCGTACCAGAAAAAGAGGGCCGTCGCCAGCATACTTAAACCGGCCAGCACGCCCGGCGTGTGCCCGCGCACCTTCTCCATTGCGACAAACATATCAAGCCCAAGCCCCAGCGCGAACGGCAACAGCGCGCAACTGAGTACACTGGAAGTGAAACTGTGTACGTCCGGTCGATCTTCGCCGTCCGCCACAATCTGGTGATAGGCGCTGGGCCACATGATGAGCAGCACGCCGCAGAGCATGATCGCCAGTGAGACGAGTTTGAGATACTGCGCGTGGCGTGGCAGATGCGCGAAGCCGGGTTCAAAGACCGAGCGGTACTCGAAGCCGACGAGAATCTGCGAGCCGAGCACGAGCATGCGGGCCTCGTCCAGTGCGTTCTGAATCTTGTCCTTCAGTTCAGCCATAGTTTGTTTAGCCGTCACGCCCGACCGCAGGGGCACACGCCGGTCACTCAAGTTACATGATTATCACGTTCAGGTGTGTGCGCTTCAGTACGCTTAAATTATACGGAAAAAGCTGCGCGCCCTGGCGGACTTCCTTAACTTGAGGTCGTCTATACAGATCTACTTGGCCGCCTTGAACTGCGCCGCCAGTTCACGTTTGAGCAGTTTCCCCGTCGGCCCCTTTGGCATCTCCGCGAGGAAGCGCACATGCTTCGGGCACTTGAAGTCGGCGAGGTGCGCGTGGCAGAACTCGATCAACTCGGCCGCCGTCGCCTGCGCGCCCGCGCGCAGCACGACGAAGGCGGCGACCTCTTCACCATACAACTCATCGGGCACGCCGATCGTCGCGGCGGCGGCGACGGCCGGATGGCGATAGAGCACTTCGTCTATTTCGCGCGGGTAGATGTTCTCGCCGCCGCGTATGATCATGTCGGACTTGCGATCCACGATGTAGCAGAAGCCCGCTTCGTCCACGTAGCCTATGTCGCCCGTGTGAAACCAGCCGCCGCGAAATGCCTGCGCGGTGGCCGCGTCATTCTTGAAATAGCCTTTGAAGATGTTCTCGCCGCGCAGGACGATCTCGCCGGGCGTGCCGGCGGGCACTGCCCTGTCCGCTTCATCCACAATCCGCAACTCGTTGCCGATGGGCAGCCCGCACGAACCGGGGCGGCGGCGCGCGTCCGGCGGGTTGAAAGTCGCGCGCACGGTTGATTCCGACAAGCCGTAACCTTCGACCACGAGCGCGCCGAAAGTCTCTTCAAAGCGGCGGATCACTTCCGCCGGCACGGGCGCAGAGCCGCAACAGCAGAAGCGTAACTGCTCGGTCTTCAGTCCGGCGGGCACGCCTTCAGGGTAGCGCGCGAGCAGCATCGAGAGCATGGTGGCAACCGTGCCGACCGAAGTGATCTGATAGTCGGAGATGATCTGCCAGAAGCGCGAGGCGGAGAAGCGCGGGCTGACCACGGACGAGCCGCCCGCGTAGAGCGGCGCGATGGTCGTGACCATGACGGCGTTCATGTGAAAGAGCGGCATCACGGTCAGCAGCCGATCCGCAGGCGTGAACTTCAACCACTCGGCGATCTGGCGCGCGTTGGCGAGCAGGTTGCCATGCGTCAGCAGGCAGCCTTTCGGTTTGCCGGTCGTGCCCGACGTGTAGATGATGATCGCATCGTCGGCGCGGGTCAGTTGCCGCGTGCGCCATGAATCGTCGGGCGTCGCGGCGTAAGGCGCGCCGGCCGTTGCGTAGTCGTCAAACTCGATGACCGCGCTGAGCGTGGGCAGGCGCGCGCGGATCGCTGCAACCGCAGCGCGAAACTCCGAGTTGACAAGCAGCAGTTTCGCTTCGGAATTATTGACGACGTATTCGATCTCTTCAGGTTTGAGCAGCGAGTTGACGGGGCCGGCGAGCGCGCCGAGTTTGAAGCAGGCGAAATAGGCGATGATGTATTCGGCGCTGTTGGGGAGCAACAGGCTGACCACATCGCCCTGCGTGATGCCTTCGGCCGCGAGCATGTTGGCGGTGCGATTAACCGCCGCGTCGAACTCGGCATACGTCCAAGTGCGCCCGTCGGCCTCGGCAAAAAGAAACGGCTTGGCGGGCGTCGCAGCGGCGCGTTCTTCGAGCAGGCGGCGCATGTTGGCGTGTGTGCTGGGTGGCAGCTGGTCGTTCATTTTCCGGTTGGCACGTCTGCGCCGTGTGATGTATAAAGTTTACGCAATAACATGGACGTAAACGGCGCGTCCAGAGGTTTAAGTGGAGCGGCCCAAGCTTAACGAAAGGCTCCCGACTCTACAACCGTCTCCGTTCTCCATTCGCCGCTTTCCGCCAAGTCAAACGTCACGCACGCGCGCCGCGCACGACAGTTTATGAAGACTTATCGCAATTTCATCAACGGGCAATGGCTCGAATCCACCTCTGAGCAGACCGCGCCGAACTACAATCCGGCCAACACCGATGAAGTGCTCGGCACGGTGCGACTGGCGACGCGTGAAGAAGCCCGCAGCGCGGTCGAAGCGGCGGCGGAAGCCTTTCGCGGTTGGCGCGCAACGCCCGCGCCTGCGCGCGGCCGGATCGTCGCGCGCGCCGCCCGCCTCCTCGAAGACGACAAAGAGAATCTGGCCGCCATCATCACGCGCGAAGAAGGCAAGACGCTCGGCGAAGCACGCGGCGAACTGCAACGCGCCATCAACGTCGCGGAGTTTTGCGCGGGCGAGGCGCGGCGGCTGAACGGCGAAACGATCACTTCGGAGCTGCCCGCGAACTTCGCCTACACGATCAGAGAGCCGCACGGCGTCGTCGCCTGCATCACGCCGTGGAACTTCCCCGTTGCGATCCCCGTCTGGAAGATCGCGCCCGCACTCGTCGCCGGTAACACGGTCGTCTTCAAACCCGCGACCATCACGCCCGCAACGGCCGTCCGGCTCACGGAGATTTTCGCGGAAGCGGGTCTGCCGAAAGGCGTGCTCAATTTGATTCTCGGCTCCGGCTCGGAAGCGGGCGACGAGATCGTGAATCACCGGGCGGTGCGCGCCATCTCTTTCACCGGCTCGAACGGCGTCGGGCTAAAGCTCTACGAGCAGGCGGCGCGGCGCGGCATCCCCGTGCAATGCGAGATGGGCGGCAAGAATCCGGTCGTCATCATGGAAGACGCCGACATGGCGCTCGCCGTCGAATCGACGGCGCAGGGCGCGTTCGGCTCAACGGGTCAACGCTGCACGGCGACGAGTCGCGCGGTCGTCGTCGAACAGGTCGCGGACGAGTTTATCTGTCGCGTCGTCGAGCGCGCCCTGAAACTGCGACTGGGCGATGGCATGAGTCCTGAGACAGAGGTTGGGCCGCTCGTGGATCGGAATCAGTTTCAGAACGTGCTGCGCTACGTTGACATTGGCAAAGAGGACGGGGCAACGCTCGTCTGCGGGGGCGCGGTGGCGCAAGGGCCGGGGCTGCGTAAAGGCTTCTTCGTGCAGCCGACCATCTTCGACCGCGTCACACCCGACATGCGGATCGCCCGCGAAGAGATTTTCGGCCCCGTGCTGTCAGTCCTCCGCGTCAAGGATTTCGACGAGGCCATGCTGGTGGCGAACGACAGCGAGTATGGGCTATCGTCCGCCATCTTCACGAACGACGCCGCGCGCATCTTTCGCTTCGTGGACGAGATCGAAACCGGCATGACGCACATCAACTCGCCTACCACCGGCGGCGAAGCGCACATTCCCTTCGGCGGCATCAAGGCCACGGGCGTCGGCCCGCACGAGCAAGGTTCAACCTCGCTCGATTTCTATACCGAACTGAAAGTTGTCTACGTGGACTACACGGGGCGCAAACGCGAAGGCAACCTGTACTGAAACTTTATGAGGTGCAACATGTCCACACGCGCGACAGTGGCTCTCATCGCCCTGTTGCTCATCAGCGCCGCGTCTGCCCTTGCGCAGCAGCCCGGCGCGACGGACATACATCGGCTCTCGCTGCCCGGCAAAGCGTGGGCGCTGGATGTCGATCTCAACGGCTTTACCACTTCCCCCGCCGAACTCATGACGGACTTGCCTGCGAACATGCGCTTTGCGGCCACGATCAGACTGATAAGCCAGCCCAAACCCAAAGCCGGGCCGGACGATGATGCCTACACGCTCACGGCGCTGTCCAAACCGGAGGGGCGAGTCGATCACTTAGCCATGCTGACCATCAGGCTTGAGCCGGCGCAGATGAAAGGTGACGCGACGACGTTGCGGGCCGACATCATTGACAGGCAGATCAAGAGCAGGCGCGCGTCCAAGAGCGACATCAAAACGCTTGAGTACAAGCAAATCCCTATCGTCAGCTACAAGATACCCGCCGTCATCTCCATTGACGGCTTCGCTGAGTTCAGCATGCAGGGGCCGCCGATGCGCGGGCTGGTGGCTTATCTGGTGCAGGACGACACGTGGATCATAATCAATTACGTGGGTCAGCCGCTCAAAGAGGGTGACGAGAAACAGTTCTACGCCCTCCTTGATTCCATCAAGATCACAGACACCACGCATCCCGCCAACAGTTTCGACTATGCCCATCTTGGGCGCACCGCCTACCAACTGAAGGATTATCCCAAGGCCGTCGAAGCATTCAGCAAGGCGCTCGTGCTTGAACACCAGCAGCGTCAGTTGAGCACGGCGCAATGGCGCGCGCTCGTCGAGGATACAGCAGATGCCTTGGGGGCCATGGGCGACCGGGCGCGGGCGCAGGCGGTGTTGGAGTACGGCGTCGGCAGCGAGCCGACCTACCCGTATTTCCATCTCGGCCTCGCGCGCCTCCACGCCTCTTTGCATGATCTCGACCAGACCATTGCCTCGCTTCAGAAAGCCTACGAGAACGGCCAGAACGGGCACAAGTTCATCGGCGGGCCGCTGCCCGATCCGATGCACGATCCGGCTTTCGCAGCTTTCCAGAAAGACCCGAGATTCCGCGACGCGGTCAAGCAGATGAAGAAACTGCTGAAAGATTGACCGGGGAAACATCGCTTAGTCGAACCTGATGCTATGAACGCTATTGCTTGTCAATCGTGCCGGTTCGTTAACAGTTTTGCGGCGGACGCCTGCGCGCAGTGCGGCGCATCGCTGTCGGCGGCCAAACTGCAACATACGATTGACGAGTTACAGCGTGTCACCAAAGAAGTCAGCGCGCACACCGCGCCGCGCAAATCCTTCTACACGTTCAACGGCTTCGGCACGACGCTCCTGGACTATCGCGCGCTCGCTGACGGCACTTACGAGGCGACCCGTTGGGTCGTCGCGCTCATGCTGCCGCTCGTGCCGCTGGCCACTTACGTGATCCGGCCGGAGACGCAGGAGCATTCCTACGGTCGTTCTACGTCGAAGTTCACCATCGTGGGCACAGGTAAACTCACGGCAGCGCGCGTCGTGCGGACGTACCTGCTCACGGTCGTCGGCCTATTGCCGCTCGCGTTGGGCTTTCTTAATTCGCGCTGGGTGAACCGAACGCTCGGCGGCCCACTGGCGGCGCTCGCCATGTTCGCCAGCATTGCGTGGGCCGCGTACATCGTCTTCGTCCGCGTGCCGAATGAAGGCAGGGCGTACAAGACCCGATCCGCCCCGGCGGCCGAGGTGAAACAGAATTGACGACAGCGCGAAACTTATCTGTCGAGGGAGAAACCATTATGAGCACAGCCGAAGTCAGCAAGGCCCAGTCCGAGATCGTCCGCAAGCACAGAGAGTTTCTCTTCCCCGCCGTCGCCACTTATTATCAGGAACCGCTCGCGCTCGTGCGCGGCGAAGGCTTTTATGTCTGGGACGACGAGGGCCGCCGCTATCTCGACTGTTTCGGCGGCGTACTCACCGTCAGCGTTGGGCACGCGAACCCGCAGGTGAACGAGGCGATCATCGAGCAGGTCAAGACGCTCGCGCACACCTCGACGCTCTACGCCAACAAGCCGCAGGGCGAACTGGCCGAGAAGCTCGCGCAGATCACGCCCGGCCGCTTGTCGAAATCCTTCTTCACCAACAGCGGCACGGAAGCCGACGACACGGCCATCCACGCCGCCAAGATTGCGACCGGCCGCCACGAGATCGTCGTCCTGCGCCACAGCTACAGCGGGCGCAGCGCCACGGCCCTCACAGCCGTCGGTCATTCCACGTGGCGACCTCTGCCCGCGCAGATCGCCGGCATCGTCCACGCGCGCGCGCCCTACTGTTATCGCTGCCCGCTCAAACTCACCTACCCGGAATGCGGGCTGGCCTGCGCCGACGACATCGAAGATTTGATCATGACGGCGACGACCGGCGAGATCGCCGCCTTCATGGCCGAGCCGATTCTGGGCGTCGGCGGTTTCATCGTCCCGCCGCCCGGCTACTTTGAGCGCGCCGCCGAAATTACACGCAAGCACGGCGGGCTGTTTATCGCCGACGAAGTGCAGACCGGTTGGGGGCGCACCGGCGACAAGTGGTTCGGCATCGAACACTGGAACGTCGAGCCGGACATCATCACCAGCGCCAAGGGCATGGGCAACGGTGTGCCCATCGGCATGACGACCGCCACGCCCGAAGTGGCCGACAAGTATCCGGGGCTGACCTTTTCCACCTTTGGCGGCAACCCCGTCTCGATGGCCGCCGCGCTCGCCGTCATCAAAGTGATCGAAGATGAAGACCTGAAGCGGAACGCGTCGGTCGTCGGCGCTTACTTCCGCACACGGCTCGAAGAACTCAAACAGAAGCACGCGATCATCGGCGACGTGCGTGGCATGGGTCTCATGCAGGCGCTCGAACTCGTCAAAGACCGCGAGACGAAAGAGCCTGCGCCGCAAGCCGTCCTCAAGGTGTTCGAGGAGACGAAGCGACGCGGCGTGCTCATCGGCAAGGGCGGTCTCTACGGCAACGTCATTCGCACGGGGCTGATGCTCAACTCGACGAAAGACACCGTGAATGAACTCTGCGAGGCGCTGGATGCAGGGCTTGCGACTGTGACCGCCGGTTGAGCATGTCTGTTAACGAGGACGGGGGCGAGCGTGAAAAAGACCGACATTGTCCGCGCATGGGGTCGTATTCTCAGTGGCTACTCGCCCTCTCTGTCCATCGAGATCACGCGCGAATGCCCTTTGCGCTGTCCCGGCTGCTACGCCTACGAACCAGAGCATCTCGGCGCGGCCGGGCCTTTGCGTGAACTGGCCGATGCGAAAGGCGCGGACTTGATAGACGGTGTGTTGCGCCTCGTGCGTGAGCACAGACCGTTGCACGTCTCTATCGTCGGCGGCGAACCGTTGGTGCGCTATCGTGAACTGGACACGCTGCTGCCGCAGTTGAGCAGGCAGGGGATCGAAGTTCATCTAGTGACCAGCGCGGTGCGCGCGCTCCCGCCCGCGTGGTCTGAGTTGGCAGGTTTAACTTTGATCGTCTCGATTGACGGCTTGCAGCCCGAACATGACGTGCGGCGTCGCCCTGCCACCTACGAGCGCATTTTGCAGAACATCAAAGGCAGCTTTATCACGGTGCATTGTACGATCACGCGCCAGATGCTCGCTCGCGCCAACTATCTCGCAGAGTTTATGACCTTCTGGTCGGCGCGAACGGAAGTGCGAAAAGTCTGGTTCAGCCTCTTCACGCCGCAGTTGGGCGCAGCAGCGGCCGAGATTTTGACGAAGGCGGAGCGCGCCACAGTCATCGCCGAGCTGACGCGTCTGCGCGCGCAGTTCCCGAAGTTGAAGCTGCCCGATGCGGTCGTCAAAGGCTTGCGCAACCCGCCGCAGTCGCCGGCTGAGTGCATCTTCGCGCGCACCACGACGAGCGTGACCGCCGATCTGCGCCACCAGATCACGCCGTGCCAGTTCGGCGGCCAGCCCGACTGCGCACAATGCGGCTGTCTCGCCTCGGCCGGTTTGAAAGCCGTCGGCGATTATCAACTGCTGGGCTTCATCCCCGTGAAATCCATCTACAACGCGTCAGACGCGATTGGTAGAACTGCCGCACGGCTGCGCAGCAGCCACTAAGCCTGTCAGGGTATGTTTGGCAATTAATTGATGAGCAGGTCGCAACATGAGAACACTGATTCGTAACGGCCGGATTGTCACCGCAGTTGACGATTACAGGGCGGACGTGCTGATCGAGGATGAAGTCGTCTCGGTCATCGGCGCGCGGCTTGAGATGGAAGCTGACCGCATCATTGATGCGGCGGGCAAGCTCGTGATTCCCGGCGGCATCGATCCGCACACGCACATGGAGTTGCCGTTCGGCGGCACGCAGGCCTCGGACGATTTCTTCACGGGCACGCGCGCGGCGGCGCATGGCGGGACGACGACAATTATTGACTTTGCCGTGCAGTACAAAGGGCAGGCGCTGCGCGAGGGCTTGGACAACTGGCACGCGAAGGCGGAGGGCAAAGCGGCCATTGATTATGGCTTTCATCTGATCACAACCGATCTGGAAGATGAACGCGTGCCGGAACTGCTGCGCGTGATGGACGAGGGCGTGACGAGCTTTAAGATGTTCATGGCCTATCCCGGCGTCTTTCTCGTGGACGATGCGACGATCTTCCGCGCGATGTCGGCCGCAGGGCAGCGCGGCGGCCTCATCTGCATGCACGCCGAGAACGGCATCGTCATCAACGAGATCATCAAACACGCGCTGGCCGCAGGCAAGACCGCGCCGAAGTATCACGCGCTCACGCGCCCGACGCGCGCCGAAGCCGAGGGCGTCCATCGCGCGATTGCGATTGCCGAGATGGCTGAGTCACCCGTTTACATCGTGCATCTCAGTTGCGCCGATGCGTTGCATCAGGTACGCGAAGCGCGCGACCGGGGCCTGCCCGCGTTCGCCGAAACCTGCCCGCAGTATCTTTTTCTGTCCATTGACGACTACGGCGACGGCTGGGAGGGCGCGAAGTACGTGATGACGCCGCCGCTCAGAGAGAAATGGAATCAGGCGGAGTTGTGGAAGGGTTTGAAGACAAACGACCTGCAAGTTATCTCCACGGATCATTGCCCGTTCTGCATGAAGGAGCAGAAGGAGTTGGGGCGCACGGACTTCTCGAAGATTCCGAACGGTGCGCCCGGCGTCGAGAATCGGCTGGCGCTCATCTACAACGGCGGCGTGGTCGAGCGGCGCGTCTCGCTTAACCGCTTTGTCGAACTGACCTCGACGGCCGCCGCCAAGATGTTCGGTCTCTTCCCACGCAAGGGCACGATTGCCGTCGGCTCGGATGCGGATATCGTCATCTTCGATCCCGACAAGGAACAGACCTTCAGCGTCAAGACGCATCACATGAACGTTGACTACAATGCTTACGAAGGCAAGACCGTGCGCGGCGTGGTCGAGACGGTGCTTTCGCGCGGGCGCGTCGTTATCGAGGGCGGCGAGTTCAAGGGCAAGGCGGGCGACGGGCGCTTCCTGAAGCGCGGCGAGTGCGTGACGATCTAAAGCAGTGCGGTTATGAGCAGTTGGAAGTGCGCGCAATGTGGGCTGGTCAACTTTGCTGATGCCGGGCAATGCCGGCGCTGCGGCGCACAACTCACGGAGGCAGCCGCGCCGTCGAGCGCGGACGTTGAAGCGGGGCAGCCACAACGCGGTCGGAGTTTGCGCCAGCGGGCGTTGTGGATCGCGGGCATGACGGCCACGATCCTGCTGATCTGTTATTGTTCATTGCGCCTGACCTCTGATGCCGTGACGTGGCAGCAACGCCAGATCGTTGACCGGGCGGTGGCCGCGCTGGCCGCGCGCGGCTTCAACCGCGAGACTTTCGTCCTGCGCCATCTCGTCAGCTATCGCACAACCGATAACTGGTGGAACATGCAGGTCGGGCACGAAAGCGCGTATGCCGCCACCAATTTTCCGTTCGAGTTGATGACGCTCTACCCGGAATTTTTCGAGACGGCGCGCGACGATACGGAACGCGCCGCGATCCTGCTCCACGAGTCTTATCATCTCTTCGGCGCGAACGAGCCACGCGCGCTTGAACAGACGTGGCGCAACAAGGGGCGGCTCGGCTGGACGGCCGACAAATACGGCACAACTAAAGTCTGGTTGAACACGAAGGAACTGACCATGCGGGCCATGCCGGCGCTCTTTCGCTGCGGCCCGGAGCAGAACGAGGATTGTGTCGAATAACCGGATAGATGTGCCCGGCGGGCATGAGTTTTAACTAAAGCGAGGCGACCAGCAATGGCCACGACTCTTAACGAGGAAGTGATGCAACATGCAGACGGGCGCGTCGAGTTGGGCGCGGCGGCGGCGCGCGAGATCGCCCGCAGCCCGCTCTACAACGAAGACCTCGCGCCCGTGCCCGTCGCGCGGCGCAACTGGACGACCTATAACTACGCCGCGCTCTGGATCAGCATGGCGCACTGCATCCCGACCTACATGCTCTCGTCCGGTCTCATCAGCGCCGGCATGAACTGGTGGCAGGCGCTCATCACTATCCTCATCGGCAACACCATCGTGCTCGTGCCGATCCTGCTCAACTCGCATCCGGGCACGAAGTACGGCATCCCCTTCCCCGTCTTTGCCCGCGCGGCTTACGGCACATACGGCTCGAACCTGCCCGCGCTCATGCGCGCGCTCGTCGCCTGCGGCTGGTTCGGCATACAGGCGTGGATTGGCGGCGAGGCGCTCGACACGTTCTTTCAAGCGGTCATCCCGCGCTGGCACACGCTGCTCGGCGGCCCCGTCGGCGGCCACACGCCGACCGAATGGCTCTCGTTCATGCTCTTTTGGGGCTTGAACATCTACATCATCTATCGCGGCATGGACTTGCTCAGGAAGGTCGAGAATTGGGCCGCACCGTTCGTGTTGGTGATGACGGCGCTGCTGCTCGCATGGGCTTTATGGCGCGCGCACGGCGTCGGCTATCTGCTGCAACAACCGGGTCGCTATCCGGGGCTGCGCGCCTTTCTGCCGATCTTCATCCCATCGCTCACGGCGATGATCGGCTACTGGGCGACGCTCTCGCTGAACATGCCGGACTTCACGCGCTTCGGGCGCAGCCAGCGCGAACAGGTCGTGGGCCAAGTCGTCGCGCTGCCCACGACGATGACGGTCTTTGCCGCGATGGGTGTGCTTATCACTTCGGCGGCGGTCGTCATCTATCCGCAGATGCGCGCCGACGAGTTGTGGGATCCGATGAAACTCGTCGGGCAGTTTCATCAGGTCGTGGTGGTGGCGGTTTCGATGTTCACGGTCGTCGTGGCGACGCTGGCGGTCAACATCGCGGCGAATGTCGTCTCGCCCGCGAACGATTTTGCGAACGCCTTCCCGAAGTTGATCTCATTCCGGCTGGGCGGACTGATCACGGGGCTGGTGGGCTTGCTCATGCAGCCCTGGCGGCTCTTGGCCGACCCGTCGGGCTACATCTTCAGTTGGCTCGTCGGCTACTCCGGCGGCTTAGGCTCAATCGCCGGAGTGCTTATTGCCGACTACTGGCTGGTGCGCCGGCAGCGACTCGAACTCGGCGACCTCTACCGCGCGCGCGGCGTCTATACTTACGCAGGCGGGTGGAACTGGCGCGCGGTCGTGGCGACGCTCGTCGGCTGCATGCTTGCGTGGATCGGCCTCGTCGTGCCACCCCTGCGCCCGCTCTATGATTACGCGTGGTTCGTCGGCTTCGGCGCGGCGGCGCTCACGCATTTTGGGTTGATGAAACTCGCGCCGCCGCAGGTCGCAGCCGTTGCCGAGACGCAAGCGGCGTGACGGCAGCGATAGGTGCAGACAAAATTTCAACGGTCAAACTCCAAACAGATAGGAACGAATCATGGCCAGAACAGTTAAATGCGGTCTCATACAGGCAACTAATGCCGCGCCGACCGACGCGCCGATTGCAGAGATCAAGCGCGCCAACATCGAGAAACACGTCGCGTTGATCGCGGACGCCGCCCGGCAGGGCGTGCAGATTCTCTGCATGCAGGAGGTCTTTACCACGCCCTACTTCTGCGCCGAACAGCAGACGCGCTGGTACGAAGCGGTCGAGCGCGTGCCCGACGGCCCGACCGTCAAGCTCATGCAGGAGCTTGCGCGCGAACACCAGATGGTGATCATCGTCCCGATCTACGAAGAAGAGATCACGGGCATCTACTACAACACGGCCGCCGTCATTGACGCCGACGGCAAGTATCTTGGCAAGTATCGCAAGAACCACATCCCGCACGTCGCGCCCGGCTTCTGGGAGAAGTTCTATTTCCGCCCCGGCAATCTCGGCTATCCCGCGTTCGACACGGCCTACGCGCGCATCGGCGTCTACATCTGCTACGACCGCCACTTCCCCGAAGGCGCACGCATACTCGGTCTCAACGGCGCGGAGATCGTCTTCAATCCGTCGGCGACCGTCGCCGGTTTGTCTGAATACTTGTGGAAGCTGGAACAACCGGCGCACGCGGTCGCCAACGGCTATTTCGTCGGCGCGATCAATCGCGTCGGGCACGAGCAGCCCTGGGACATCGGCGAATTCTACGGGCAAAGTTACTTCTGCGACCCGCGCGGCAAGATCGTCGCTGAAGCGCCGCGCGATGCAGATGCGCTCGTCGTCGCCGACCTCAATCTCGACCTGATCCGCGAAGTCCGCAACACGTGGCAGTTCTTCCGCGACCGCCGGCCCGACAGCTACGACGCGCTGGTGGCCGATTAACGCAGGACAATTCTGGATTTGCTCATGACTCTTGTTCACGAATCACCGATCAACATCGCGCAGATTGAACGCAACTTCCGCGAGCTTGCGCCGCCGTTGACGCAGGCTGAGGCGATCTTGGAGTCGCACCGCTGCGTCTATTGCTACGACGCACCGTGTACGCGCGCGTGCCCGACGCACATTGACGTGCCCTCGTTTATCAAGAAGATTGCGAGCGGCAATCTCGCCGGCTCGGCGCGCGTTATCTTCGACGCGAATCCGATTGGCGCGACGTGTGCGCGCGTCTGTCCGGTCGAGGTCTTATGCGAAGGCGCGTGCGTCGAGAAGACGCTCATGGCGAAGCCGATTGAGATCGGGCGCTTGCAGCGGTATGCGACGGATGCGGTGTTGAGCCGCGCGCGCGACGTGCTCAAGGTCGGCCCGCCGAATGGCAAATCAGTCGGCATCGTCGGCTCCGGCCCGGCCGGCTTATCGTGTGCGACCTATCTGGCGCGGCTCGGTTATGCCGTCACGATCTACGAGCGCAAGCCGCTCGCGGGCGGGCTAGACACCTATGGCATGGCGGAATATAAGATGACGCAGGCCGTATCAATGGGCGAGGTCGCACAGGTCGCACGGCTCGGCGTCGCCATCAGGACTGAGACGGAGGTCGGGCGCGATGTTTCGTGCGCCGAGTTGGAGCAGACACACGACGCGCTCTTTGTTGCTGTCGGTTTGGGCGCAACCTCGCGGCTCAACATTCCGGGTGAAGACCTACCGGGCGTCTATGACGCGCTGCCCCTGATCGAGCGCATCAAGACGCGCGCGTGGGCGGACGTGCCGACGGGGCGCAACGTCGCGGTCGTCGGCGCGGGCAACACGGCGATTGATGCGGTCACGCAGATGCGTCGGCTCGGCGCAGAGCGCGTCCTGCTCATCTACCGGCGCACAGCGCGCGAGATGCCGGCTTATGAATACGAGTACGAGTTGGCGAAACAGGATGCGGTCGAGTTTCTGTGGCTGACTGCGCCGGTTGAGATTCTGCCCGATGCGACGGGCACGCGCGTCGGCGCGTTGCGCTGCGTCCGCATGTCGTTGGCGGCTGAAGACGGCGCGGGGCGCGGCACTTTGCAACAGTTGCCCGGCTCTGAATTTACCATTCCGGTGGACATGGTGATCAAGGCGACGGGGCAACAGAAGCTGCGCGACTGGTTCGCGCAACTCGGCGGCGTCGAGTTGGACGACGCAGGCCGGGTCAAGGTTGATCGCGCGACGATGCAGACAGCGAATCCGAAAATTTTCGCGGGCGGCGACTGCGTCAACGGCGGGCGCGAGGCGGTGGACGCCGCGCAGATGGGGAAACTCGCCGCGCAGGGCATACACGAAAGTCTGACAGGCGAACGCGTAGAATTTGCCGGCGCAACCGTGCCGCTCCACGAAGAGACGAGCGAAATAAGAGAGTGACGAGGGCCGAGGGCCAAGCTAAAGACTTGTCCCGGCTCGTCACTTGTCGCTGCTTCATCATGCCAAGTCACATGTCCGATTTAGGTTTTCTGGTCGAGTCGAAGGCCGACTTTGAAGCGCTCGCGCTGAAGGCCTTGGAGCATGGCACTGATATACAGACCGCGAGCGGCACTTACGTGCGCTGGTCGCCCGGTGCGGGCATAGAATTGTGGATGCAGTTGGACGCGGCGGGCGACGTGGTCGGACTCAATCCACACTACGCGGGGCAGACACGCATGCGCGTCGGGTTGACGGCGCGCGTGCCGCGCCCGGAGTCGTCCATACTGGACGGCGCTTTTCACGGCTGGGCCGATCCGGCCGACGCAGAGCCGGAGAGCGGCGCGTATCCGTTCGTCTTCGACGCGCCGGATTACGAGTTGACGGGCGGGGTGGTCGTGCCTTCGATCTGCGCGGTGCAGTTGACCGCGTTCGCGCACGAGCTGAAGGCTTACGAATCAGAAGAGAGCTACGAAGCCGCGCAGACCGGCACGCTCAAGTACGCCGCCGAATCGTTTATCCCGGCGGGCCTCTTCAACGCCGCCTCGGGCGAATCAACCGAGCCGCCGCAGGCGCATGCCATCTTCACCGCCCGCGTGCTCGATACGGCACTCATCACTAATCCGACCTCGGAGCGCGAGTTCTGCTGGGCGCACCTGCGCACGCTCGGCGGTGAATTGGACATGGTGGCCGACCCCGACCTGCTCTCCGGTTATCTGACGACGGGCGGCATCGTCAGCGGCTCGTTCTGGTTATCGGGGCGCGTGTTGGAGCCGGCCTAGAGCGCGCCCGGTTAGCGGCGCTGGCTGAAGATCAATTTTCACGTTTTGAGGAGTGTGAGCAATGGCCGATCTGAGTGTTGAATTTGCCGGGATCAAATCGCCGAACCCGTTCTGGCTGGCGAGCGCGCCGCCGACGAACATGGGTTCGATGGTCGAGCGTGCGTTTGACGCGGGCTGGGGCGGCGCGGTCTGGAAGACGCTGGGCGAGCCGATCCGCAACGTCTGCTCGCGCCTCGCCTCGATTGATCATGGGCCGCAACGCATGATCGGTCTCAATAACATCGAACTCATCACCGACCGCCCGCTCGAAGTCAATCTGCGCGAAATCCGCGCGTGCAAGCGCAAGTATCCGAAGCACGCCCTGATCATCTCGCTCATGGTCGAATCGAAGCGCGAGGCTTGGCACGAGATCGCCAAACAGGTTGAAGACACGGGCGCGGACGGCGTCGAACTGAATTTCGGCTGCCCGCACGGCATGAGCGAACGCGGCATGGGGGCGGCGATGGGGCAAGTGCCCGATTACACCTGCATGGTGACGGAGTGGGTGAAGGAGGCGACGCGTTTGCCCGTCATCGTCAAGCTCACGCCGAACGTGACGAGCATCAACCCGCCGGGGCGCGCGGCCGTGCGCGGCGGCGCAGACGCGCTCTCGCTCATCAACACGATCAACTCCGTCATGGGTGTTGACCTCGACACGATGATCCCGCATCCGAACGTCAACGGATTGGCCGCGCATGGCGGCTACTGCGGCCCGGCCGTCAAGCCGATTGCGCTCAACATGGTGTCGGAACTGGCGCGCGACCCGGAAGTGGGCGTGCCGATTAGCGGCATCGGCGGCATCTCGACGTGGCGCGATGCAACCGAGTTTCTGCTGCTCGGCGCAACCACCGTGCAGGTCTGCACCGCCGTCATGCACTATGGCTATCGCATCGTCGAAGACATGATCGATGGTCTGTCGAACTATCTGGACGACAAGGGACTGGCGAGCGTGAATCAGATCATCGGGCACAGCGTCGGCCGGCTGACCGATTGGGGCAACCTCGATCTCAATTACAAGACGGTGGCGCGCATCGATCACGCCAAGTGCATCCAGTGTAATCTCTGCCACATCGCCTGCGAGGACGGCGCGCACCAGTGCATCCCCTTCACGCAGATTGATGGCAAGCGTTTCCCCATCGTGGACGAGGCCGAGTGTGTCGGCTGCAACCTCTGCTATCTGGTCTGCCCCGTGCCCGGCTGCATCTCGATGGTGCGTCTCGACGACGGCGCGCAGCCGCTCACGTGGCGCGAGTTGACCGCGCGCGAGCCTGCGCCGGCCGCGGGCGATTAGCCTTAACTTGTCTGCCCTTCATGGCCCAGAGAATCTCCTCATGATGGACACTCAATCAAATCGCGTCCCGTTTCGCGCCGGTCACACGTTGGCGCTCGCAGCCATCATCCTGCTCGCCCTCGGGGCGCTCGTCGATGCCTGCTCGGCCCTGGTGCACGTGGCACAGGTCAGCGGGCCGGCGAACACTCAGGATTTGGCCAGTCTGGAAGGCGACATCGCGTCGCCGCTTGTGCTTGTGCAGGCGGGTCTGGCGGTGCTCAACTTTCTGGTTTACGTCACGACGATCATCTTCTTCCTGCTCTGGCTGTATCGCGCTTACAGCAACTTGCCTGCGCTCGGCGCGCGTGGGCTTGACGGTTCACCGGGCTGGGCCGTCGGCTCTTTCTTCATTCCGTTCCTGAACCTTGTGCGCCCCTTTCAGGCCGTGCGCGAAATCTGGCGTTGGAGCAAGCCGGGGGACAGTGCGGCCGGCATCGGTGGGCTATCCTTTACGGCCGACACGCGCGCGCCGCTTGTCGCCTGGTGGTGGGGCTTCTGGATCGCCTCAAACGTCGCCAGCAACATCTACTGGCGCATCGGCGACAACAAAGAGGCGGCCGGCGCAACCGCATGGTTCGGCCTGATCACCGATCTCTTAAGCATCGTCGCCGCCGCGCTCGCGGTCATGCTGATCCGTGCAATCGACCGCATGCAGATCGAGAAAAGCACCCAACTCGCGCTCAACTACGCCTCATTCGAGCAACCGCCACCGCCGCCGGCTTTCAACGGATACGCGCAGGGTCAACAATAGTCAAAGCGGATCATTCGGCAGGTATCAGATAGCGCAACCCGGCTGATTTGCAGCAGAGACTGCGTGGCGGTGTGTGCGTCCGCCGCAAGCCAGCGGCGGCTTCAGCGCTCAGGGGCTGAACGTGCTGGTATATCTGCGTATTTGCCGATAGGCTGCCCAAGGACGAATGAATAACCAAGCCGGCGCTCCCATTCGTCGAGTAACTGTTGCGGCGCTTGCGTTAGTAAGGGCGAGCGGGGCGGCTCCTGATCGAGATTCAAGCTGCCGATTTTGATCGTTTGCTCATCCAGCCCTAGTAAGAACTGAAAGCTGTGCCCGTCCCGCGCGAAGGGTGCTAACCACGATATGCCGATGTAGCGCGAGTCCAACGGATGCAGTCCATCCTGATCATAGCCTAAACCATGAACCCACGCGTTCGTAATAATCAGGGCCGTCTGACCGTCCGCCTCGCATTCGATGGCCTTGATCTCTCCGCTGCCGCCCCGATAATCCTCACGACCCAATTTCTTGGGCTGCCCCGGCCCGATGAGATTCCATAAGGACACTGTGCCGTCCTCATTACCGATCAACGCTCTGCTGCCGTTCGGGCTGAGCGCGACCGCCTCGACACCGCTCTGCGTCTGCAATAAAAGAGGGGGCTTATTCTCAGCCAGATCCCAGATGCGCACACTGCCGTTAGCGTAACCAACGATCAATCTCTTACCGAACAGACGCAACGTTCGTATCATTACTCTAGGCTGAGCAGGCAAGGCAACCTCGTCGAACGACGGCCAGCGCCAAGCCATCAACTCGCTTAGATAATTAGCCGTAGTTGCGATCAGATAGCTACCGTCAGAAGTGAACTTCAACCTGCGGCCAAACAGCTTTGTCGGCGCAGGTGTACCGCCCGGAGCTAATTGCTCGGGCATGAGCGGCCATGTACGGAGGATGCCTTTATTATCAGTCGTTAATGCCGTCTTGCCGTCCGGGGCGATCACGATCAACGCCACCGTGCTCCCCGCCGGGTGGCGCAGTTGATAATCCTGCGTCGAAGTGCGGTCACGAATAACCACGAGCTCTGGGCGCACACGCAGCGCCAGCCAGCGCCCATCGGCACTGAGCACGAGGCTCGGCGCTTCAGTTCTGGCCATGTAATCCTGTGGCCAGTCTTCCTGCACCCAGTAGGCTTCCGGCGTGGCGGCCGGCCCCGCCGCCAAAGCGTTCGTTGTGCGCGTCACTTCACTGCCCGTGTTAGCCCACAACGTGACCGCTTTGTTCGAATGCGAGGTTGCGATAATGCGCCCGTCCGTGCTCGCGGCCACATCAACAAATCGGCCGGGCGGCTCGGTTAATAGCCGCCCTTGCGGCCTGAGCATCGGGAGTCGCCAGAGCCGTGCCGTGCCGTCTTTTGTGGTGGTGGCGAGAAAGTAGCGGCCATCCGGACTAATTGACACGTCATTAAGCCCACTCGACGCATTGAAGGGGCCAGCCAACACCGTGTTGTCACGATCTACCAACCGTAATTGGCTACTACCATCGCCCTGCCATTCGCTATGCTCAAGCAGTAATTCGCCTTTGTCCGTCACACCGCGCACCGTTATGTCGGAGTCTATTGCCAGCTTCTTCAACTCATCTTCCTGCAAGCTGGCAGTATCCCAGAGAGAAGCAGGATTATTGTCCTTGACGGTGACGAAGCTTCTGCCGTTAGGACTAAGCATGATTGTGTTGATAGCACCGACGGTTGATCGCTGCGCGGGCGTGTACTGGCCCGGCGGCGTACTAAACAGTTCAGGCAGCCCCCAACGCTTCACCAAAGTATTCTTGCTCCCTGCACCTGATTGGTCGCTCGTGACCACTATGTCGTTTTCGAGACTGAAGGCCAAAGCGCTGATATTTCCTAACGGCCGCTGGGTGTTATTGAATTCTTCGACCGAAGCTGACACTTTATGAATCGTGACTTGCGAACCAGCCAGATTAAGCGCGATGTATTGCCCGTCCGGACTTAAATTGAAGAAGGGTTCGCCAACACGCGTGAGCACGGGGCCAATTTCCATACCTCTTTTTGTGAGCGTGATAGGTGGTATGACCAACTGCCCCGTCGTCGCGCGCCAAAGATAGAATCTATCCCAACGCTCAAATATCCGTGTGCTATAGTTTGAGCGCCGCCTGACCGTCACCACGCCGCCGACCAGTTTACCCAGCGCCGCATTATCGGCTAACGTTTGTATATCCAGATAAAATCTCGTTATCGTCTGGTCTTCCGCCCCCGTATTTGCTGACGCGGCCCACGGCCCTTCCGTCAGCCCGGCCCGGCTCTGATTCGGCAGCCCACTTATCGTCTGCCGCCCGCGCTCGCGGTTGGCTTTATGGGCCGCGCGCGCCGCTTCATCCTCTTTAAGCAAGGCAAGGTCAACCGGCGGTGTGAGTTGTTCTCCGGTTTCGGGCTGCCACAGAGTTATCTGCCAATCCTGATTCTGCGTCAGCACGAGCCTGCCGTTGGCGCTAAAGAGTGGCTTGGATGTCATCTGCTCCTGCCGGAACGTGGCGTGCAGGTTCGGATAATCCTCGCCGAGCAGTTCGGACGCGCGGGCAAGCGGCGTGTTCGCCGTCGCGGGGCTGGCGGCGGCGGCTTCGAGCCAAGCCAGCAGGGCTTCGTCGCGCAACTCGCTCTGTGCCGCTTTCCGCGCGCGCCGTTGCCACGCTTCAGCCCACAACTGCTGCCCCCGACCACTGTAGAGCAGAGTCCGTTGCAGGCCGAGGTAGGCGGCCTGCGCCGCGCTATAGCTCTTTAGGTTGCTGAGGTCGGCAGAGCGCAGCGTGGCCATGTAACGCGGCGGCTGCACAACGAGATACCAAATAGCGGCGAGCAAAGTGATGACAATGAGTGCGCCGGCGGCAGTTGCAGCAGCTTCCTTTAGCCAGCGTGGAAGCTGCGCCTTCTTCATCTTCTGGTATTCCCGCTTCCACTCGTCCACGAACGGGCTGTACATGTCGTGGTAGAGTTCATACCACTGTGCATCTTCAGGGCCGCTCTTGCGCAGGATGCGCTTGTCCGGCTCGCTCAACCCCATGAGCACGCGCCGCAGCCTTGTCTCGTCCACCTCCATCTTATCCGCCAGATCTGAGACCTCGTAGGCCATCTTCGCCCCCTTCTTCGTGACCAGGAAGTCGAAGGCCTCGGCGGCCAATTCCTTTTGCGGATCAGGCAGGGCATTAAGCGTCTCACGGCAGAATGAGTTGAGTTCGGCGCGCGCTTGGCCCGGTTGATAGCGGGCGAGGAAATCATGCTTTGCGTCCGCCGCAGGCGTGGCATCGGGGGGCGCGAGCACGTCAAACTGCCGCCGCCACAGGCGCTGACAAGCGATCTGTAGATACGGGGGCATGATGTAATCGCGCCGCACGGCGGCGTGACTGCGCGCGCCGTTGCCCGCCCTGCTGGTGGTGGCCGCGGAGTCGGCTTCAAAGACCGACAAGTCCTCGACCAGATCGAGCAACTTCTCTTCATCTACCTTGACGGCAGCGGGCTGGCCGTCGGCCCCTGCGTATTGGGCGAGGGCGCTCGTACGCCTGATGATCTCTTTAGCCTCGTGTTTGTGCGGGTACTTGAGTCGGTAATAGTTGTTGAAGAGATCGGGGATGCGGTTATCGAAGATGCTCAACTCGCCGAGGAACTCTTCGCGCATCGAGAACACGATGCGGAGGTTGATGCTGTCGTCATTGATCAAGGCGCAGAGCAGTTCGATGAATTGATTGAAGTAGGTGCGGTCGGAATGGTACTTAAAGACCTCCTCGAATTGATCCAGAATCAACACACCCCGTCGTCCCTGTGCTTGTCCGTTGCCCGCATCCCGGCTGAACAGTGGCTTGAGGCTCGGCTCGTCGAGGCCGGGCACGTGCAGCACTTTGGCGCACGTCTGATTAACGCTTTGCAGCGGCTCGCCCATGGCCCAGAGACTGTGTATGACCACCATGAAGTTGTGCCTTTGCAGTTCAGGCAGCA
>DASVQA010000050.1:0-2787 GCA_036389375.1 Pyrinomonadaceae bacterium | reverse complement strand
GGCGGCGCGCGCCCGCCCCAAGCCGGCGACCGCCCGATAATAGTCAGGGAAAGTTGTGAGCGCGGCCCCGTACTGCCGCTCCGCTTCAGCGTAATCGCCCTGCCCGAACGCAACCTCGCCGAGTTGCCAGCGACACCACGCGACCGACTCGCGATCCGGCGGGACAGGCTCAAGCGCCAGCGCGAGCGCGATCTGGTAGTGCGTGCGCGCCTCGTCGGTCTGCCCGTGCAGTTGCGCCAGCCGCGCGCGCCGCAGGTTCACACTCAGACTCTTCGCGCCGCTTAACTGTTCGAGTTGGGCGAAGGCGCGCGCCGCCGCGTCATAGTCGCCAAGTTCCAGCAGCGCATCGCCGAGCAGTTCATAGGGATAGCTCTTGCGCGGCTCAAGCGCGGTTAACTGTTGGGCGGCGTCGCGCGCGGCCGCGAATTCGTGGGCGGTAAACTGGGCGCGGGCCAGCGCGGCGAGGCCGCCGGGATTCTGCGCGGCGGGGATAGCTTTGAGCGAAGCCTCGGCCGCGCGTTGCGCCAGCGCAAGGTATTGCACATCGCCCGTCTCGCGCTGGCGTTGCAGGTAGTAGCCGCAGAGTTTGTTGTAGGCGATGAAATCGAGCGGGTCTGCCTGCACGCGTTCTTCGAGGAAACGGATCGTGCCCGCCACCAGTTCTTCATCATTGGGGAGCGGCGCGGCTGGCGGCACGACGGGCGCGGGCGTCACAACGGGGCGCGCCCAGTAGCCGCCGCACGCCTGATTGATAAGACAGACGGTGCTGAGCAGCAGCAGACAATAAACTTTGGGCGCGACCTGTCGCATGGTAATCGCTTTACGTTGCCAAGGGCCGGAGCGGTTGTTGTGGCGGCCTGATAATTCTTCAGTCAAGCAGCACACTGTTGAAATGGTGGGGGATGCTAGAGCCTGCGCATAATTTTTGTCAATACAGTGCTCGTGCAACCCGCGCATTAAATCCATTGGCCCGGCGCTGCCCGTACAATATCTGTTGACAAAAACACCGACTTGGGTAAGATTGCGCCTGCTTCAAGCACCTGACAAATGCTTTTTGCTGTCGCGCGCCGACGACAAGTAGGCCGCTGGTCTCGGCTGTGCGCTAATGCAAGGCGAATCGTTCTGTCCGCTTCAGCACACATCTGCACCCCTCGTTAGCCGCTGCTTTCTCGCGCTGTGGGGGCACGGCTTTTATTTGTCTGACACACACCATCCTGACTTAAGGAGAAAACTATGTTGCGCACACGCACCCGAGGGGCCGCGCTGGCCGCGCTCGTGCTTACACTCGCGCTGGCGGTGTTTCTGACCCCCGCGCCGCCGCTGAACGCCGCCGATCACGGCGACGCGCCCTATAATAGTTCCGATCAATCCATAGACGGCGCAGACCTCTACGCCTTTCTAGACCCGACGGACAACACGCGGGTCGTCGTCGCACTTACATCACGCGGCTTCATCGCGGCCGGCGAGAACAACAACTTCGGCCAGTTTGATCCATCCGTACGTTATCGGTTCGAGATTGAGTTGAACGGCGACCCGCGCCCCGACCGCTTTATTGATGTCACCTTCTCGCGGCGCACCGGCGCAACCGCTCCGCAGACCGCCACCATCACGTTGATGGACGGGCAGACGTTCACCGCGCCTTCCACGCCACCTTCGGTCTGTATCGCCGGCACGGCCAACTGCCCGCCCGCCGCGACCGTCACCAATCTGGGCAGCACCGGCGTCAGGTTTTTCGCCGGGATGCGCGACGACACTTTCAACTTCGACATCCCGGCCTTCTCGGCCGCCACGAACGCCCTGCGCGCCTGCATCGCCGCCCAGAATCCGCCCGACAACACTTGCGTCAACAACGCGCTGGCCAATTTCCAGCGCGGGCGCGATTCGTTCGCCGGCTACAACATCATGAATATCGTGCTGTCGCTGCCGAAGTCGCTGTTCACGGCGGCGGCCGGCAATAACAATCTGGCCGAGGTCGGCGTCAACGGCGTCCTGCAACGGCGCAGCCCGCAACTCTTCGTCGCCTCGCCCGATCAGGTGAAGCCCGGCGCAAGCTATCCGGCGGTCGGCTTCGGGCGCTGGGTGACGCTTGACCGCAATGGCATCCCGGCGGTCAACGCCGTGCTGATTCCCTTCGCCCGTAAAGACGAGTTCAACGCCGCCACCGGCGTGGACGACGCCAGCGGCCGCTTTGCCGGCGACATTGTCGCTTCGCTCAGGGCGCTCGGCACCAACGACGCGAACATCAACATTCTGGCGTCCGTCGCCGTCGTGCGCGGCGACATGCTGCGCCTGAATCTGAACACGGCCAATCCCTCGCTCGGGCAAGGCGAAGAGATTTACTCGACGGCCAATTACGCGGGCTTCCCCAACGGGCGGCGACCCGGCGACGACGTGGTGGACACGCTCCTCTTCTTCATCGCCAACCAACCGGCCGGCGGCATCACGGATAACGTGAACTCGAACGAGGTGCCGATCCCGCTCACGTTCCCGTTCTTCCCGTCGCCGCATCAGCCGCGTCCGGCCGGCACAGGGGCTGAGGATCAGACACGCAACTAGCCGGGTCGCAAGACCCCGTGCGACTGCGACACCCGAGAGAGGAGCGCAAGCCATGAGACAGACGACAAGACGCATCAGGCACTTCGTCGGGCTGCTGCTGGCGCTGGCGGTGTTCGCGGGCGGGCTAGTGCCGCCCGGCGGAGCACAACAGAGGGCGAAGTCGGCGCAAACGGTCGCCGCCCGCCCGCCAGTGCAACAGCCAAGCTCAACTAAAAACAGTCAGACCACGCC
>DASVQA010000049.1:0-9604 GCA_036389375.1 Pyrinomonadaceae bacterium | reverse complement strand
GCCCGCCGCCGCTTTGTTAATTGCCGCAGCCCCGCCCTGCTTTAGCGGAGCAGGAGGAACGAGTCTATATCGACCCGTGTGCCGCAACTTGTCCCGACGCACGCCGGGCTGCGCTGGCCGAGTACGGTGATGGTCACGGTGTGCTGCCCCGGCGTGATGTTGCGCTCGACGACGACCTGCGCCGTCTTGAGCGTTGCCGAGTACAGGTCAATCGTGACCGGCGCAGCCCCGTCGATGGAGACTGAGGCGAGGCCTCGGTCGGGCCCGAGCGTGGTGACAAACGCGACGTAGCTGGCGTTGACGTAAGTCACCTTGTTCAGGTTGACGCGCGCACCATTAGAGGTCGAGAAATGCACCGTGCTGCCCGTGCCGAATGCGCCGGCGAGGGTGGCCGTCTGCCAACTGCCCTGATATGTGACCGTGTTGCTTAAGCCGTCGTCGGCCGAAGACAGACCGAACTGCGCGCCGGTCACGAAGCTGCCGGCCGCGTTGTTGGCGTCGTAGGCGCGGACGCGGAAACGGTAGTTCTTCGGTGCGGCGAACGTGCCCATGCTGAGATCGATCACGGCGCGCGTCGCGGTCGGAGACGCCAACGAGACGGGTAACCATGTCGTGCCGCCGTTGTTGGTGTACTGAAGTTCGTACTTGCTGATCGCGCCTGTGCCCGTCCAGATGAGTTCGACTCTGGCAGTCGTGTCGATAATCGAGCCTTGCGCGTTGCGGACAAAGCCGATTACGGCCGGGATGTCGAAGCTATGATCCGGCGCTGTGACCGAGATCGTGTTCGACACGATGCCGTTGCCGGCGAGCGGCACGATCTGGAAGGGGCTGTTGTTGGCGTTGTCGTAGATGACCAACTGCCCTGCGCGCGCGGCTTGCGCCGTCGGTGCAAACTTCACACTCACGGTGCAGGAACCGTTCGCGGCGAACGCACGCGCGTTGCAGTTCTCGGCCGCAATCGAGAAGTCGCTCGACCCGAGCACGCGCAAGCCTGTGATGTTCAAGGTCGCAGAGCCGAACGGATCGGCTGCGCCCGTGTTCGTCACCGTGATAAGGCGCGTGTCGGAGGCGATGGCAGCGCCGCTCGTCGGAGCCGACAGGTTGCCGAAGTCAACGCTGGTCGGGTTCAAGGTCGCGGCCGGGCCTGCTTCGGCCGGTGCGGTGCAGGGCGCGGAGGGGCCGCCCACAACACCGTCGCCGTTCTCGAAGATGGTCAACTCGGTGAGCGCGAGCGGGTCGCGCCCAAGCCACACGCCGCGCGACTCCGAGGCAATGGCGAGCGTCACGTCCGCCGAACTGAGACCCGTGAAGGTCGCCGTCCAGTTCGTGCCCTTCGGGTTGGTGACAGGGTCAACGGGATCGTAAGCGAGCGTGCCGTCGGTGCTGCCGCCGCCGGCGCGCAGGGTGCGCCGCCCGTTGACGCTGAACGGATTGGCAGAGGATGCGATCAAACGACTCTCGACCGCGTCGAGCGCGAGCGGATTGCCGGCTGCGTCCTGCGCTGTGCCGTGCGTCTGAACTGTGCCCGCCGGGAGCGCCGTGTCGTCAAGTTTCTTGTCGGTGGCGCGGAAGGCGGTCACGTTGGCGGTCGTCGTCTGATCGGGGACGCCATGCGCGTTCGTGAAGCGGACGATGTCGCCCGGCCGTAGGTCTGGCGTCAGCACGTTCCAGCAGCCGCCGCCGGGATGGTTGACTTCGACCGCACCGAAACCGGGCGTGGCCGGGTCTTCAACCACTGGCACGGGCGTCGAAGTCGAGAGCACGCGCCCGCCGCGTATGACGGAGACGACGACTGGCCCTTCCGAGACGGCGTAGCCGGTTGAAGAGACGAAGTCGCGCTGCGGGAACGGGATGATCGAGTGCGGCGCGACCGGCGCATCGCTGACCGAAGCGGCCGAGCCGAGCGCGGACTGCGCAGAGCGGTTGCCCGCCGTGTCGGCAGCGTCCACCGCATAATCATATGTGCCGGGCGCAATGCTTACGTCTGTGTAGGTCAAGACGCCAGCGCCGAGATCGGCGATCTTCGTGAACGCGCCGGCTGGAGCAGCCGCCGAAGCCGAGACGCGGCGATAGATCCCGTAGCTCGTCACACCGACGTTATCGGTGGCGGCCGTCCACGTCAGCAGTATGTCCTGCGGCCCGATGGCGGGCGCAACCGCGCTGGTGTAGATGTCGCGCGTGTTGGCGACGAGGTTGGTCGGAGTCGTCGGTGCGATCGTGTCGGCGACGGCGGTGACGATGGCCGTGGCTGCCGCCGATTGCGCGGAGCGATTACCCGACGAGTCGGCGGCGTCCACCGTGTAGGTGTAAGTGCCGGGCGCAAGGGCCGCGTCGGTGAAGGTCGTGGCGGGCGGCGTGCCCGTTACGTCGGGCGTAAGCGCCACGCCGTTGCGATAGAGGCGGTAGCTCGCCACGCCGACGTTGTCGGTCGCAGCCGTCCATGTCAGCGTCACGCTGCTCGTGGCGGAGTTCGCAGTGGCGACGAGGTTGGCCGGCGTTGAAGGCGCGAGCACGTCCGGCTGCGGGTTGGAGACCACGTTTGAGAGCGCCGAACGGTTGCCCCATTCAAGCCCCTGAATGATCGGATCGGGCGTGTTGGGAGTCGGCGTCGGGCTGGGCGTCGGGCTGGCATTGGGATTGTTCTGGGGCGACGTGTAGTAAATGTTGGGCGAGGCAGAGTCAACTGCATCCACCGCGTAAGTGTGGTTGCCCGCCGGCACGTTCTGATCAAGGTAGCTGAGCGTCGAGCCGTTGACGTTGCGGATCCGCACGCCATCGCGGTAGACGCCATAACCGTTGACATAAACATCGTCGAGCGCGGCTGACCAGTTAAGCTGTACCGAGTTTGCGCCCACCCGCACCGCCGTCAATGTGGGCACGGTCGGCGGGTTTATATCAAGCTGCTCAAGCGGGGCGAAGCAAGCGCCCGCCGCAGGGCCTGAGATGGTATCGGCAGAGTTCTCGTAGATGGTCATGCCGGGCGCGACCGCCGCCGGGTCGCCGAGCCACAGGATGCGCGACTCCGCGCCGGGGAAGGTGCGCCCCGTCGAAGTCGTCCCGCCGACGGCGCGGAACACGTCGTTCTCGTTCAGGCGGCTGTAGGTGACGGTGAACTTGATGCCGTCCGCATTGTTGACCGCGTCGTAAATAAACGTGCCGTCGGTGCTGCCGCCGCCGGCGCGCAGGGTGCGCCGCCCGTTAAAGTCGAAGCTGTCGCGCAGTGCGACGAGGCGTTGCTCGATGTTGCCGAGCGGCATGGGGTCGCCGCTTGGGGTCATGGCCGTGCCGTGAATTTCGATAACGCCGTCGTTCAAGCCCGGTGTCGCCGCATGCACGATGACGGGGCGCTTGACGCTAATGTTGGCGACCGGCGTCTGATCGATCCGGCGGATCGCAAGGCTGGTGCTGCCATTGACTGTCACGGGCGCATAAGCGATCTGGCGGATGATGTCGCCCGTGCGGATATCGGGCGTCACGCCCTGCCAGCAGCCGCCGCCGGGGTGATTGACCTCGACAATGCCGTCGAAGTTGGCCGTGGTCGGATCGTCAACCGGGATGACGGACGAGGTGCTGATGACAAGACCGTCGCGAATGACCTGCACCGTCACCTGATCGTCCGGCTGGTAACCGCTCGCAGACGTAAAGTCGCGCGCCGGGAAGCCGATGATCTGGACAGGATCGGCGGGCAATTCACTGATGCAAGGTTCAACTATCGGCGTCCCGCACACAGGGAAGTTCCCCGCGCTCTGCGATGTGGTGGCGGCGTTCGTCGCGTTGGACTGATTTGAACGATTGCCGACGGCATCGGCCGCATCAACCGTGTAGGTGTAGACGCCGGGCGCGACGTTGAAATCGTCGTAAACTGTGGGCGCAGGCGCAGAGCCGTCAGCGTTGCTGACATTGTCAATCGGCACGCCGTTGCGGTAGATGCCGTAGCTTGTCACGCCGACGTTATCGGTGGCGGCCGTCCACGTCAGATGCACGGTGTTCGAGCCGTTGACGGTGGCCGTAAGGTTGGTCGGCGTCGAAGGCGGAATCAGTTCGCTGCCGGGCGGCGGCGGTAGCACTTCGAGCGGAGCGGTGCAGGGCGCGGAGGGGCCGGCGAGGATACCCGCGCCGATCTCGTAGATGGTGCCTTCCGCGCCGGCTGCACCAGCGCCGAGCCACATGATGCGCGCCTCCGCGCCATCGGCGCGCAGCACGTCCGCTTCGTCCAGACTTGAATAGGTGGCCGTCCAGTTGATGCCGTTGGGGTTGGTGGCATCAATGGGGTCGTAATTGAGTGTGCCGTCGCCGGGCTTCGCCGGGGCGACGCCGCCGGCCGCGCGCAACGTGCGACGCCCGTTCACATCAAAGGCATCGCGTGGTGCGACTAGACGCTGTTCGAGTTCGGTGATGGGGAGCGGCGTGGTGTTCGCCGTGCCGTTGGCGTTTAAGCCCGTCGCCGTGCCGTGAATCTGGATGATGCCGTTGCTCAAGCCGCCCGTCGCGTGCTGCACGATGACGGGGCGCTTGGCGACGACGTTCTGCACGGTCGTCTCGTCAATGACGGTAACGCCGGTCGCGCCGTTGGTCGCCCAAGTCTGCACGCGGTCGCCGGGGCGAATGTCGGGGGTTGTGCCGACCCAGCAACCGCCACCGGGGTGGTTGATCTCAACGATGCCGTCGAAGTCGGGCGTGGTTGGATCGTCCTGTGGCACACGCGCGTCCGAGCTAAGAGTCGTGCCGTTTGGATGCACTACTTTGACAATGACAGTGTCGGCCGCCGCAAAGCCGCTCGCCGAAACAAAGTCGCGCTGCGGGAAGACGAGAATCGAGTGTGGGAGCACCGGCGGGTTATTGATCGCGGGCGCTTGCGCGTGCGCCGGTTTCGTCAGCGAAGGAAGATAACTGTATGTGAACGCGATCAGAGCGACGAGCGCGGCGTAACTTGCGCGCCGGGCGAAACGATACAACTTGCGGGACGGGTGCTGGCCGCTCGCGCGTTTAGAATGACTTGTAAATCTTTTCATCTTTTATCTCCGGGGATTGGCGGACTTTCAATCCGCGTTGGGGGGCAAGCGCACCTCTGCGACCAGACGGCTTCTGCGTCGTTCATATGCGACTTGATTTCGACTCGCCGTCGCCAGATGCCTTATGTTTCGAGAAGGCGCGGCTTAGTCGCTTAAAAATCGAGGGTTCAGTTGCGCCGCTTGCGCCGGCGTCGTTAAGCGGCGACGCGCGCCTGCTCGGCCGGCGCACTCATCGGCGCGGCCTCGACCGCTGCGCCGGAAACTTCGGCTGGTTGCTGTTCGGCGGGCGGCATAGCAGCAGTCGCGGCCACGCCCGCTGCACGCTCCGTGTCGGCGGCATGTTCCCACGTCTGCTTGAACTCGTCGGAGGCGCGCTTGAACTCGCTAATGCCGCGACCAAGCGAGCGGCTCAACTCCGGCAGCTTGCGCGGCCCGAAGATGACAAGCGCCGCAACGAGAATGAGCAACAGTTCGGATGTCCCGATGGATTCAAGGAAGCCGACGGCTACGGGGATAGAGACGGGTAACACTTTAGTTCTCCTATTTCGCTTACAAGCTGGCGCTCAAGCGTACGCACGCGCCAACGCTTAGCGTCCTCCGCCGGAGGCGTAACGCGCGCGCGCGGTCTCGCCCGCGCCGCTGCCGTTCGGCCCGCCGGCGTGCAGGCTCAAGCGACGCGGCGCAGCGAGTTCCGCCGCGTCGCCGTCGCGCCCCTCGGCCGCGCCCTTCTTAAACTCCTTGACGCTCGCGCCCAAGCCTTTGGCCAGTTGCGGCAGGCGCGACCCGCCGAACAGCAGCAGCACTACGAAGAGGACGATGAGCATCTCGCTCCCACCGGGCATACCTAACAGTAGTATGGCGTTCATTATTAACCTCTGCCGCCGCCTCGGCGCGGCGCTTTTTGCATTAGGACTTTGGTGGCAGATGCTCGCGTCTCCCGACAGCCGGCAGTTTGCGGCTGCCGGGAGATGCGAGTGTGTTAGTGGAGGGTTAATCAGCCGCAGCAAGGTTTTGCGGCGGCGGCTTTTGACTAGCGGCGCGAAACGGAATGGCTGCCTGAGTTGGTCACGAACACACCGCCGCCTGCAACCGCGACGTTGTAGGGACTCTGACCGACCTTGATCGTCTGCGAGACCGCGCCGGTAGAACTGACGACGGCGAGCGAGTTGTCGCCGTTGCAGACGACGAGGATGTCGCCGCCGTTGACGGCGATGCCCGCCGCCCCGTCGCCCGTGCGCGTCTTAGCGATCACTGTGCCGTCCGCCGGACTCATCTTGATCACTGTGCCGTCGAAGAAGTTCGACACCCAGAGGCTCGATCCGTCGAAGGCGATCCCCTGCGGGCCGTCGCCGGCCGGATAAGTGGCGAGCACCGCGCCTGCGGGCGACAGCTTCGTCACGTTGTTGCTCTTGTGGTTGGCTACGTAGATGTTCGTGCCGTCGGTGGCGAGCGCGACGGGGCGGCGGCCTACGCCGAACGTGCCGACGGCCGCGCCACTCGCAGAGAGCTTCGTCACGGTGTCGTCCTTGTCGTTCGCCACGAAGACGGCTCCGCCGACGACGAGCACGGCCTGTGGCCCTGCGCCGACCTTGAACGTGCCGACGGTCGTGCCGTCGAGCGCGAGTTTCGTGATAGTGCCATCCTCGTGGTTCGCCACGAAGACGTTCTGCCCGTCGCAGGCCACGCCCGTCGGGTTGTTGCCGACCTTAAACGTGCCGAGGATGCTGCCGCTCGGCGAGAGCTTAATGACGTTGCCGGCGAACTGGTTAGTGACCCACAGGTTGACGCCGTCGCTGGCGACGCCCGTGGGGCCGTCGTTGAGCGCGACCTCAATGGCCGCGGAGGGGTCGTAGCTGGCCGCCACTTTTGCCTGACCGAGCGCGAGCGCGGGCAGGAGCAGCGCCGCGGCTCCGAGCGCCAGCAGGCGCGCGAGAATTTCCTTCTTCAGAACTGTCCTCATCATTTGCGAACTCCTTTCTCTGCCTTCGGCCAGTCAACCCAACCGATGGACTCGGCGATGAAGCTAGGCTTGGCCAGTCCGGGGCAAGCGCCCCACTGTTGCAGCGGCTCGTTGCCGTAGCGCACGTTACCGATGTGCTGCGTCACGTCCTTGTCGAGCAGCGGGTCGGGGTTGGTGAAGCCGAGCTTGACGCGCAGCGTCTCCATCTCTTTCACGTCGCCCGTCAGATACAGCCAGCCCGGTTTGACGCCGTGCATGTCGGCATACTCGGCCATGCGCTCCGGCGTGTCCTGCTCCGGCTTCAGCGTGAACGAGTACATGAAGATGTCGCGCCCGACGCGCGGGCCCAACAGCTTCTGCACCTTCACGAGGTTCGTCGTGATGCCGGGACAGACGCCCTCGCACTTCGCATACATGAAGTTGATGAGGACGATCTTGTCTTTGATGAGGTCGTCGTAGAGCCTCACCTTCTGGCCCTCGTGCGTTGTCAGCAGCACGTTCGGGAAGTAACGCTCTCTGATCTTATCGCGCGAGCGCTGGGCTGCCGGCGAGAGTACAATTGATGCGGGGCCTGTCGTCGCGCCCGACGTGCCGGTGGTTGTCGCCGCCCGCGCCACTAGTCCTGCGGCGAAGGGGGCCGCACCGAGCAGGGCCAGCAAACTTCTTCTATCCATACTCTTCATGGTTTGGCATCTCCTTTCTTAGCTGGACTACGGGTTCGGGTTGGTATCGCCCACGTCGTCGATCTCCCACAACACCATCATGGCGTGATCCTCATGCACGACGTTGTGGCAGTGCATGGGTAGGCGGCCCTTGAAGTCGCGGAAGCGGAAATAGAGTTCCGTCTGCTGGTTGTATTCGAGCCGCCACACGTCCTTGCGCCCGGCCGTGATGAGGCCGGTCGAGGGCGGCGGCGCGCCGTTGACCTTCAGTGCCTGGAACTCCTCGAAGTGGATGTGGACAGGGTGCTGCCACGAGCCGGAGTTGTTCTGAATGATCCACTTCTCAATCGTGTTGCGCTTGACGCGGAAGCGTGTGTCGTCGCAGTTGGCGAACTTGTTGTTGACGGCCCACATGCCGTTGTTGCGCTCAAAGCGGAAGGTGCGGGTGACGAGCGGCGCTTCCGACACGCTCGGCATGTCGTAGAACTTGGTGATCGTCGCCGGGTCTTTGCTGTTGTCCGGCACGACGGGGCCGTCCACGACGATCTTGAGGACGTAAGTGCCCTGCCCCGCGTTCAAGACCTTGCCGGTCGGCCCGCGTCCGTCGAACTGCTCAAGGCGGTTCTCGATGTAGAAGGTCTTGCCTTGCAAGCCTGTGAAGTCCACGATCACGTCCACGCGCTCGGCCACCGAGAAGCGGCAGCTATCAACGAGCACCGGCTTGGGTAGCAGGTTGCCGTCCGTCGAAATCTGCCAGAACTTCTTGCTCGACAAATTTGTCGGGTCGGTGATGAACATCTGATAGAAGCGCGACGGGCCCATGTCGAGCCAGCGGAAGCGATAGCGGCGCGGGCTGACGTGCAAGACGGGCTGAATCTTCCCGTTGACCTGCATCTTGTCGCCGAGAATGCCGTCGAGGTTGAAGAGATCGAAGGCGAGTTGGTCGTCGGCGTCGTAGACGGCGTCGTTGAAGACCATGTTGATGTCGTAGTCGGGGAACGAAGGCAGGCGGAAGCCGGTGTTCTCGTTGCCAGTGTCGCCGATGGGCGCGTCCTCGCGGTGGAAGAGGTTGTACATCCCGGCGAGGCCCTTGTAGACGTTCTGCGACGTGAAATCAATGCGGTGGTCGTGATACCAGAGCGTGTGCATGGACTCGTTGATGTCGCCGGGCAGGCCCAACACGTTCGGGTTCGGATGCGTCGAGTCGAAGCCTGCGAGCACGTTCGGGTAGTGGTGGTCGTACCACTGCCCGCCGTTGTTCCAGTAGCAGGGGAAGCCATCGGATTCGGGCGGCGTGTGGCCGTTGTGCAGGTGGACGGTCGTCGAGTTCTTGCCGAACCCACCGTTCTCAAGCGGCAAATCGTTGAAGTGGCGCACGAGCATCGGTTCGCCGTAGCGGGCGACGAAGAGGGGGCCGGGGAAACGGGCGTCGTAGCCCCAGATGGTCGAGGGCGCAAGATCGGGCGAGGCTGTCGCCTGAAACGCCTTCTGATGCACCTCGTAGAGTTTCTGTGGGGGCAGGCGCGTGAACGCTTGGTGCGTCACCGTGCGGCTCTCGCCTGCAGCTGTGTTCGGGACGGCCTGTGGCGTGGGGCCGGTCAGCGTCGTGACCGGCGTCTTGACGACCAGTCGCGGCATATCCTCAATGAAGGCTCTGGTCGCGCGGCTCGTCGGCGTGTTGTCAACGAAGCCGGCGCTGGTGAGCGGGCGTGCGCTCAAGCCCATCTTGGGGATGAGGAAGCCGGCGCTCGTCAGCAGCCCCATCTTCAAGAGGTCGCGCCGGTTTAGCCCCGCCGCGATCAGTTCGCGCCGATTCTTGGCGGCGATCTGGCTCTGTTTCTCTCTCGTTTTGTCTAACCGTGGGGTCTTAGCCATTGCGTTGGGTTTCTCCTTATTCAAGCTCCTTGGCCGGACGGGGACGAGCTTCACGCTGCGGCATACGTACCGCCGACGGGTACCGCCGCCGACGC
>DASVQA010000048.1:0-19570 GCA_036389375.1 Pyrinomonadaceae bacterium | reverse complement strand
CGCCCGTGCTCGTGTCATAGACGAAGACTTTCGAGGGCGGCTCGCCAGCGTTCCCAAAGCGCGCGGGGCCGGCGACGTAAACCTTATTGCCGTTGACCGCGATGCCTTCCGGGTAGCCGGGCGGGAACGGCACGTTGGCGAGCACCTGCACGTCGCCGAAGGGGCGGTCGTTGTTATCGGCAAGGGCCGGAGTTTGCATGCTGAGGCAGCCAACGAGGAGGAAGAGGACGCAGAGGACGAGCGCCTGTGGCCGGGTTTTGGTAGGGAGAAACATTTTTCAAGACTCCTTTTTTGCGGTCAGGTTGGGAAAAACGAGAAAGAACGTCGGCCGCGGTTTTGCCGAAAGCAAAATCGGTCTTATCTCGTAACGCGTAAGCCGGCGTGAAAAGGGATCACGCGGACAGGCTGCGCCGCCAACTTTTTTTACGGGATAGATTTCAGGTGAGCTTTGCCGTGCGGCCCTAGTGATTACGCACCGATCATCGTGCCCGTGCCTTCGTCGGTGAAGACTTCGGAGAGCAGCGCGTTGCGCAACGAGCCTTTGATGATGTGGGCGCTGCGGACGCCGCGCTTGAGCAGGGCGATAATGTTTTGCAGTTTGGGGATCATGCCGCCGGTCGCAATGCCGTCGCGCAAGAGCGCCTCGGCCTCGGCCACCGTCAGCCGCGAGAGTTTCGACGCCGGCTCGGCCGCGCGCAGATAGATGCCGTCCACGTCGCTCAGCAGGATCAGTTTCTCAGCTTGCAGGCGCACGGCGATCTCGGCGGCGATGGTGTCGGCGTTGATATTGAAGACGCGCCCCGCCGCGTCCGCGCCAAGCGACGAGACGACGGGCAAGTAGTCCTGATCGAGCAGCACGCGCAACAGTCGGTCGTCAATCTCAATGATGTCGCCGACGTGCCCGAAGTCCACGTGTTCGCTCAGACCCGTCGCGCGGTTGACGATCTCTTTCGGCGGCCGGCGCTCGGCGTGGACGATGTTGCCGTCCACGCCGGAGAGGCCGACAGCGTGTATGCCGCGATTGCGTAGCGCCGCCAGAATGTCCGTGTTGATCTTGCCCGCGAAGATCATCTTCGCCATGTCGAGCGTCGCATCGTCCGTGACGCGCCGGCCATTGATGATCGTCTGCGCCACGCCCATCTGCTCGGCCAAAGCGGTCAACTGTTTGCCGCCGCCATGCACCACGCAGACACGTATACCGACCTGATGCAGCAGCGCCAACTCTTCCGCCAGCGAGCCAAGCACCTCCGGCTCCTCTGTCACCTTCCCCGACAACTTCACCACGAAAGTCTTGCCCTTGAACCGCTGAATGTACGGCAGCGCCTCCCGCAGCAGCTCGAATCGTGACTCGCTCATCAAACCTCCAAAGACAGTGTTGAGTGACGAGTGACAAGGGACAAGGGGCAAGTTAAAAACCTGTTCTTGCCTGTCACCCGTCACTTGGCACTTGTCACTGCCGTTAAGACTGCTTTCTGTGCGTGCAGGCGATTCTCGGCTTCGTCTATGACGACGGAGCGCGGCGAGTCAATGACCGCGTCGGTCACGATCACGTTGCGGCGCACGGGCAGACAGTGCATGAAGATGGCGTTATCGCTGCGCGCCATCTTCGCTTCGTCCACGATCCAGTCGGCGCGATAGCGTGTGCGCGTTTCCACGTCGTCCTCCGGTGCGCCGTAGAACATTTTGCTGCCCCAACTCTTCGCGTACACGACCTCTGCGCCATCGAACGCGCCCTCTACGTCGTCCGTCACGCGCACGGTCGCGCCCGCATCGAACGCGTGGTTGTTGATCTGGCGGATCAATGCTTCGTCCAACTCGTAGCCGGGTGGGTGCGCGATGGTCAGATCATGCCCCATCTGCGCCGCCGCGAGGGCAAAACTGTTCGGCACGGCCATCGGCAGAGGCTTCGGATGCCACGCCCACGTGAGCAGCACGCGCTTGCGCCCCGCGCCAAGCTGCTCTCTGATCGTCAGCATGTCCGCGAGCGCCTGACACGGATGCTGCATGGCCGATTCTAGATTGATGATGGGCACTTCGCTGTGGCGCGCAAACGCGGCGAGCACCGGGTCGGTGCGCTCCGCTTTCCAGTCCTGCAAGGCGGCAAACGTCCGCACGCCAATCGCCGCACAGTAACGACCGAGCACGCGCACAAACTCGCTGACGTGCTCCGTCTTGTCGCCGTCCATCACGACGCCGTCGCGGTGCTCCAACGTCCAACTCGTCCCGCCCGGCTCAAGCACAATCGCCTGCCCGCCGAGTTCATAGACGCCGACCTGCATCGAAGCGCGTGTGCGCAAAGATGGATTGAAAAAGACGAGCGCGACCGACCGCCCCGCGAGCGTCTGTGCAGTTTCAGCGCCACGCTTGAACCGCGCCGCCACATCGAGCAACTGTTCAAGCTCGGCGCGCGGCCAGTCGGCAGTCGTGAGAAAATCTCTCGGCATAGGCTTATAACTCAAGTGACTTAACCGGCTTCAGTCTCGCCCAACTCCTTTGTCATACGCACACACGCGATCTCGACGCCGCTCGCCAGCCGGTGCTTCATCTGTTGCCGCCGCTCGTAGCCGGCGCGCTGATAGAACGGCACGGCGTTGAGCGAAGCGTCGAGTTGCAACGCCGCCAACCCCAAATCGCGCGCACGTGCTTCGAGCGTACGCAGGAGCAGCAACCCGACCCCGCGCCGCGCCGCCGCCGGACTGACATAGACGGCTTCCACCTCGCCGCTCGCCGGGTTGAGCGTGCTGAAACCGACCAGCGCGCCTGCCTGTTCCGCCACGTAAAACTCCAACCGGCGGATCGCTTCGGCATAATCATCCGGTCTGCGCGGCCCCGCCCAAGCCTCCGTCTCTGCGGTCGTGTAATGACTCCGCGCAAGCTGCCTGATCGCATCGGTATGCACGCGCCAGATGGCCGCGCAGTCTGCCAGACGTGCTTTGCGAACGGTCGTCATGTGCGTCAACCAACGACTCGCAGCAGCCACCCCGCCCGCGCCCTCTTCAATTCAGCGCGGCGCGCAACGCCACCACGAAGAGATCGATCTCGGCCGGGTGCAGACAGAGCGGCGGCAAGAGACGCAGCACGCGCTTATCGCTCGACGTGCCCGTGATGATGCGCCGTTCAAGGAGCGCCTTGTGTACCTGCGCGGCGATCTCGTCTTTGAACTCGATGCCGAGCAACATGCCGCGTCCACGCAAGGCGGCGACCTGTGGCAGGGCGCGCAACTGTGCGCGCAGATGCGCTTCGACGGCGCGCGTGTTCGCCAGCATGTCGTCCTGCTCGATGGCTTCGAGCGTGGCGCAGACCGCCGCCATCGCCAGCATGCCGCCGCCAAAAGTCGTGCCGAGATCATTCTCCTTGATTGAAGCGGCCACCGCGTCCGTCGTCAGGCACGCGCCGACGGGCACGCCGCTGCCCAACGCCTTCGCCAGCGTGATGATGTCCGGCACGACGCCGCCCGCCGCCGCGCTCCCCGCGAAGAACCATTCGCCCGTGCGCCCCACGCCGGTCTGCACTTCATCGAAGATGAGCAGCAGCCCGCGCTCGTCGCAGAGCGCACGCAAAGCTCGAAAGAACTCCGGCGATGCCGCGCGCACGCCCGCCATAGATTGGATTGGCTCAAGCAGCACGGCCGCCACTGTTTCGTCCGCGAGTGCCGCGACCGACGCAAGCGAGCCGAACTCCGCGCACAAGTGACCGGGCACGTTCGGCCGGCCAAGCTCGCGGTACTGACCTAAGAACGTCGCGCTGATCGCGTCCGCCGTGCGCCCGTGAAAGCTGCCGGTGAAGGTGATGATGTTTGCGCGCCCCGTCCGCATGCGCGCCATCCGCATCGCGTTCTCGTTCGCCTCCGTGCCGGAGTTGCAGAAGAAAGCTTTCGTCATGGGCGCGGGCGCGCGGTTGACCAACGCTTCGGCCGCGCGCGCACGCACATCCGAGTAGACGAGATTCGAGTAGAACAACAACTGCCCGGCCTGCGCCTGAAGCGCGGCGACGACGTGCGGATGGCAATGCCCCGTCGCGCAGACGGCGTGCCCGCCGTAGAGATCAAGGAAACGCTCGCCCGCGTCCGTCTCGATCCACGCGCCCGCGCCGCGCGCCGCCACGAGCGGCATCTTCTTGTAGGTCGCAAGCTGAAACTGCTCCTCGCGCGCGATTGTTTCGGTCTGCGTCGTGCTGTCAGTCTGTGCTGTGGCCATCTTCATTCTCATCCCGCGCGCGTGCCGTCGGGCACGCTCCGTTCGGGCACGGCGAGGGCCGGCGTGAGGCCGTCCGCGTAGCCGAGATCGAACAACATCCCTTCCGAAACCTCGCCCGCCATCCGGCGCGGCGCGAGATTGATGACGAACAGCGCCTGCCGCCCTGCAAGTTCGCGCGGGTCGGCGCGCTCGCGCCTCAGGCCCGCGAGGATCGTGCGCCGGTGATCGCCAAAGTCCACCGTCAGGCGCACAAGTTTGGTCGAGCCTTGCACGTCTGCGACCGTCGCAATCGTGCCGACGCGTATGTCTAGCTGCGCCAGCACGTCGTAGGCCACGGTCGGCTTCACGGGCGCGGGCGTGAAAGGCTTGCCAGCGTCGCTCATGGGTTGCTCCCCGGCAGCCGCAAGCCGGTCGTCTCGTCCAGCCCGAACATCAGGTTCATGTTCTGCACGGCTTGACCGGCCGCGCCTTTAACGAGATTGTCGAGCGCCGAGAAGACGACGAGTTGCCGGCCGCGCGCGGCGAAACCGAGGTCGCAGAAGTTCGTCGTCTTGACCCAGTTGATGTCGGGCGAGCCGTCAACTAAGCGGATGAAGAACGCGCCGCGATAGAAGTCCGCGTAGACGGTGCGTGCCTCGTCGGCCGTCATCTCGTCTTTCGTCTCGCAATAGATCGAGGCGAAGATGCCGCGCGCGACGGGCAGCGAGTGCGTCATAAAAATCAACTCGCTCGTCCAGTCGCCGACGCGGCCGAGTTCCTGCTCGATCTCAGGCACGTGTTGATGCGTAAACGGCTTGTAGGCGTAGAAGGAGTTGCTGCGCTGCGGGTGGTGCGTGTTGGCGGCGGGCTTCGCGCCGGAGCCGGATGAGCCGGTCTTGGCATCAACGACGACGCGCCCGTTAAGCTGTCCGGCGGCGACCAGCGGCGCAAGACCGAGCAGCGTAGCGGTCGCAAAGCAACCGGGATTGCTAACGAGGCGTGCCTGCCTGATCGCTTCTCTATTCGTCTCGGTCAATCCGTAGACGAACTCGCGTTGTAGATCGAGCGCCGTGTGCTCGCGCCCGTAGTGTTGCAGGAACGCCGCACCGTCGCGCAAACGAAAGTCACCGGACAGGTCAATCGCCTTGACCGTCGCGGGCAACTGCGGCGCAAGCGTGAGCGCCTGCCCGTGCGGCAGCGCGAAGAAGACGCAATCCAGATCATTTAACTTGCCGATGTCTTCGCCCCGCGAGAAACGCAGTTCGGTCAGCCCGTACAGGTTGCGATGCACGTCCGCCACGGCCCGCCCCGCGTGTTCGTGCGCCGTCACCAGCGCGACCTCCGCGTTCGGGTGCGCGAGCAGGATGCGCAGCAACTCCGCGCCGCCATAGCCCGACCCACCAAAGATGCCGACTTTAATTTTCATAGCACGCGTCAACCAGGCCGCCATCAGGCCGCTATTTGCGCGACGGAGTTTTGCACCTTAGCCATAACTATCTCAAAGAGCCGCGCGCCGTCGCGCCGCGCGTTCCCCGCCGCCACCCCGAACTCCTGTTCGATGTAGTCCTCGCCCATCTGCGCGTCCGTGACCGAACCGGCAACGAGATCGACGGCGAGACTGCGCCGCGCGAACCACTCGATGCCGCCCCAAGCGCCGACGTAATCCGACGCGCAATAGATGAGCGCCGCGCAGCCTGCGCGCAACTCTGCATCGGCAAAGACCGACTCGACCGAGTAGCCGCCGAGTATGCCATCGCCCAACTCGATGACGACGAGATCGGGCGCACACTCGTTCAAGCGCGCGATGATCGCTTTGGCGACGGGCGCGAGATCGCCCACGCCGACGGTTGAAGGCAGACCGCAATCAAGAAAACTCGCGGTTGCGACCGCCCCGTGATCGGCCATGTTCAGCGTGTCGCGCAGGCACGCGACGCCGGAGAGTTTGCCGGCGGCGACCCGCAAGCCGGCCCGCGTCGCCTGTTTGATCAACTCAGTCGCCGCAAATGTCTTGCCGCTGTTCATACACGCGCCCGCGACCAAGACGAGCGGTGCGCTCGCACCTAAAGTCGGCCGCAGTTTGAGCGCCGCATCCGCGATGTTGCGCACGCGCCCCTGTTCGTCCGCGACCAACCCGACCACCTCGACGCGGATCGCATCGCTCAAACTCGAATGATGCCCCGTGCAACGACCGATCACGCCGCCCATGTTGAGCAGGTGCAACTCGTCGCCCGCCGCGACCAGCGCCGGCACATCGCCCACGAAACCTTTCAACGCGCGCCGGCTGCCCAGCACGCCCACCAACACGTCGCCCGGCGTGATCTTTGCGAGCCGGCCCGTCGGCAACTCAAGCTGATTGTAGGTTGCGCTGTCCGTCAGCGCGCGCACCACAACCACGTCGCCCGCACGCGTCGGCGTTGCAGCGCCGACCACCGCCAGCGTCTTCGGCAAATCCAGCTGCGTCGTCGCCGACCCGATCTTGTCTACATCGACGACCGCGAGCGCCGCACCCGCCGCCTGTGCGCCGCCCTGCACCACGTTGTTCCGCAAGCTTTTCGTCATCGCTTTTCAGCCCTCGCCCACCACCGAATCTCAAGTCCCACTCAGCCGTCAACTCGCAAACATGCCCCCCGGTCGCTTACTGCTGCCGCTCAAGCTGCGCGCGCGAGCGCAGGCGGAGCGCGTTCAATTTGATGAAGCCTTCGGCGTCGCGCTGGTCGTAGACGGTGTCGGCCTCGAACGTCGCCAGTCGTTCGTTGTAGAGCGAGCGCGGGGCGCGGCGGCCGGCGACCGTCGCGTTGCCGCGATAGAGTTTGAGGCGCACCTCGCCGGTCACGTTCCCTTGCGTCGCGTCAATCGTCTGCCGCAGCAACTCGGTTTCCGGCGCGAACCAGAAACCGTAATAGACGGCTTCGGCAAATTTCAGACTGAGCGCATCGCGCAGCCGCAGCACTTCGCGGTCGAGCGTGATCGATTCGAGCGCACGGTGCGCTGCCTGCAAGATGGTCACGCCCGGCGTCTCGTACACGCCGCGCGACTTCATCCCGACGAAACGGTTCTCAACCAGATCAACGCGCCCGACACCGTGCGCGCCGCCGATGGCGTTCAACTGTTGGAGCAGTTCGACGGCGTCGAGGCGCGCGCCGTTGAGCCGCACGGGTTCGCCGCGCTCGAAACCGACGACGATGTACTCCGCTTCGGCGCGCGCCGCTTCGGGCGCGCTCGTCAACTGGAAAATATCTGCGGGCGGCTCAGCCCAGGGGTCTTCGAGTATGCCGCCCTCGTAAGAGACGTGCATTAGATTGCGGTCGGTCGAATAGGGTTTGGCGTGCGTCGCCTTGACGGGAATGTTGTGCTGTTCGCAGTACGCCAGCAGATCGCTCCGCCCCTTGAACGCCCACTCACGCCAAGGCGCGATCACCTTGATGTCCGGCTCAAGCGCATAGTAGGTCAACTCGAACCGCACCTGATCGTTGCCTTTGCCGGTTGCGCCATGCGCGACGGCGTCCGCGCCCTCGCGGCGTGCGATCTCGATCTGCCGCTTGGCGATGACGGGGCGCGCGAGCGACGTGCCGAGCAGATAGACGCCCTCGTAGACTGCGTTCGCCTTCACCGCCGGCCACACGTACTCACGCACAAACTCTGCGCGCAAATCTTCGACGTAGAGCTTCGATGCGCCCGTCGCCCGCGCCTTATCTTCCAGCCCGGCCAATTCCTCGCCCTGACCTACGTCGGCGCAATAACAGACGACTTCGCAGCCGTACACGTCCTTCAGCCAATGCAGCATCACGGACGTGTCCAACCCGCCCGAATACGCCAGCACGATCTTTTTGATCCGCTTTTCCGTCACCGCTTCTCCTTAAAGTCCGAAGAGTCCGAAGAGTCTAGTGAGTCAAAAGACAACGGCTGGTTGACTCCGCACTCTCTAGACTCTCTGGACTCTCAGCCAAAGAGCGCCCAAATCTTCTTGATCGCGTTGCGTTGCGCGCTGCGCTCGGCGACGGCGATAAAGATCGTGTCCTCGCCCGCGAGCGTGCCGACGATCTCCGCGAGCGCCGCGCGATCAATCTCGACCGCCACCGCCGACGCCAGCCCCGGCTCACACTTCGCCACCACCAACGCATCGCCCGCTACGTGCAGCGCCAACAACCCGCGCGCCGCCGCGCCCTCAGCCGGTCGCGGCACGACGTAACGCCCTTCGCGTTTGACGACGCCCAACTCTTCCAGATCGCGCGACACGCTGGATTGCGTCGCCGCAAAACCCGCCCGCACCAGATGCTCGCGCAGTTCGCCCTGCGTGCTGACCGGCAGGGCACGCACCAGACTCAACAATTTCTGCTGCCGTCGTTCTTTGTCCATCACCCTCACCTATGCAACTAGTCTGCATAAGTAGTGCATAGATGCATAAAATAGCATGCCGGTTGCATCAAAGCAACTTGATGTGTCTGGTTACGTAAAACTATTAACATCTGTTACCTAAAAGTATTAATAGTCCTACGACGATTCTTTTTGTAGCATTTACAGTTGCCTGAATTGGGGTAGTTTGGCATAGCAGATGCCATCGCAACTGTGCCCAGTACAGACATCATTCTTCCGATTACTTTCTTTGAACTTCAACTGCTTAAATACTATTTCACCCCTGCCAGCTAGGTCCCTGCGCTGTTGCTAAATATTTGTAAAAAGCAGTTACCAACAGCAGGTCGGGGTGACAACTTTTTACAATTCCGGTGCGAATAATGGCAACTTTCCATAGAATCTCAATGTATGATCTCGCCCGGTATGATCCGAGATGCAATCAGGAAATTTTCCCCGCGAAAAAAACTGACGATACTGGCATCGGTAGGCGTGTTCCTCCCCCTCCTGTTATTGACTTACATGCAGTATCAATCGCTCGCAGAACTCCGGGACAAAACTAAAGGCGCATTCAAGGACAACCTGCGACAGGGATTAACCATTGTAGAGCACAAAATGAAACAGCGGCTGGAGGATGTCGCAGCTCAAACCTTGGGCCCGGCCAGCGGCATCCACCTTTCGTCCCCTGGGGCCGCAGAAGAGTTCGAAAAATATTTTGCATCAATCAAGCGTTCGCATCCTGAGATCGAAAAGATGTTTGCTTTCGCCTATCGGGGCGGCCAGCAAGAAACAGATAGTTATGCCTACATATATTCAGACAAATTTGTGAAAATCGCTCAGGCAGGATTCACCCCCGCACAGTCCCACATACTGTCTCTATTTGAGAACGCGCGGATGGCCCAAAGTTTTCTTGACGGTAATCGCAACTATTTATTCGTATATCATTCCTGCCCGACTTGTCCGCCGAGTTTGCGTGAAGGAACCTATCTATTTTATCCGTTGAAGGAGCTAACGAAAGGAGGGCAGAGCGGTTTTGCGGGTATCTTATTAAACGAAGGTTTCGTCAAAGATGACTTGATAGCTCGCAGTATAGCTGAGACTGCACCAGCCCACATATCAGATACCACTGCCCCATTAGCCATGGCCGTTACGATTAGCGACGACAATCAGCGCGTACTTTATTCAAACGGAGCGGCTCAAAATGGGTACCTTCTCGAAAGCAACTTTGATCGTCCGTTCTCCAGTTGGAAAGCAGGAATCGGCCTGAAGAATACAAATCTCGACGACTTCGCGCGCAATAGTTTTCTGCAAAGCGCCGGGGTGAGTTTCCTGGTACTGGTGATCTTACTTTGTGGTGTAGCACTGACTATAAGAGCCACTGACCGCGAAGCACGTCTGGCGCAAGCGAAATCAAATTTCGTCGCAAATGTCTCGCACGAACTTAAGACACCACTATCGCTCATCAGCCTGTTTTCTGAAATTCTCGAACTTGGTCGCGTTAAAAATGAAGAGAAGAAGATCGAATACTACCGGATCATTCGCCATGAAAGCCTGCGTTTGAACAAGATGATCGATAACATCCTCGATTTCTCAAAAATCGAGGCCGGACGAAAAAAGTATGATTTCGCTGATGGCGATATGGCAGAAGTGATTGAGAATGTGCTTTCCAGCTATCGCTATCAAATCATCAATTCCGGCTTTGACATTCAAACGAACATCCAACCCGATCTGCCGCCGGTCTTAATTGACCGCGAGGCGATGGCGCAGGCCATCTCAAATCTGCTTGATAATGCCATTAAATATTCAGGCGAGGTGAAGCAACTTTCAATCACGATGGAAGTGCGCGGGACAGATCTGTCTATTGAGATAGCCGATCACGGCATTGGCATTCCGCGCGCTGAACACGCAAAGATTTTCGAGAAGTTCTACCGTGTGGGCAACGGACTGGTTCATGACGTGAAGGGCAGTGGCCTCGGCCTATCTCTAGTCAAGCACATTATCGAAGCTCATCAGGGAACCATCTCGGTCGAAAGCGAGGTCAGGAGGGGAAGTCGTTTTACGATTCTCCTTCCGCTCCGGCGCAGTGCCGCTGATGCTCAAAGTTAGTCATAGGAGAAAAAGTTGGCCAAAGTCCTGATAATTGAAGATGAACCCAACATGGTCCTCGGGTTGAAGGATAGCTGTGAGTATGAGGGCTATGAGGTCTCTGTGGCGCGCGATGGGCAGGAAGGCTTAGAGAAGGCCGCGACCGAGAAACCTGACATTATTCTGCTCGACGTAATGCTGCCGCTGCTGAGCGGCATAGATGTGTGCCGCATCTTGCGCGCCCATGGGATTGAAACTCCAATTCTTATGCTGACCGCTCGGGGTCAGGAGATTGATAAGGTGGTCGGTCTGGAAGTTGGCGCAGATGATTACGTGACGAAACCGTTTAGCATTAAGGAACTGCTCGCGCGCATCAGGGCGCATTTGCGAAGGGCCGCGAAACAGGTCACCGAAATCGAAAGTTTTACCTTCGGCGATGTGAAGTTGGATTTTAAAAAGTTCACGGCGCGCAAAGGCGGGCGGGCATTAGAGCTTTCGGCCCGCGAATTCGAGATCCTGCGCTACCTGATCCGGCGGCGGGGCGAGATCGTCACGCGCGATCAACTGCTCGACGAAGTTTGGGGGTATGACAGCACACCTGTGACGCGCACGGTTGACAACCATATCGCCAGGCTGCGTCAGAAAATCGAACCTAATCCGTCCGAGCCCCAGCACATTATTACCGTTCACCGACTCGGCTACCGCTTCGTCGAATAAGCCGCGGCGAATTAATCCCGCATTTTATCCCTGCCCCCAACTCGGCTCAAAAACGAGAAAAAACCTCTTCCTTCCGGTACAACTTTTTACAATCTCATTACAGTCTGTGGAGACTTTGGACGGTCAAAGACTATAGCCTCTCCATGGACGGACTCAGAAAAGTCTGCTCCGAGTCAGAGATCGTGGATATGGCGAAAACTGCTGAAGAAATAATCTGCTCGTGGGCATAGCATTCGTTTGTTTTTTATCATGCGTGATCTTAAAAAAGGCGGTCTCGCGTTAATTATCGGCACAGTCAGTGGCTTTATTACGATGGTCTTCCATCCGACCGGCCACGAACTGCTTGCGCCGGAACGATTCACACGAGCCGCCTACATCGTCGTTGCTACTCATTCGCTGGCCCTGCTGGGTTTGCCGGTGCTGTTTCTGGGTGCACTTGCAATTTACCGGCGGGTTGACGGTCCAAACCGCCTGGGTCTGACAGCGCTGGTGATATTTGGCTTCGGCTTAGTCGCGGGAATGGCGGCGGCGGTATTCAGTGGCTTTGTTGGACCAGCGCTGGCCGCTGGAATCCTCAAGGGTGAGGTGGCTGACTATGACAACGGGAGATTGTTGTTTTATCTCAACGGGCAGCTTAACCGGGCATTCGCGCAGGTCTTTGTATTCGCATCCGCGCTCGCGATCTCACTATGGTCTTTGGCCGGGCTCGTCGGCCGCCGCCTGCCTGCTACGATCGGTATTTTCGGACTGTTGACCGGCGTTGGCATCTTAGTCTTCCTGGCATCTGGGTATTTGCGGCTCGACATTCATGGTTTTGGAGCAGTCATGCTTATTAACGGAATCTGGTACATAAGCACGGGCAGCTTGCTTTGGAAGACGACAGGCGTAGAAACTTCCGTAAAAGCGAACGTTCACTAAAAAACAGCCGCTAGATACTGCTTGTCGCGGGCATTTCTCAATTTCTTTCAGCTCTAAAAGGAGAACCGATGAGGAAACTAACGATTCTAATCATACTGGTCGCAACAGCGACCGTCGCCTTTGCCCAAGACAACCCACCGAAATCCCCCAGCGCGCAGTCTGACGCAAAAAAGGCTTTCGAGAAACTCAAAACCCTGACAGGTTCCTGGCAAGGTACGGTTATGGGCATGTCGCTCAACGTCACAATTCGCCTCGCATCTAGTGGTACCGCAATTCTGCATGAGGCGACTGGAGATGGAAAGCGCCCGCCCAACCACGAGATCACTATGTTCTACGTTGACGGGGATCGTTTGCTCGCGACCCATTTTTGTGACGGCGGAAATCGGGTTCGCTGGGAGGGAAAGATGTCGCCGGATGGAAAGAGGATCGAGTTCAGTTTCCTCGATGTCGCCGGAGACACGCGGGGAGGATTGGCGAAGGATATGGTGTTTACCATGATCGATGCGGACAAGCACGCCATCGTGTTGAATTTCATTACGCCAGAGGGTAGGCCGGTTGATGTGCGCGGCGAATTCCAACGGACAAAATGACCGGGCCGATCTCATAGCAAAATGAATTCACAACTTGCTCCATCTTTCCCGCGTTTCCTCGCCCGCATGACGGGTCTGTTTATGCTGCTCACAATCCTGGCAGGGGTCTTCGCTCAGGGCTTCGTGAACGCAGATTTATCGACTTCAGGGACGCTACTCGGCAATTCTTCCCGCCACGTCAATTCGGGCGTTAGGCGCAGAATACCGTCTCGGATGGGAGGAAAATGATGGCACGAATGGCGGAAACGTCGCCTCGTCTAAAGGCCAGAATCGCGGGCTTCTTGTACTTGATCATCATTGTCACGGCCGGGTTCGCCGAGATCTTCGTTCGCGGCCGGCTTGTTGTACGTGGCACCGCCGTCGCTACGGCGACTAACATCTTGGCGCACGAGTCGTTATATCGTTTGGGCGGCTCGGCTGATCTTATCAATCTGGTGTGCGATACGGCGCTGGCGCTCCTCTTCTATGAATTGCTCAAGCCGGTCAGCCGGAGTCTCGCTTTGCTTGCGGCGTTCTTCAGGCTCATGCATGTCGCCATTCTAACCGTCAGCACTCTCTTCCATTTCGCGGCGCTGATCTTCTTGACGGGGACGCACGACTTGAGCGTCTTCAGCGCAGCGCAGTTGCAAGAGCAGGCGCTGCTGTGTCTCAGTTTCCACGCGTGGGGATACACCATCTGCCTCGTATTCTTCGGCTTCGCTTGCCTGCTTCTCGGAATACTTATTTACAGGTCTTTGTTCTTACCGAGAATTGTTGGTGTGCTGTTGGCGATTGCCGGCTTGTGCTACGTGACCGGCAGTTTCGCGCGTTTGCTTTCACCCACATTCGCGTCCAACCTGTTCCCCTACTTTCTGTTGCCAGGCGCCTTCGGCGAATTGTCGTTGACGCTGTGGCTTCTCGTGAGGGGCCTGAATATTGAACGATGGCAGGAGAAGGTCAGCGCAGCGCGGGAATTGCCCTTCAGGAATTGCACGAAATAACTCTTCTGTTGAATTGGCGTGGTTGATAAAGTCACAGCACTTGTAATAAGTGCCTCATAAGCATGTCTTGCTACAAACGCCTTAATTCTTTGGCGTATGTTTTGGGAAGGTGCCAAAGATCCACTTGTGCTTTTTAGGACACTCGGAGCACATCGATCAGGGGCTGACAATCTGCGGATATATTGGGATTCGCCCGCTGTCACTCTTCCAACTCGGGTTCTGCAGCGAATCTTCACTTTGGAGTGCGTTGGGATCTTTCATGAATGCCTCCTAATAACTGAGGCTCTTTATAGACGGAACGCATACCCGCTCCAACTCCAGTATGTGAAGGGCAGACGGATACCACACTGGCTAGTTGAGGAGAAAGCTAATGGCGAATTCACAATACACTGGTGGGCATCGCGGGCTTTGCACTTGTTTTTTAGTCAAAGCGTATTAAGCAAAGTCTAGCTCTAGCGAACACCTTATAACGGATCCCACTACTTACCACGTAGCACAGCAACTAATAGTCCAATAAGTTCTGGTAAGCTTGTTAGGGCTTTTAGTTAACGTGTATCCACTGTATGCAAATTTAGGCGATAATATACTTGACGAATCAAGCGGGCTATTTAATTATAGCCATATTAGCTCATCTGGGGGTAGCATATGGTAACGCTATCCATAGGAGGGCTGCACATGAACGACACGGATGTGAGGGTGCTTGATGAGATTCTTTCTGCACGGCATAAAGACATAGCCTCAGAACTAAGCGAAGGCGAATTTTTTGAGTTCTTCACGGCCCGTGAAATACTGAGAAACTATACGCTCAGCCCGAATGAGATTCTAAGTGGCATAGTCGGCGGCGATGGTCGGAGCAAGGATAAAGGCGGCACGCAAGATAAAGAGCGGGGCACGGACGGCGGCGTAGATGGCTTTTATCTGCTAGTCAACGGCCGTTACGTTGGGGATGCTGAGGCCGCCGAAGACCTGAAGTATCACAAGCAGAATATTCAGGTAGAGCTAATCATAATTCAGGCCAGCCGGGAACAGGGATTTCCGATGAATCGGGTACTCCGACTCGGAGAGACGAGCGAGAATATATTCTCGCTCGGTCGGAGTCCGGCGGACTTCACCGAACAGTATAACGAGGCGTTGCTTGATGCTATACAACGTTTCAGGACAGCCCACCGGGTTCTAGTGGGAAAACGCCCGACGCTGAATGTGTCTTACTTCTACGTTACGAAAGGGCGAACCGACAAGATTGCGCCCGACGTTGCGCGCAAGGCTCGCGGGCTAGAAGAGAAGACTAAAAGTCTTCTGGCGACGGTAACGAAACCCACTTTTACCTTTATAGGCGCGCGCGAACTCATTGAACTGGCCAATAAGCCGCCGACGAAACCGCGATCCTTGCGCTATGAAAACGCGGCAGACTCGCCAAAAGGTGGCTACGCGGTTTTTGTTAAGCTGAGCAAGTATTTCGAGTTCATCACAGAAAACGGTGAGCCTATTGACCATCTGTTTGATTTCAACGTTCGCGATTACGAGGGCGACGTAGAGGTTAATCAAGAGATTAGGGAAACCCTAACGCAACAACCAAACCACGAAGATTTTTGGTGGAGAAACAACGGTATAACTATTGTTGCCTCTATGGTCAGCCCGGGCCATTTTCACGAGCTAGTAGTTGAAGACCCGTACATCGTGAACGGGCTGCAAACTTCACACGAAATCTACGAATATTTCAAAGGCAGAGAAGATGCCTTGCAGAACGATAACCGTCACGTGCTTGTGCGGGTTATCGCCTCCGCCGACAGCGCGACACAGGATGCCATTATTCGGGCAACTAACAGTCAGACGGGCATGGCCCCCGCCGCGCTGTGGGCGACTGACCCTATTCATCGTGACCTTGAAACAATCTTTCCGCAAGTGAATCTTTTTTACGACCGGCGTAAACACTATTGGCGGAATAGAGATATTCCGCTTGCAAAAGTAGTAGGCATTCAAGACCTAGCTCAGTCCATAATTTCAATGGTTCTACAAGAACCGCATTTGGCGCGGGGCAAGCCTTCGCGCTATTTCAAGCACCGCGAGCGAACGCTTTATGAGCAGGTATTCGCGAAACACTTTCCCATAGACTTGTACCTAGTCTGTGCGCTGACGCGAAAGAAAACCGAAACTTTTCTACGCAAGGCAGAGGCGGACGCACGCCACCGAAATAATTTGCTCTTTTACGTACTCATGGTTGCGGGCTGCTTGGCGACGAAAAGCAGTAAACCCTCGCCTGTGGTATTGGCGAAGAAACTAACGGCAAGGCCGGTAGAGGATGATCTACTAATGGAGTCCGTCGGTATTATTCGCCCGCTTTATTACGCGCTTGGGGCTGACGACCAAGCGGCCAAAGGCCCGGAACTTATAAAGCAAGTCAAGGCGGCAATGGAGACTCTGTTTCCCAAGAAAGGCAATGGACATGAAGAAGAAGACGCCAAATGAGTTTGACGAGTTCGACAAGATAATGGGCGGACTCTTATCTGTTCCTTACTCGGAACTACAAGAGAAGTTAGAAGAAGAAAAACGGGCGAAAGCAGAAAAGAAGAAGCGGGCTACTTCTTCGCCCGCTTCTTCCGTCCGCGCTTCTTCAAATGGTAAGAAGCGAGTTGCTTAGCACGATAATTTATCGTCGCCGTCAAGCTTGCCCGTGAGTTCTTCATAGGTAAGACGCTTGCCAGCGACTTGTGATGTGACAATGCTAAAGCGGACGCCATCATCCGCCGCTTTGCGGTTGTTGTAGCGGAACATCTGCTCATCAAGGTAGCGGAACAGGTGGAACGGTTCGACGCTAACGTATGTGCCCTTGATGCCGCGCTTCAAGAGACTCCAAAAGTTTTCAATGCCGTTCGTGTGAACGTTGCCGTTGACGTACTGTTCCGCGTGGTCAATCACTTGATGAACGTAGTCCTGCTCCAAGCCAGAGTAAGAGAGCAGCGCATCTGTAAACACTTCCGCGCCCGCTTCAACATGCTCTCTAACTTTGCCCTGCAATGTGCTGCGCTTCGTATTCTCTACGACCGTGCAACGCACTTCGCCGTGCCGTTCAAGCAAGCCCATCACAGCAACCTTGCCCGCGCCGCCCGTGCCTTTGATTCTGCGCGCGCGCACGCTCTTGTGCATGTTGCGCGACAGACCGCCGATAAAGGTTTCGTCAGCTTCAACCGGGCCGCCCATCTTCTTAATAAACGAACCCATCTGCATGGCGAGTCTGATTCTGTGAACCATGAACCACGCGGTCTTTTGCGTCACGCCGATGGCGCGGTGAACTTCATACGAACTGATACCGTTTTTGCAGTTCGTCAGCATCCAGACGGCCGTCAGCCACTTATCCAAGCCAAGCGGCGAGTCCTCAAAAATCGTGCCGACCTTAACGGAGAACTGACGGCGCTTGTGCGCGCTCTTGCATTGCCACTTGCGTTGCGTCGCCAGAAACGTCACGTCGTCACGCCCGCACGTCGGGCAGATAACACCGTCCGGCCAACGCCGCGCCACAAGGTAGTTAAGGCAGTTGTCGGGGTCAGCAAAGAAGATGATTGCTTGTTGCAGCGTCTTGGGGGTGTCTTGCTTCGTCATAGTGAGAGCATCTTAGCAAATTTCACTTGATTCGTCAAGTATATTATCGCCCAAATTTAGGTAACGATAATAAGAAGGTATATTACTTGTGACTCTCCGCTTCGATAAATATTATCAACAGATTGCGGGCGAATGCTTGTTAATACTTTTAAGTAACCGGACACGCGTCGGCGCGCGCCATGCACGTTTGAGGAGGATGAACTTGAGCGAGACGAAAAACTTGTGGGGCGGGCGCTTTACCGGCGCAGCCGACGCGGGCTTTGCGGCCTTCAACCGCTCGTTCGATTTCGACCGGCGACTGTTCGCGGCGGACGTGCGCGCGAGTCTGGCGCACGCCGCAGCGTTGCGGGCGGCGGGCCTGCTCGACGAAGACGAAGCGCGGCAGATCGCCGACGGCTTACAAGCCATGCTGGCACGCGCAAGCGCGGACGCCGACTACTTCGACCAACTCGAAGCCGAGGACGTGCATTCGTTCATCGAGGCCCGACTCGTCGAGCAGATCGGCGACGCGGGGCGCAAGCTGCACACGGGGCGCAGCCGCAACGATCAGGTTGCGACGGCGCTCAGGCTCTGGCTGCGCGCCGAACTTGACGCGCTCGCCGCGCGCGTGCGCGCCGCACAGACGGCGCTACTCGATCTCGCCGCCGCACACGCGGACGCGGTGCTGCCCGGTTACACACACCTGCAACGCGCGCAGCCCGTCCTGTGGGCGCACTGGTGTCTCGCCTACTTCGAGATGCTTGCGCGCGACCGGGAGCGGCTGGCGGACGCGCGCCGCCGCACCAACATCATGCCGCTCGGCGCGGCGGCGCTCGCCGGGACGAGTTATCAGATTGATCGTGAGCAGGTGGCGCGCGCGCTCGGCTTCGACGCGGTGGCGCGCAACAGTCTCGACGCTGTTAGCGACCGCGACTTCTGTGTGGAGTTCACGGCAGCCGCGAGTCTCATCATGCTGCATCTCTCAAGGCTCGCGGAGGACATCATCCTGTACGCGACGACGGAGTTTGGGTTTCTGGTCTTGGGCGATGCCATCTCGACCGGCTCAAGCCTGATGCCGCAGAAGAAGAACCCGGACGCGCTGGAGTTAGTGCGCGGCAAGGCGGGGCGCGTATTCGGGCACACCATGTCGCTGCTGACGATGTTGAAGGGTCTGCCGCTCGCCTACAACAAGGACATGCAGGAGGACAAGGAAGCGGTCTTCGACACGGCGGACACCGTCAGCGCCGCGCTCGCCGTGACGACGACCGTGCTTGGCAACATCAGTCTGAAGGCAGACCGCGCGCACGCGGCCGCCACGCGCGGTTACATGAACGCGACCGAGTTGGCCGACTATCTCGCGCGCAAGGGTCTCCCGTTTCGCGCCGCGCACGAGACGACGGGGCGCATTGTGCTCCGCGCCATCGAACGCGGCGTCGAGTTGCACGAACTGTCGCTGGCAGAGTTGCGCGCCTTTGCGCCGCTCGTTGAAGAGGACGTGTATGCTGCGCTCTCACTTGAGCAGACGCTCGCCACGAAAGCGCAGACGGGCGGCACAGCGCCCGCGCGCGTGCTGGAAGCATTAGCGGCAGCGCGCGCCAGTCTGGCTCAATAGAGTCGGAGCGAACACGACGGGCGCAGACACGACCAAAAACTTTCGGGCTGCTCGTCTTTCACATTGAAAGACGAGCAGCCCGTTTTATGTGCGCCTGTTAGTGCGCGCTTGCCTACTTCACTTTCGGATCGGCGGGGCGCGCGGGACTATCAGCCGGCGCATCGGGGTCGCCGACCGCCTGCCCCTGCGGCGAGACGCCGTGCGCGGCGACTTCGTGGGCGAGGTGGCGCGCCATGACGGTGTGATGACGGCTGTAGAGGAAGTAGATCACGAGACCGATGAGGAGCCAGCCGATCAGGCGGATCCAGTTTGCGGTCGGCAGCGAGAACATCAGCAAGAGGCAGAAGGCGATGCCGAGGATCGGCACAAGCGGAACCAACGGGCACCTGAAGGGGCGCTCGGCGTCGGGGTTCGTCCGGCGCATGATGAGCACCGCCGTGCAGACGACGACGAACGCGAACAGCGTCCCGATGTTGGTCATCTGAAGCAGCGCGCCGATGGGCAGCAGGCCCGTCATGATCGCCACGCCGCAGCCGATCAGAATGGTACTCTTCCACGGCGTTCTGA
>DASVQA010000047.1:0-5324 GCA_036389375.1 Pyrinomonadaceae bacterium | reverse complement strand
TCGCGCTCAAGGGCCGGCGCGGGCGACGTGCAGCGAGTGTGTTGGAGGTTAAGGCGGGCGCGTTCAGTTAAGTCACGCGCCCGCCTCTCTGGCAAGCGTGGCCAGTTTGTCCGCTTCGAGCGCGGGCTTTACTGGCAGCCGGTGATCTTGAAGGTGCCGACGCGCGTGCTCCAGTTGAACGAGCCGTTGGTCTTCAAGTATTCGGTCGTGTACCACATCGTGCAATCGTCAACGGGATCGACCGACAGGCTGCTGTAGTCGCCCCAGCGCGCGAGCGTCCCCGTCTGCGAACCACCGCCGAAGATGATGGTGCTCTCCGCCAGACTCATCGTGCCGAGCGGGTCGCTGGGATTGCGCGCCGTGAAGAAGATCGAAGGATTCGCCGTGCTGCTCGAACGGCTGTAGCCGATGGCGATGTTGCCAACCTTGTCCATCGCGGCGCTGCCCATCCAGCGGAACTGGCTGTCGGGCGCAAACGTGCCCTGCTGATAGACGACCGGCGCGGCCGTAGCGAGCGGGCCCGCAGCCGAGTTACGCAGTTCGTACCAGCGCAGACCGCTGCCCGACGTGCCGCTGGTCGCAATCGAGTGGTTGACGACGAGCGCCTCGTGCCCGTCAGCGAAGGCGCGGTAGGCGAGCCGGTACATCAGGCGGTCGGCGAGCGAGTCGAGCTTCTGCGTCGTGCCGAGTTGCGGGATGCACGTGCCGCCGCTGCATGCACGGCTGAAGGCTGCGACCGGCAGGTTCGTCGGCCCCGTCAGCGCCGTGTTGGCCGTGTTCGTCCAGTCAACTTTAAAGCGCCAGAAGTTGAGCGAGTTTGTGCCGAAGTTAAGCAGGAATTCGGGCGAGTTGGCCGGCGGCTGGATCGAGCCGTCGAGGTCGGCGGGCAACAAGCCGCCGAAGCTGCTGCTCAACTGCACGCACTGCTGCGTGACGGCGCGCGCGGCCGTGCCGAGAATGGCGGCGCGGTCAATCGCGCACACTTTTGCGCCTTGGAAGAGGCGGCCATTCTTGAACATGTTGTAGGTGATGTAATAGCCATCGGGCCAGACACCGACCTTAGGATAGTCGTTGAAGCTCGTCCCGTAGTTGAAGGAGTAGCGGTGATACGTGCCGGTCGCGTCCGCCGTGTCGGAGACGGCGATGCACTGCGTGTAGGGCGTCGTGGAGACGGCGAACTGCGTCATGATCCAACGGTTGGCCGCCTTGTCATACTGCACAATCGGATCGCCGTCGTTGAACGTCTGGCAGGGGCCGCCGAAGCCGCTCCACAAAGTGTTGCCGGCGGCGGGGCCGTAGAGGCGCGTGCCCGTCGCTTTATCATAGACCGCAAAATCTTCATTGACCCACTGCACGTACTGCGTGAGTCCGGCCGCGCCGTTGGTGTCGGGCGGGGCCGCATCGGGTGAATAGCCGCCACCGACGCCGACGCCGTCAAAGCCGATGCCGGGGGCCGTGGTCGCGGCGCTCGTCGAAGTGCCGGTGGCAGCCAGCGGGTCTTGCCCACCGCCGGTCTGCGCGGGCAGGCGCTTCAATTCGTGTTCCGGGTTAGTGCTGACATGACGCTTGGGCGTAACCTCGCGCAGCGGGGCCGACACATCTTCACGATCAGGCCGCATCACCTGCGCCCGCCCGCTTTGCGCGCGCGCAAGCGTGGGGAGCATGATGACGGTACACAAAGCGGTTAGCGAAATCAGGGTTGTCCTTCTCTTCATCGTTCCTCCGAGATAACTGAACGTGGATTGAATGAGACCGCCGGGGTGGAGGCGATCCCGCTTTGAGGTTGGGCAAGCGAACCGTTAGATTCCGGGACGTAAATTAAAAACACTGCGCCCTACGAGGTATGAATTGCTAACCGTTTATCGTTCTCGGATACGCCAGCGGAGTGGTGGAGACACAACTTTCCGGCGCGAGGTACTAACCGTAAAAGCAAATAACCAGACTTCCCTTTGAGGAGGTGAGTCAATATAGCCGCTTGCGTGATAATGCGCAAGCTGGCAGAAGCATATAGCGGAGAGAAAGATAAGGCGGGTGCGCGTGGGCGAAAACCGGCGTGCGCTTTAGCGTCGTCGCCGCTCGCGCCAGCGGCGGAGCATCTGCGGCAGAAGGAGCGAAGTAGAGAAGATGGAGCCGTTGGTGAAGCGCCGGGCGAGACCGCGAAAGAGCGTGCCGGCCTGTGCCGTGTAGTTGAACCACCAGAGGTCGGGCAGCAGCGTGATGCGGTTGACGTGGACGTGCTGCGCGGCGACGAGTTCAAGCAGTCCTGCGCGCCCGTGTGTGCGCCCCAGTCCGCTCTGCTTGAAGCCGCCCCAAGGCGTCTGTGCGATGCCGTGCGTGTAGAGCACCTCGTTGACCATGACCGTGCCCGCCTCGATCTGCTCGGCGATGCGTCGCCCGCGCGCAATGTCGCGCGTCCACACGCTCGCCGTCAGACCAAAGACGCTGTCGTTCGCTAAGCGCACGGCTTCCGCTTCCGTCTTGAACGTCATCACCGGCAGCACGGGGCCGAACGTCTCCTCGCGCATGACGGGCATCGTGTGATCTACATCTGTCAGCACCGTCGGCTCGTAGAACCAACCGGCGTGCGCGTCATCGCCCATGCGCCGCCCGCCCGTGAGCGCGCGCGCACCACGCGCCACTGCGTCGCTGACGTGCGCCGCGACGATCTGCAACTGCCGCTCGCTCGACATCGCACCCACGTCCGCGCCGTCGCTCGCCTGCGCGCCCTGTCTTAGTTTCTGCGTCAACTCGACGACGCGCGCCAGAAACTTAGGCGCAACCTGCTCCTGCACGTAGCAACGCTCGACCGACGCACACGCCTGTCCCGCATTGGCGAACGCGCCCCACACGGCCGCGCTCGCCGCAGCTTCCACATCGGCGTCCGCCAGCACGAGCATCGGGTCTTTGCCGCCGAGTTCCAGTACGACCGGCGTGAGCCGCTCGGCCGCTGCGACCGCGACGCGCTTGCCGGTCGCCACGCTGCCCGTGAACATGATCTTATCCACGCCCGCCGCCACGAGCGCCGCGCCGGTCGCGCCGTCGCCGGTTACGACGCCCAGCAATCCGGCCGGCAAGCCTGCGCGCGCGAACACGTCGCCGATCTGCAAGCCCACGAACGGCGTCAACTCGCTCGGCTTCAAAACGACGCCGTTGCCGGCCATCAAGGCCATTACCACTTCGCCCAACGGAATCGCCCACGGAAAATTCCACGGCGAGATGATGCCGACGACACCAAGCGGGCGATATACGACGTGCGAGGAGCGCCCCATCAAACCATACTGGCCTATGTCGATCTTCTCCGGCCGCAACAACGTGCGCGTGCGGCGCGCGAAGAACTGCATCAGGTCGAGCGTCGGCACAAGCTCCATCGCAACCGCTTCCGCGACGGGCTTGCCCGCCTCGCGCGCGATGAGCGCCGCAATCTCTTCAAGCTCGGCGAGCACCAATGCCCGCGCCCGCAGCACGACGCGCCCGCGCTCGGCGTAATTGAGCGCACCCCACGCCGTCTGCGCCGCCCGCGCCCGCGCGACCGCCTGTGCAACTTCGGCCGCGTCCATTGCCGGCACGCGCCCCACTTCCGCGCCCGTCGCCGGATCGTAAGAGGTGATCTCGCGCGTCGTCTTCGCTGGCGCGTGTTCCTTGATTTGCGTGGCCATAGTTTTTCCGCGAGGCTCAATGCGAATTATCAACCGAAAAGCATTTGAGGGGAAGCCCCACGAAGTAAAAAGAGCCGCCCGCAAACGCGCAAAGACGCAAAACGAAGTGTGCAAACTCTTGCGCGGTCTGCTTCGCGTCTTTGCGCGTTTGTGTGTTTTAGAGGCATTCATTTCCGTGCGGCCGCGCCGCTCAGTTACAATGTCTTGCAAAGCGAAGGAGAACACTTGCATGCGCCGACCCCAGCTTGAAGAGTTCATGCGCCGCATGGACCCGGACTCAATTGCCATCATCAGCAGCGCGCCCGAACGCACGCGCTCGAACGACACGGAATATCGCTACCGGCAGGACTCGGATTTCTACTACCTGACCGGCTTCAACGAGCCGGAAGCCATCGCCGTCATCGCGCCCGCGCACCCCGAACACAAGTACACGCTCTTTGTCCGCCCGCGCGATCCTGAACGCGAGACGTGGGACGGCAGACGGGCCGGCGTCGAAGGTGCGGTCGCGGAATTTGGCGCGGACAAGGCCCACACGGTCGCGGAGTTTCACGAGCAGGTGCGCGAACTCCTCAACGGTGCGCGCAATCTCTACTACCGGCTCGGCGTCAACGCGGAGTTGGACGCAACGCTCATCCAGCACGTCCACGCCATGCGCGCCCGCAGCCGACTCTATCGCGCGCCCGACGCGATCACCGATCCCGGCGTCATCCTGCATGAGTTGCGGCTCGTCAAGACGCCGCCGGAGATCGAACTCATGCAGCGCAGCGCCGACATCGCCGCCGAGGCCCACGTCGAAGCGATGCGCGCCACACGCCCCGGCATGAACGAGTACGAGATCGAGGCGCTCATCGAATACCACTTCCGCCGCAACGGCGCAGCCGCGCCCGCCTACAACTCCATCGTCGGCGGCGGCGCAAACGCGACCGTGCTCCACTACATCACGAACGACGCGCCCCTGCGCGACGGCGACCTGCTGCTCGTGGACGCGGGCGCTGAGTATCGCGGTTATGCGTCCGACATCACGCGCACCTTCCCCGTCAACGGGCGCTACACCGAAGCGCAGCGCGACGTTTACAACGCAGTGCTCGAAACGCAGATGGCGTGCGTCGCACTCGTCCGGCCCGGCGTGACGATGGGCGAACTGAACAAACACGCGACCCGGATGCTGACCGAGCGCATGCTGCGGCTCGGTTTACTGACGGGCGCTGCCGAGAAGCTGATCGAAGAGGGCACGTACAAGCGTTTCTACATGCACATGCTCGGCCACTTCCTCGGCATGGACGTGCATGACGTAGGGCGTTATCAGGTGGACGGGCAAGACCGCCCGCTCGAACCCGGCATCATCATCACCGTCGAACCCGGTCTCTACATCGCTGAAAACGCTGAGAACATCCCCGACAAATATCGCGGCATCGGCGTCCGCATTGAAGACGACGTACTCGTTACCCCCGAAGGTCATCGCGTGCTGACGGCGAAAGCGCCCAAGCAGATTGAAGAGATCGAAGAACTGATGGCGCGTTAGCGTGATTTTCAAGTTGCGGCCAGCGCGGCCCGTTGAGACATAGACATAGGCCACACAAAGGGCACGTGGATTTGAATATCTACGCGCCCTTTGTGCTGCTTCGGCGTGTCCTTGGTTGAACCAAGCCTCCGCGCGCAGATAACTAC
>DASVQA010000046.1:0-57469 GCA_036389375.1 Pyrinomonadaceae bacterium | reverse complement strand
TCGACAATTTCCTCTACGAGGTGGAGAACTACGGCAAGGTGCTTAACGCCAACCGCACCTACTTCCTTACACGCTCGCAGCCGCCCTTCCTGACGCAGATGATCCTCAACGTCTATCGTCGCCACCCCGACCGCGCGTGGCTCGCCCGCACCGTGCCCGCGCTTGAAAAGTATTACCGCTTCTGGACGAGCGCGCCGCACCTCGTCGCGGAGACAAACCTCGCGCGCTACTACGACACGGGGCGAGGCCCCGCGCCGGAAGTGCTGGCGGACGAGCGCGACGCAGAGGGGCGCACGCACTACGACCGCGTCAAAGAGTTCTATCGCACGCACACGGTCACGGACTACGACGTTGGCGATTACTACGACCGGGCGCGCGACGAGTTGACCGCAGCCTTCTACGTGGGCGACCGCTCGATGCGCGAATCCGGCTTCGACCCGTCGAACCGCTTCGGCCCGTTCAATGCCGACATCACAAACTACAACCCCGTCTGCTTAAACTCGCTCCTCTACCTGATGGAGACGGACACGGCCGCCATCATGCGGACGCTCGGCCGCGCGCGTGCGGCGCGCATCTGGCGGGCGCGGGCAGACGTGCGCCGCCGCCTCGTCAATCAACTGATGTGGGACGAGCGCGACGGGCTGTACTTCGATTACAACTTCCGCCGCCGCGAGGTGCGCCGCTACCATTTCGTCACGACCTTCTACCCGCTCTGGGTGGGCTTGGCCACGCCGAGCCAGGCGGCGCGCGTCGCGGCGAACCTCTGGCGCTTCGAGCGTCTGGGCGGTTTGCAAACGAGCGATAACGCGAGCGGCAACCAGTGGGACGCGCCCTACGGCTGGGCCCCAATGCAGCTTATCGCCGTCGAAGGCTTGCGCCGCTACGGTTTCAACCGGGCGGCGGATCGCATCAGCGTCAACTTCCTCTCGCTCGTCCTCAAGGATTTCATCGCGCACCGCACCATCGTCGAAAAGTACGACGTGGCCCAGCGCACGTCCGACCTCGGCGCTGGCATCAAGTTCGGCTACGCCGCCAACCAGATCGGCTTCGGCTGGACGAACGCCGCCTTCGTGGAGCTATACGCCGGGCTGTCGCCCGCGCGGCGGACTGACCTGTTGCGCGCGGACGGCGTCGGTGTCCCGCCGCAATCGCGCTGGTAATTTGCGCCAACGTCGTTAAACACTTAGCCCTTTTCGCCGCCCGCGCGGCTGGACTCATCCGCCCGCCCGTGCTAGTCTCTGAGGCATAAAGCAAGCGAACGATCCTCGCACGATCACGTTCGCTTGTTTTTGTTTTAGCAACTCTTTCAGCTTTTTCGGCGCAACAAGGATTGAGTCCCCACTCCGCGACCGGCAATTGGTTGCCTCCTGTGGTCGTGGAGGTCGAGTCCCCGAACTCTGCATGTAGGCTCGCGCGTCGCTGAAAGACATCTTCGGAACAGGAGACCGAAATTGACATGGCCAAATCCCTCTTCGGCGGCAGCGCCGTGCTAACGGGTGCGCTGCTGGTTGGATCGTTCTTTTTCTACGCACACCCTTCAATCGCAGAAGACCTCGGACAGATCAAGCAGGAAACACAAACCAGAACTGAAACAAAGACGGGCGCGAGCCTGTCCACCGACGGTGCGCCGTTCTTGCTCGCTGAAGCCGAGCCTAACCGCCCGCCGGTGCGCGTCCGCATCATCACCGAGCCGGGCCCGCCACCGCCTGAGAGCAAACGAACGGACGCAGGTCTAGCGACCACCGCCGCCACGCTCTCGTTTACGGCGACCGCCTACAGTTTGCGCGGGCGCACGGCGAGCGGGTTGTCGGTTGCGCGCGGACTCATTGCCGCCGACCGCCGCGTTCTGCCGCTCGGCACGCGCGTCCGGCTCGAAGCCGGCGCGTACAGCGGCGAGTACCTCGTCGCAGACCTCGGCGGCGCGGTGCGCGGGCGCAAGATCGACATCTGGGTTCCGACGACGCACGAAGCCCTGCGCTTTGGTCGTCGCCCCGTCAAGCTGACGATCATGCGGCCCGCCGACAAGCGCGCGGCGACGCCCTAGCACATGACGGCTGTCTTCGCCGGCCGAACAACGATAAAGGCAACCAAAAGCAGAGAGGCTGCGATCAAGCTGATCGCAGCCTCTCTGCTTTACCGGTGTCCTTGCCCACGCGGCTTTCGGCGCAGGCACATTCATCTTTTAAGGTCGCTTGTTCTTCTGCGTGCTGGTGTGCGCTTCCCCGCCGCCGCCTTTGGCGAAATAGCCTTGCCGGTAGGTCAGGCGCAGGTTCTCTTTGCGCAGTTCCGGGTTGTTAATCTCGATCCGCACCTGCCTAAACTGCCCGTCGCGCGCCTTGTTCGTCGGCGAGTAGGCGATTAAGTACTGCGAGCGCAGTTCCTGTTGAATCTGCGCGAAGGCGGCGCGCAGGTCTTCTTCGCTCTTGGGGAAGTAAGCGCGCCCGCCCGTGCGCTCCGAGAGTTTGCGTAAACTGGCCTCTTCCACGCCGTAGAGATAAGCGTCGCCAATGCCGACCGAGTAGATGACGGCGTCGGCCTTGATCGCCGCGTTGATCGCATCGGGGATGCGCCCGTACTGGCTCGACGTGTCCACGCCGTCGGTGATCAGGATCATGGCGCGGCGCGTCTTGTCGGAAGTCTCCTGAAACACGTCCGTGCTCGTCGCCATAATGGCGTCCCAGATGGCGGTCGAAGCGGCAAGTTGCTGATTCGTGCCGGAGATGGGCGGTGTGCCGACGATGACGCCGCCGCCAACGTAGCCCGAAGGGCGCACGAAATCAACGTGGTCAATCGCGCGCCGGATGCGTTGCAGGCTGCCGGTCATGCCCTGTTCGAGCGTCGAGTCGCCGGTGAAAGAGACGATCGCGACCTCGTCCTTGTTCGGTCGGATGATCGCGTCCACAAACTCGCGCGCGGCATTCTTCTCGTCGGGCAGCGTGCGCTCCTGCGACTGGCTCGTATCGATCAGGATGGCGAGCGAAAGCGGGCGCTCCGTTTCGCGCTGGAAGGTGAAGATCGGCTGCGGCACACCGTCTTCAAGCACGCGCACGTCCTCCTGCTTGAGCGTGGTGACGAACCGCTTGTTCTTATCAACCGCCGTGAACAGGACGGCCGTGAGATCGGTGTTGACCCGTTCGATCTCTTCATCCTGCGCGAGCGTGACCTCGTCCTGTTCGGGTTGGCCCGGCTTCGCGGGTGTTTTCTTCTGCGTCTGACCTTGCGGCGGTTGCTGCCGCTGCTGCGCGCGCGTGTAGCCCGTTAATGCGCCGCCACACCAGAGAACGGCAACCAGCAGCCACGCGAGACCGCGCCCGAACCGACCATGCTCAAATATAGACTTCAAAGTAAGACCTCTTCCGTCCCTTTACTTCACCGTGTCGTCCGCCGCCGTGTAGCCTTTGCGCGTGCGTACTTCGAGATTCTTGCGCCCCGTATCAGCGAGTTTGACCTCGATGCGGCGGTAGCTGCCGTCGAAGGCGCGCGTCGGCTTGTAAGTGATCAAATACTGCGAGCGCAGTTCACGCGCTACCTGTGTAAACGAGCGTTCGAGCGCGAGCCGGTCGCCGGTGAAGAAGGCTTTGCCGCCCGTCTCGGCGCACAGGCGATCCAGTTCCTTATCGCCCGCGTCTTTCACCTGCCCTGCTTCGACGCCGGGCACGCTGCCGGAAAACCCGGCCTTCGTCGAGATGGCAAAGATGGCCGTCTCGGTGCGCTGGGCGATGTCAATGGCGTCTTTCAAACGCGCGCGACTGTAGGTGTCGTCGCCGTCGGTGATGACGACGATGACGCGCTTGCCGGTCACGTTGCGGAGTTTCTGATCGCAGAACTCCCAGACGGCGTCGTAGAGCGTGGTCTGCGTGCCCGGTTTCTTGACGTTGTCCACGGCCTTATCGAGCAGGTCGAGTTTGTCGGTGAAATCCTGAAGCAGCCGCACCTCGTCGTCGAACGTGCCGAAGGCGACCTTGTCTTTGCGCAGGCGCACGACCGTGTAGATAAAATCCTTCGCCGCCTCCTGCTCGAAACGCAGTTTGCCCGCCGTCGAAGAGGAGGTGTCCATCAGCACGGCGACGTAGATCGGCAGCGACGTGCGCTCGTCAAAAAAGCCCTCGATCTTCTGCGGCTGCTTGTCTTCATAGACGACGAAGTCGCTCATGGTCAGCCCCGAAATCGGCTGGCGCTTGTTATCGAGCACCGTGACGGGCAGACGCACGAGGCGCGTGGTCACAACTTCGCGCTGCCCGTCCGCCAGCGTTAAGGGCGTGGGTGTCGGCTGCGGCTGGCTTTGTGCCAGCGCCTGCGCCCCGGCCAGACAGCCGAGCGCGATAAATAACATGACGCGAACAAACTTGCTCATAAAATCAGGAGCCGATGATGGTCGGGAGATAGCAGCTAAACCCTTGATCCGACGCTTCCTTTCGATGCCGCCGGACTAAACCTTCGTTGCCTTTGCGCGGGCTGTTCGGGCGCTGGATAGTATAGCAATTGCGGCGCGCAGAGAATAAACGGCGCGGGCGTGCAAAGGCGCGGCCGGCGCTCACGCCAGCACGTCGAGCAGCCGCGTCAAGTCGGGCGGCAGCGACGCGGCGAACTTCACATACTCGCCCGTCTGCGGGTGGTGAAAGCCGAGCCGTTCGGCGTGTAGAAACTGCCGCCCCATGGCGTTGATAGCGGCGCGCAATTTCGGGTCTGTGATCGTCGAGTCGCGCCCGCCGCCGTACAACTTGTCGCCGACGACCGGATGCTTGAGCCACGCGAGGTGGACTCTGATCTGGTGCGTCCGGCCCGTCTTGATCTCAACGTCAAGGAGCGTAAACCGCGCGAAGCGGCGGCGCACACGATAGAGCGAAAGCGCCGGTCGGCCGCCGCGCACGATGCCCATCCGCGTCCGGTTGCGCGGGTCGCGCGCGAGCGGTTGCTCAATCCGCCCATGCTCCTCACGCACCTGCCCATGCACGAGCGCGACGTAAGACTTGAAGACCGTACGGGCGCGAAACTGATCCGCCAGATGCTCGTGCGCGGCTTCGCTCTTAGCGACCACCATCAGCCCCGACGTGTCGCGGTCGAGCCGGTGGACGATGCCGGGCCGGATCGCGCCGGCGCGGACGGAGAGTTGCTGGAAGTGGAATGCGAGCGCGTTGGCGAGCGTGCCCGCCGTGATGCCCGCCGCCGGATGCACGACCAGCCCGGCCGATTTGTTGATGACGACGAGCGCATCGTCTTCATAGACGATGTCGAGCGGAATGTCTTCGGGTTGAAAGTCGGAGGTCGGGGGCGCGGGTGTTTCGAGTTCGATGGTTTCGTCGCCGCGCAGTTTGTAGGCGGGCTTTGCGGTGCGACCGTTGACGAGCGCGTCGCCGTCTTCAATCGCCTGCTTGAGCCGCGTGCGACTGATGGCGGGCACGTGCGCCGCCAGATATGCGTCGAGGCGCGCGCCTGCGTCTGCGGGCGTGACCGCGAAGGTCAGCACCGGCGCTTCCGGCTCGACGGCCGCAGCCGCAGTCGTCTCGACCGGCTCGTTCATCGCTCAGGCCTTGGCCGCGTGCGGCGTGGACGCGGGCTGTTCGTCCGCGCTGGCATCGTGGGCCGCGCGCCGCCAACGCACGATGAGCAGCACGAGGCTGGCCGCGCCAACGAGCAGGGCGATCAACTGCGAAGTCGAAAGCCCCGTGCGCGTTGTCAGACCGAGAATGTCACCGCGTTCGTCTGCGCGGAAGAACTCGATGACGAAGCGCATGATGGCGTAGAGCACGGCGTAGGTGAGTATGACCTGCCCGCGAAAACGTTTGTGTCGGTGCAGCCAGATGAGTAGCAGGAAGAAGAGAAAGGTGGCAAACGATTCGTAAAGCTGCGTCGGGTGCAGGTGAACGCCCAAGGGCACGCCCGTGATCTCGTGCGCGCGTTCCGTGAACTCGACGCCCCACGGGAGCGTGGTCGGCTTGCCCCAGCAGCAGCCGGCGGCGAAGCAGCCCTGTCGCCCGATGGCGTTGCCCAAAGCAATCGCGGGCGCGCACGCATCGGCGGTCTGCCACCAGGGCAGCTTGTAGCGCCGCACAAGGACGTAAGCCGTCGCCACCGCCGCGATGAAGCCGCCGTAGAAGACGCCGCCGGAGCGCAGGAAATCGAGCGACAGCAGGTTCAACGGATGCTCGCGGTATTCAGGTTCGACAAGGAGCAGCAGCACCTTCGAGCCGACGATGGCGGCGAGCAACAACCACAGGCCCAGATCGTAGATGCGTTCGCGCGGCAAGCCATCGCGTGCGCCGAGCCGTGCCGCGACAAAGAGCGCCAGCAGAAAGGCCGTCGCCAGCAGCACGCCGTAGGTGTTGATGGGGAAATTGCCGATGCGGAAAAGCTCTGGGTACATCTTGGTTGCTGATTAGTAGTCGGCCGCGTGCGGCCGGTTGTCCGCGCCGGCGGCGCGCGGCGCAGCCCTACTCAGGCGGGATGAACTTGTCCGCGCCGCTCACCTCGTCAATCTTATCTTCCAACTGGCGCACCGACTGCGGCGTACCATAATAGTCGAACACGCTTTTCTTGCGTCCGCCGAGTTTGATCGTGACTGTCGCGCCGGGTAGATCTTCGGCCACTTCGATCCCGCCGTCAGGCAGCACGATTTGTGTATATTCATCCTTCAGCGCGAAGAAGTCGATCTTGTAGAACTCGCCGACCAATTCGCGCACGCGGGCGACGGGAATCTTGTAGCGGCGTGTGCCGAGCGCCGTGACGTACTTGCGCCCCTTGAACTTGACTGTCCCATCGCCGTGAATCTCCACCTGATAGACCGGGCACGGGCCAAAACATTCGCTCCGCGCGAGCGTGATCGTCGCGCCCTTCAAATTCTCTTCGGTCACGTCGGCGGGCAAACCTGCCGGTCGCTGCCCACCGCCCGCTGCACTTGCCAGCAATAGCAGTAGAGAGAGGACTCGCAGCACAACTCTCTGATTCAGCGCCACGCTTCTGCACATAACTACTGCTGTGTGGCCACGACGCTCCGGCGCGCGCGCCGCCCTTCCATAAAGAGATCGAGCGCGAGCAGCGCTGCGCCGGTGCAGATGGCGGCGTCGGCGATGTTGAAGGTCGGCCAGTGATAGTTGCCCGCGTGCAGCAGGATGAAGTCAACGACGCGCCCCAGACGAATGCGATCAACCAGATTGCCGGTAATACCGGCGAGCAGCAGGGCGCACGCACCGAGCACGCGGTCGTCCGTGCGCGCGGTGCGGAAGAAGTAGATGAGTACGGCGAGGGCGGCGGCGCAGGCGAGGGCGACGAGCATCCAGCGCGCGAAGCTGCCGCCGTCCTGCAACTGGCCGAAGGCGATGCCGGTGTTCTCCGCGTAGGTCAGATCGAGTATGCGCGGGATAACCGTCACGTCGTGCCCGAAGCGCAGCGTCCGCACCGCCCAAGCCTTCGACGCCTGATCCGCCATGAAGAGAGCGGCGGCGGCGACAAGGTAGCCCGCGCGCCAGCCCAAAGCACGCACGCGCGTCATGCCTGCGCTCCTTCCGCTTCCAGTTCCGCGAGCGCCTCGATGCAGCGCTCGCACACCGTCGGGTAACGCGTAAACTCGCCCACGCGCACCGAGTAGTTCCAGCAGCGCTCACACTTCTGCCCGTCGGCGCGTGCGACCGTGACGCGCACCATCGGCGCGGCGGCATCGTCCGTCTTCTGCACGCCGACCTGCGAGACGATGAAGACGTAGCGCAACTCTTCCGCCTGATAGTCGGCGAGCACGCTGTAGACAGGATCGCGCGCAGTGATCTGCACGCGCGCTTCAAGCCCGCTGCCGATCAGCTTCGCCATGCGCGCCTCTTCCAACGCGCGCAGCACTTCGTCGCGCACTTCAAACAACTGCGCCCAGCGCGCCCGCAACTCTTCGTCGCGCCGCCCCGCCGTCAACGGAAAATCGGCCAGATGCACGGACGGCACGCGCCCCACCTGCACGTCGCCCGCACCGGCAACGATGGGCGGCAGGTTCTCCCAGATTTCGTCCGCCGTAAAGACAAGGATGGGCGCGAGCAGGCGCGCCAACGCGTCGGCGATCTCATAGAGCGCGGTCTGCGCCGAGCGACGTGCGTGCGCGTGCGGCGCAGCCGTGTAGAGCCTGTCCTTGATGATGTCGAAGTAGCGCGCCGACAACGTCACGGTGCAAAAGTTGTAGAGCGCGTGATAGACCGTGTGGAACTCGTAGGCGCGATAGCCCGCGAGCGCGCGCTCAATGACGGCGTCCAACTCCGCGAGCGCCCAACGGTCTATCTCCAACAACTCGGACTGCGGCACGTAGTCGCGCGCCGGGTCGAAGCCCGCGAGATTGCCGAGCGCGAAGCGCGCCGTGTTGCGCAGTTTGCGATAGCCGTCGCCGACACGCTGCAAGATTTCATCCGAGGCGCGCACGTCCTCTTGATAGTTCGACGCCGCGACCCACAGCCGCAAAATTTCCGCGCCCGAATCCTTCACCACCTCATTCGGCGAGATGCCCGTCCCTTCAGACTTGCTCATCTTCGCGCCCTGCACGTTGATGACCCAGCCGTGCGTGATGACCTTGCGATACGGCGCATGGTCGTGCGCGGCAAGGCTGACCATCAGGGACGAATTGAACCAACCGCGATATTGATCGCCGCCTTCGAGATACACGTCTGCGGGCCAACGTAGCTCCGCGTAATGTTCGAGCACGGCGACGGACGACGAGCCACTGTCGAACCACACGTCTAGAATGTCCGTCTCCTTCGTAAACTCCGCGCCCTGACATTGCGGACAGGTGAAGCCCGCCGGCAACAGTTCGTTGGCCGCACGCGCGTACCACGCGTCGGACGACTCCTGCTCGAATATGTCCGCGACGTGATTGATGATGGCCGGCTCGGCCACCGCCGCCTGACAGCCCGCGCAGTAGAAGACGGGGATCGGCACGCCCCAGAAGCGTTGCCGCGAGACGCACCAATCGGGTCGCCCGCGCAGCATGTTACGCATGCGCTCCTCGCCCCACGCCGGCAACCACTCGACGTGCCCGATCTCGTCGAGCGCAAGCTGGCGCAAGGAAGCGGGCGCGGACGTTTCGTTATCCGTAAAGTTCGTGCGATCACGCCCGTCCTCATCAACTTCCACGACGGCTTCGAGCGGGCGCGCGTCGAGCGAGATAAACCACTGCGGCGTGGCGCGGAAGATGACCGGGTTCTTGCAGCGCCAGCAGTGCGGATAGCGATGCCGATACTCTTCGCTGAACACCAGCACGCCACGCTCGCGCATGAAGTCAACGATCCGGGCGTTCGCTTCAAATACACGCTCGCCCGCGAAGTGCTCAACGTCGGGCGTGAAGCGGCCGGCGCTATCTACGGGGCAGTAGATTTCCAGCCCGTACTGTTTGCCGATCACGAAATCGTCGTGCCCGTGCCCCGGCGCGGTGTGGACGCAGCCCGTGCCGGCCTTACCCGTAGTTTCACGCGGGCGTGCTTCGCTCACGTCCAACTCCGTCTCCGCGTCCGCTTCGCCGCCGAGCGTGACGTGCTCGCCGAGCATCAGGAGCGACGAACGATCAAGCCATGCGTGGCGGGCCGTCAAACGATCCAGCCGCGCGCCGGGAAAGCGCGCGATGATGTTGGGCGCACCAAGATTGCATTTCGCCGCGACTGTGTCCGCGAGTTCGGCGGCGACGATATAAATCTCCGGGCCCTGTTCAAGCGCCGCGTACTCGAAATTGGGATTGACGGCGATGCCTAAGTTCGCGGGCAGCGTCCACGGCGTCGTCGTCCAGATGAGAAAGAAGATTTGGCGCGGGTCGTCTTCGCTGCCGAGCAGTTCGCGCTTGAACGCCTTGCCGTCCAGCGTGTCCTCAGACAACGGAAACTTCACGTAGACGGACGGGCTGTTGTGCTCCTTATACTCGACCTCAGCTTCGGCGAGCGCCGTCTGATCGTGGATGCACCAGTAGACGGGGCGCGCGCCTTTGTAGACGTAGCCGCGCTCGACAAAGCGCCCGAACAGCCGCGCCGTCTCCGCTTCGTACTGGTTCGACATCGTGAGATACGGGTTCTCCCACAAACCGAGGATGCCGAGCCGCTGGAAGTCGCGCGTCTGCCGCTTGAGGGCTTCGGCTGCGTGTTCGCGGCAGATGCGGCGGAAGGTGGCGGGCAGGAGGGCCGCCCTCTTCTCGCCGAGTTTGCGCTCAACGTGCAGTTCAATCGGCAGCCCGTGACAGTCGTAGCCGGGCACGTAAGGCGCATCGTAGCCGAGCATCGTGCGCGACTTGACGACGAAGTCCTTGAGCAGTTTATTGAGTGCTGTGCCGAGATGGATGTCGGCGTTGGCGTAGGGCGGCCCGTCGTGCAGGATGAAGCGCTCCGCGCCCGCGCGGCGTTCACGAATCAACTGATAGAGATTGAGTTCAGCCCAGCGCGCAAGGCGGGCCGGCTCGGCTTGGCCGAGATTGGCTTTCTGCGCGAAGCCCGTCTTCGGCAGATTGATCGTCTTCTTCAACTCAAGCGGCGTATCGGTAGGCATAAGGTAAACTCTAAGACCGGCATCTTAAATTTCTGCGGCCTAAAACTCAAAGTCCCAAGTCCAAAGCCGGACTTGGGACTTTGGACTACTTGTCGCTGGCGATGCTCAACCGATGAACATCTCTTCCTCACCGTATGTCTGGTCAATCTGTTTCGGGCGCGGCGCGATGAACACTTCAAGCCCCCGGCGCACGCCCGCCATAATCGCGGCCAACTCGCGCGCCGGTTCAAGCAGTTTCGTGTGGATAAAGTAGGTCGTGGCCGAGAACTGGCGCTGCGCCTGATCGATGGAGCGGCCGACGCGTTCGATCTTGTCCTTCGCGGTGACGGCGGTGTAACCCGCCAGTTGTTTCAACTCGCGCACCTCTTCCTTGATGAGCGCGGCGGATTCCGAGAGATGCTCCGTCGCCGTCGAGATGTGATCCGAGATGGTCGTCACCTGCTCCGCCACTTCGCGCCCCTCGGCGGCGATCTGATTGACCCGCACCGAGAGCGCCGTCACCTGTTCGAGCAGCGGCTCGGCCCGCCGTTCCAGCCGGTTGACCGTGCGCGCCACGCGCGCCACCACGACGGCAATCGCAATCATCGCGGCTGCAACGACGACGAAGGCCGCCGCCACGATGACCATCACCCAGAAGGCCGGGTCGTGCGTGCTCATCTGTAAAGCTAACGGCAGCATGAGTGGTTCAAACTTTACGACTTGCTCGCGTCTTTGATCTCTTCGTAATAGGTCGGGGCTTGTTCGAGCATGCCCGACGCTTCGGTGCGCCGCTTCTCGTCTGCGTAAGCGCGTTTGCCTGCTTCGATGGCGGCCGAGAGCGTCTCGGTGCGGCGGGTGGCGGCCTCGCGCGCCGTCGAGGCAAATTCGGTCGCGCGGCTCGAAGCCGTCGAGTAGAGTTCCGTCGCGCGGTCGCGGCTCACTTCGTAATACTCGCCCGCCTTCTCGCGCGCCTGATCCACGCCCTTGCGCGTCGCTTCCGCGATGTCCGAGCGCAATTCGCGCCCCGACTTCGGTGCGAACAAGAGGGCCGCGACCGCGCCGAGCATGCCGCCCAAGATAAAGTAGCCGATGTTTCCACCTGCGTCTGAGTTGCCGTCGCGCCGCGCCGGTGGCACTGGTCTGTGTTGCGTCATAAACGAGACCTCTCTTTCGCGGCGGCGCTCGCGCAAATACGAGCACGCCGCTCTATACGGACAAATCCTGCGCTTGCGAGTCCACCTCGCACTATAACAAAAGCGCGCGAAGCGACGCAAGAAAGTCAAAAACAGTGCCGAGTGCCGAGTACGAAGAAATTCTTAACTCGGCACACGTCACTTGTCACTCGGCACTGTTCTTATATTCGAGGAGCTTGCGGTAGAGCGTCTTGCGGCCGATGCCGAGGGCGCGGGCGGCGCGGGTCTTGTCGCCGCCGGTGTATTCGAGCGTGGCTTCGATGGCGCGGCGTTTGACCTCTTCGAGCGGCGCAGGAATGGTGAATTCCAGTTTGACGGCGTGCTGCTCTTGGCCGGCGCGGGCGCGGCTGGCCCGCGTCTGCGCGCGCTCCGCGAGGGCGTTGCGACTGATCGTTTCAGGCAAATCCTCCAATTCGATCTGCCGGCCCGACGCGATGATGATGGCGCGCTCGATGGCGTTCTCAAGTTCGCGCACGTTGCCGGGCCAGTCGTAATTGATGAGCGCGTCGAGCGCCTCACGCGAGATGCCTGAGACGAAGCGGCCGGTCTTCTGCTTGTAGTGTTCGAGAAAATGTATGACGAGCGGGTGAATGTCCGGGGCGCGCTCGTTGAGCGGCGGCAGTTTGATCGGAAAGACCGACAGCCGATAGAAGAGGTCGCGGCGGAAACTCCCTTGCTCGACCGCGCGTTCGAGATCGACGTTCGAAGCGGCGATCACGCGCACGTCCACTTTCAACAGTTCGTTCCCGCCCACGCGCGTAAATTCGCCGTCCTGCAACACGCGTAGCAGCCGCACCTGCGCCGGCAGACTCATCTCGCCGATCTCATCAAGAAAGAGCGTGCCGCCGTCCGCCTCTTCAAACTTGCCGCGCCGGCGCTGGCGCGCGTCGGTGAATGCGCCGCGCTCGTGGCCGAACAACTCGGACTCCAACAACGTCTCAGGGATCGCGCCGCAGTTGAGTTTGATATAGGTGCGCTCGCGGCGTTGCGAGTTGTAGTGGATCAGATTGGCGAGCAGTTCCTTGCCCGTGCCGGACGCGCCCTGAATGAGCACGGAGGTCTGCGTGTCGGCGACGTTGAGCGCGAGTTCGATGGCGCGGCGAATGGCCGGCGTCTGACCGATGATGCGGTCTTCCGCGTGGCGCTCGTGCAGGACGGAGCGCAGGCGCATCACTTCGGCCGAGAGTTGATCGCGTTCGAGCGCCGTGCCGATCTGATCGGCGATGCCCTCGACGAGCGCCGTCTCATGCGCGTCGAACCCGCCGCGCTCCTCGCTCCACACAAGCCCCAGCAGCCCGAACGTCTGCCCGCCGATCCGCACGGGCGCGACGATGGCGGCATGACCGCCAAGTATCTCGTTGAACATCGCGCGCAGGGGTTGCGGCAGATCGTTGTCCAAAAGTTCCAGCGTCTTCGGCGCTTTGAAGAGTTCGATCACGGCCGGAAACTGCGCGATGTTAATTGAAGGCCCGTGCGTCTCGATCAAGCCCCGCACGCCCGCGGTCGCGGCGCGTGGCGAGGCTTTGAAGCCGGCGAGGTTGATCGCTTGCCCCGTCGGGTTCAAGACGCCGAGCGCGCAATAGTCTGCGCCGACGAGCGCGAGCGCACGCTCAAGGACGAGCGACGTGACCTCGCCGAAATCCGAACGCGCGTTTAAGGCGTTGGCGATCTCAAGGAGCGCCTCGATGCGGTGCGCCTCGCGCTGCTGGTTCGTGTAGAGGCGCGCGTACTGGTAGCCGACCGCGATCTGCCGCGCGATGGATTGCAGAAACGAAACCTCTTCGTCGAGCCAGCGACGCGGCGCGCGCGTGGTGTGCAAGCCGACGAGACCAAGCACGTCGCCGCCCAGCACGACGGGCACGATGAGGAGCGAACGCGTGCCGAGGCTGGCGGGCAGCAGGTGAATTTTCGGATCGAGGCCGGGCGCGGACGTGTCGTCCACGCGGATCGGTTGTGTGAGATCGAAGCGCCCGCCGAGTTGGCGCACGTCTACGGGAATGGTCGTGCCGAGACTGGACGGCACGTCGGCGTCCGCGCGCCACTCGTGGCTGATGCGTAGTTCGCCGCTATCGGCCAGTTGGATCACGTCGCAGCGATCCACGCGCATCATCTGGCCTAGCTCGCTGACGATGGCTTGCAGGAATTTGTCGAGGTCAATTTGCGATTGAAGCGTGGGCGCAAGGCGGTTGATGATCGCCTCGCGCGCCTCGTGCATCTTGATCTTGCGTTCAAGCGAGAGCGCCTGCGCGCTCGGATCGGTGATGGGCTGCACGGACAAGTTGTGACGCTGCTCCTTCGGCGAAACTCGTGCGCGCGTGAGAGAGAGCGGCTGCATGCGATGCTGAGCCGCGCCGCGCTGCCTGCGAGCTGGCTTAAGTTAGGCGCAGATGATAGCGAAGCATATGGCGGAAGGGCAAGGAAAGGGTGGAGGGCGAAGGGCTGAGGGCTGAATAAGAAACTGTTCTATTCAGCCCTCAGCCCTTCAGCGCTTAATTCACTTCTGCGATCTCGGCCGGGGCGAGGTGGAACTGGATGAGCGCTTGTTCGGGCGTCAGGAGCGGGTGGTAGGTCTGACCGTAGCGCCCGACGATGATGCGGACGTAGTTCTGCGTCTCGCTGTAGGGCGGGATACCGTTGTACTTATCAACCGCGCCTTCGCCCGCGTTGTAGCCGGCGAGCGCGAGCGCCACGTCGCCGTCGAAGCGCTCCAACAACCAGCGCAGGTACTTCGCGCCGGCCGTGACGTTCGCTTGCGGGTCGTAAGCATTGTCACAGTTGAAGCGTTTGGCGGTCGCAGGGATCATCTGCATCAGCCCTTGCGCGCCCGCACCCGATCTGGCGTCCTGCTTGTAGCGCGACTCCTGCCAGATGACTGCGTGCAGCAGGCGCGGGTCAACGCCGAATTGCTGCCCGGCATGGAGGATGATCAGATCGATCTCGTGGTCGCCGGACGTGGGCACGTCCGCCGGGATATAGTTGAGGTCGAGCGTGGCGGCGGCACGCTCGTTGGTCGGCGCGGAGGCTTTGGTGGTAACGTTGGTAAAACTAGCGAAAATTGACAGGCTGAAGACGAAAAGAAAAGCGAGTTTGAAAGAGCGAAATAGGGGAACACGTCGAGTCAGGTTCATTCAGTTCATTCTCCATGTGAGCTAGGCCTAGCGAGACCTGCGGTGTTGGGTTCTACACGCACGTGGCGCAAAGGTCTGGGGGCTACGCATGGAAACGATCACTGATCAAAGAACAGTAAATCGAGACCGCGCATGAGATGGGTTTAACGTATTGCCGGTTGCTTGCGTTGCAATGAAAACGCGACACTAAACAGTTGTGCTGTTTGGCTTTAGTGCAGGCAGTTAAGTTACCGACAGGTGGTAGTTTGTGCGGTCTGAAAGGGCGGTTGCCTACGCTATTCTGTCAATGTGCGCGGGTTTCGTCTTGAAGTGCTGCAACATAATTGCCATCAAATCTGAAATAAATTTCGACTTGCCCGGAGTGTTACAGTCAGATTGCGCCGCGACTGCATCAAAGGGAAGCACGGTTGCAGGCCATTATTGCGCTTCGTATAATCGGCCATGCGCCGCGCAGGCGAGCGCCGCCGAACATCTCGGAGTTGAATAGCCTTATGCCCATTTACGAATACACCTGTCGGAAGTGCCAAACGCACGTCGAAATCTTGCAGAAGATGACGGACAAGCCGTTGACGCGCTGTAAGAAGTGCGGCGGCAAATTGGAGAAACAGTGGTCGCAGACCGGCTTTCAATTCAAGGGCACAGGGTGGTACGTGACCGACTACGCGGGTAAGCAGGCGGACAAGAAAGAGACGGAGCCGAAGGGCGAGGCGAAGGCTGAGCCTAAAACTGAGGCTAAGGCTGAAGCTAAGTCCGCGAGCAAGACGGGCGGCGAGACAAAACCTGCGGCCGCGGCCAAAACTTCTAACAGCGCCGCCAAAGGCGATTGAAGATCAGAGCGGCATAATGTGGACACGAGATCGATTGTTACCGGCGGTATTGCTGCTCTGCGCCGTGTGCGCCGTAGCCTTCAGTCAAGCGGGCCGGCGGCCCGTACCTTCATCCGAGCGCACGACGCTGCTAAACGTCACGGCCACGCGCGCCGACGGTTCGACCACGCCGATTAGCACCAAAGAGGTCGCGCTCTACGACGACGGTGTTGAGCAGACCATCCAGAGTTTCGCGCCCGACCTGTCGCCGGCACACATAGTCTTACTCGTTGACAACTCCAAATCCTTACGCACCGACGTGCCAAAGCTGGCGCAGGTGGCACGTGAGTTCATCTACGAAATCTACGAAGGCGATCAACTGCTCATCGTCGGCTACGACGAACAGGCCGAGATCGTGACCGATTGGACGGACAATCCCAAGCAGGTCGAAGCCTCGCTCAACATGCTGCGCAAGCAGGGCGAGCCACACCTGTTCGACGCCATCGGCGCGGTGCTTGACGAGGCGCTCAGACCGCTCAGCGGCGGCACACGCAAACGCGTCATCGTGCTCATCGGCGACGGGCTTGATCGCGGCAGCAAGACCAAGTTCAAAGAGGCGCTGGCCGAACTGCAACGCGAAGACATCGCCGTCTATGCCCTACAGATTCCCGACCGCACGGGCGGCGCGCTCCGGCGCGATCAACCTAAGCCGGCCAAAGTGGTCGAACAACTTGCCGAGGCGACCGGCGGGCGCGTGCTTCCCTTAACCGATCCGCGCGCCGCTGCCCACGACATCTGCGATGAACTGCGCAAGAACCGTTATCTCCTTGCCTACAGCCCCTCCGCTTTCTCCTCCTTCGACGCGCGCCGCCTCCTCGTCACCGGCAGCGTCGGCATCAACTTCCGCTACAAGACCGCCCAGCCGCCGAAATAGCTAAGCTGAACCGGCCGAAGCTACGCCAGCCTGTGCGCGAGCTACAGCTTGACTTAACCGGCGGGTAGAAAATTTCAGCCGTTGTTCTTGCGCGAGTAGACGTAGAAGAGGATGGTCATGATCAGCAGGAGCAGGAGTTCAAGGAAGAGGAAGAAGCTGAGGCTAAACTTGCCGTCGTCGTCAATGGCGTCGTGGTAGAGGACGAACGTGCCGACGATGAAGCCGGTCGCCAACCAGATGATCTGTCGTTTCGCATCCCACATGAGTAGCAGTTTCGCGCCCGCCGTTTCTGCAAGCTGAAAAATTCAGGGGCGCAGTTTGTGTAGGCGCTCGGCGGCGCGCAGTAGTGTCTCGTCCTGTTTGCAGAAACAGAAGCGCACTTGTTGCGCGCCGAGCGCCGAGTCGCTGTAGAAGGACGAGCCGGGCACGCAGGCGACGCCGACCTGTTGGATGAGATGGCGCGTGAAGGCCACGTCATCCGAGAAGCCGAAGGCGCTGATGTCGGTCATGACGTAGTATGCGCCGTCGGGGCGGAAGATGCGGAAGCCGGCGCGTTCGAGTTCGGGCAGGAGCAGGTCGCGGCGATGCGTGTAGTCGGCTTGCAGTTTGTCGTAGTAGTCGCGCGGCAGACGCAGCGCGTGCGCGCCGGCCGCTTGCAGGGGCGCGGCTGCGCCGACGGTGAGGAAGTCGTGGACTTTGCGGATCGCATTCGTGATCGCGGGCGGCGCTAAGACGTAGCCGACGCGCCAGCCCGTGACGGAATAGGTCTTGGACATCGAATTGACGACGACGGTGCGCTCGCGCATGCCGGGCAGTTGCGCCATTGAGATGTGCGTGATCGCCGCGCCCGCGCGTGGATACAGGATGTGCTCGTAAATTTCGTCGGTGAAGCAGAGCACGTCGAACTCCTGACAGAGCGCGGCGATAAACTCCAACTCGGCGCGCGTGAAGACCTTGCCCGTCGGGTTGTTCGGGTTGCAGATGATGATCGCTTTGGTGCGCTCGTTGAAGGCGGCGCGCAACTCATCGCGGTCAAACGTCCAATCGGGCGCACGCAAAGGGATGTAACGCGGGCGCGCATCGGAGAGGATCGCGTCGGGCGCGTAGTTCTCGTAGAACGGCTCGAAGATAACGACCTCTTCGCCGGGATCGACCGTCGCCATCATGGCCGCGATCATGCCTTCGGTCGAGCCGCACGTGACGGTTAGTTCCGTCTCAGGATCGATCTCAAGGCCGAGATACCAGCGGGTCTTTTCGGCAATCGCGTTGCGGAAATCTTTCGCGCCCCAGGTGATCGCATATTGGTTCACGTCCGCGTCAATCGCTTCAATCGCGGCCCGTTTAATCTCGGCGGGCGCGGGAAAATCAGGGAACCCTTGCGAGAGGTTGACCGCGCCGTGCTTGAGGGCTTCGCGCGTCATCTCGCGGATGACGGACTCGGTGAACTGCCCCGCCTTGCGCGAGATGTAGTGTGCGTTTGAATGGGCTGGTGCTGTCATGTAAATTAACCGTGGCGGACGAGATTCCGAGCTTGACCGCTTGGAGGCCTGGATGCTCGCACACTCGGCGCGCTTCAGGCAACTACGGATGCAGTTATGAGCGACGACAACAAATGCCCGATGGGCAACCGCCCGTGGCTGGCGACATTTCTGGTGATCGCATTTCTGCTGATCGTCGCGGCCAAAAAGTTAGGTCTGTTCTGAGTGGGCGCGCGCTTAAACGGGTGGCGGAAGCGGGATGTCTTCGCCGGCCGCCTGCTGGCGCAGTTGGTCTATGACCGAACGGATGGCGGGCGCGAGTTTGCCATTGGGCGCGAGTTGGAGATATTTCTCGTAGGCGGCGACGGCTTCCTTGTACTTGTCCAGCCGTTCATAAGTGCGCCCGAGCAGTTCGTATAAGACCGGCTCGCTGTCTGCGAGTTGCGTGATAGCTTTCCTGTAGGCTGCGGTCGCCTCTTCATACCGGCCCTTCTCTTCAAGCGCGATGCCGAGACCCGTGTAAGCTTCCGGCTGGAAGCCGCGCGCCTCACGGATGGCGCGGTTGTAGGCTTCAACAGCCGCTTCGTCGTCGCCCTCTGCGTGCATGATGCGCCCTTCAACTGCGCTCGCTTCGGCGTAGGCGGGCCGGACTTTGCGCGCCGCTTCGATCTGTTCAAGCGCGCCATCGTGATCGTTCGCGTCGAGCAGCACGCGGGCGAGACCGACGTGTGCGGCGGCGTAGGTCGGCCGCAAGGTGAGTGCGCGGCGGTAGAGTTCGGCGGCTGACCGGCGGGCTTCGTCGTCCGTCGCGCGTTCGCGCGCCTCTTCGGCCTGTTGGAACGCTAGTTCCGCCTCGTCCGTCGTGCGCGTCAACCGCACGGCGATTACGCCGCGCTGCGTCGGCAGCACGGGCACGACGCGCTCGGTGAAACCTTTGGCCCGCACGCGCAGCGTGTGCCGGCCGGCGGCAACTTTATCGAGCGTGAGTTGACCCGTCGCGGCATCGGTCGCGCCGCGTCGCACCTCGTCGAGCCAGACGGCGGCGTTTGGCTCGGTGCGGACGATGAGGGTCTGGCCGGCGCTCGTCGGCGCTGGTGCAGCCGGCGCAGGCGCGGTGGGCGCGGTGGTTGGTGCGCGTCTGGTCGTCGTGCGATTGGTTGCAGGCTGCGCGGGGCGGCGTGAAGGCGTCGCGCGTCGCTGTGCGGCGGCGGGCAGCGCGAGCCAGAGCGCGAGGGCGAGCAGGCCAGAGGCTGAACGAACGCTGTTAATTAACTGCCACGACGCGCGCATGATCTTTATTGCTCCTGCTGTTGCTGTTCGTCGGGGATGCGGCGGGGGCGCACGTTCGGGTTGTTGGCGGCCGGCGCGGCGGTTGCATTCGCGTTGTCGGCGGACGCGGGCGCAGAGCGCGCGGCGCGCGTGCCGACTTCGGCGCGGAAGCGCCCTTCTTCGTCGTAGAGTCGTTTGTACTGGAGCGTGTTGCGCGTGACGCCTTGCACGTAGCCGCGCGTCTCTTTAAAGGGCACGGCCTCGGCCCACTCGTCTATCTCCTGCGGCAACTCGGTGCGCCAACGCTCGGCGCGATTGGGGCCGGCGTTATACGCGGCGGCCACATATTCGATGCGGCCGAAGCGGTCGATCTGATCGCGCAGGTAGGCTGTGCCGAGTTTGATGTTGAGGACGGGGTCGTAGAGCGCATCGGCACTCGCGGGCGGCGGCAGACCGTACTTGCGCGCGGTGTGCTGCGCCGTATCGAGGAGCAGTTGCATCAGCCCGAAGGCGTTTGCGCCGGACTTGGCGCGCGGGTCGAAGACGGACTCTTGCCGGATGAGGCCTGCGACGGTGTAAGGATCGAGATTGCGCGCCCGCGCCTCTTGCTTGATCGTCGCCCAGTTCGACAGCGGGTAGAACACGTCCCACGCTTCGGGCGTCAACTCTTCGGGCTTCATCTGCGAATAGTCGGGATAGCTTTTTTGCAGCGTCAGAAAAGCTTGCAGGTTGTCGTCGCGCGCGCGGAGGATGCGCGCCTTCGCCAGATTGAGGCGCGGGCTGCGCGGTGCGTTCAACAACAGGCGATTGATCTCGTCGAGCGCGAAATCATCAAGCCCGACGATGTCGAGTTCGTCGGCCGTGCGGAGCGGCGCGTCCGCTGCCTGTCCGGCGGTCTCTTCCGCAACAGAGACGGTGCTGAGATTGACGACGGCGCGGCTGACGGGCGCGTTGGCATCGAAGTTGGTCTGCTCGCCGGCGGCGGCGCGGGGCATGGCATCGAGCCGACGACGGGCGAGCGAGCCGTACCAGTTGGCGTCGTAGCGTTGCTGCATCGCTTGATAGATGATGCGGGCCTCGGCGGTGCGGCCGGCGCGTTCGAGGTCGCGCCCCGCCCAGTAGCCCGCGCGCCCGCGATTGTCCGTGTTGCGGTCGGCATAGTACGCCAGATGTTCAAGCAGCAGTTTGGCCGACTCAGGGTAATTCTTCGCCTCGTGCGCCGCCCACGCCAACTCGAACTGCGCCTGCGCGACTTCGGCCGCGCCGGGCGCAGCCGCGACCGCCGCGCGGAAGAAGTTCGTCGCTTCAAGCATCATCTTCGCATCGCGCGCCGCGAGGCCGGCGGCGACCAGTGCGCGCAAGGCGCGTGCGTCCTGCGGGAACGAGCGGCGCAGTTCGTCGGCCGCGGCGCGGGCCTGCGCCCACTGTTTCGCGCGCGCGTAAGTCTGCGCCAGATAGAAGAGGGCTTCGGCGCGCGCCTCGCCGGCCGACGTGGGGATGGCGTTCAAAGCAGCGACCGCATCAGCCGTGCGTTGCTGACCGGCGTTGAAGGCCACGATGCCGTAACGCAACTGCGCCTGTGACGTGGCGGCAGCAGGCGACACGGCGAACAGTTGCTTGTAGGCATCCGTCGCGTCGTTGTAACGCTTCGCCTGCGCGAGTTGGTCGGCGCGTGCGGTCAACTCGGCGGCGGTCGGCGGCGGATTAGTCAGTGTGTCGGTCGGCAGGTTGACGGGGATCGGCTGTGTGAGCGTGGCGGCAGCGCCGGTCAACTCGGGTGCGACGGGCGCGTAGAAGGCGATGCGCCGGTAAGCTGCGCGTGCGTGCGCCGTGTCGCCCTGTTGCTCGTAGGCGCGGGCGGCAAGGAAGAGGGCGGTCGCATCGTCCGCTTCGATCAATTTCTTGAGGAGCGTGGGCACGGCCGCGCCTTGATTCTCCTGCAAAGCGAGTTCGGCGTTGCGCAGAGAGGCTTCGCGCGCGCGCACGGAGTTCGGATAGTTGCGCGCGAGTTCTTCATAAGCGGCCCGCGCTTCGACGCGGCGGCCCAACTGTGCGAGCGCCTGCGCGCGCAGCAGCAGCGCGTAGTCGCCGACGGACGTGGCGCGCGCAAATGAACTATCGTCCAGCAGCACGGCCGCGCCCGCCAGATCGCCCGCCGCCAGTTTGATATGGGCGCGCACGAGGCGTGCGAGCGCAGCGGCGCGCGTGTTTGGGAAATCGGTTTCAAGTTTAGCAACCGACTGTTCCGGCGGCAGTGCGCCGGCGCGCGTTAACACACGCAGTTGGTCGAGCGCGCCGGATTCGCCGGGGCGCGTCTGCGTCTGCGTGCCGCAACTCGCGGTGCAGAACGGCAGCGCCAGCGCGCCCGCCGCGCCGACCAGCAGGAGCGTCAACAAGAGGCCGCGCTGTAGGCGTGTATGACGATTCAAACTTTCTCCCCTCGACATATTGTTACGTTATCTACGCTTAATTGATTTTCCGGCTGTCGTTAAACTAACTTGCTGCGCGAACGAGATCAAGTTGCGCGGGTTGCGACCGGCGCGCATCGTGGCGGCGGTTGGATGTGCGGGCGGGCGCGGGTCGTTTGCTAAAACTTGCGCGCGCAAAATGAAAGGCAGGGCCTCCGAGGCCCTGCCTTTTGTGCGTAAACTCGCGCGCTCTTAGCTTCAGACTGCGACTTGTGCGCCGGGATACTCGCGGCCGAGTTTGTCGGCGTTGCCTTCGGCGAGCGTGGTGACGAGTTCGTGGTGGAAATAGTCGTAGCGCCCGGTGACGCGTGGGTCGGCGCGTTTGTCGTACATCTGGCGCGAGCGGTCGATCTCTTCGCGCAGCCGCTCGTAGAGGTCGCCGTGTTCGCGGCCGTCTCTGACCTTCTGTTCGTTGTAGAGTTTGATCTCAGAGACGAGCAGGCGGGCGAAGCGGCGCGCGTCGTTGTGGAAGCGCCGTTCGTCTTCGCCGACTTCGATAGGCAAAGGCGCGTCCTGCCCGTAGCGGCGACCGCTGCCGAGCGGCGTCACGCTTGGCTCGGTCGGCGGCGCGCTCACGGGCGGCGCAGGCGTGGCCGGCACAGTGGGCGCGCTCGCGCTCTCCGGCATGGTGAAGGGTGCGATCCCGCGCTCCTCGACCTGCGGCGCGGCGACGACCGTCTCCGGCACAGCGAACGACTCTTCAGCCGTCGGCGGCGTGGTCGTCTCGGCGGGTGTGGCGAGCGCCGGTGCTTCCGCCGTAACGTCCGGCTCGACCGTCGTGGCCGGTGCTGCTTCTTCAACCTGCGCCGCAGGCCGCGCTTCGGCAACTTCCGGCTGTAGTGCCGGCGCTGCCGCTTCTGCTGTTGGCGCGGGCGTTGCTGCTGCTGCCGGCGCGGGTGCTGGTTCTGCCGGCGCGGCCGGCTGCGGCGTCGGCGCGGCTTGTGCGGCCGGTTGCGGCGCGGGAGTCGGCGCACGCCGCGCGGCGAGCAGTTCGACGGCCATGCCGGCGACGCGCACGAGCGTCTCCAAAGCTTCGAGATTGACGGCGTCGGGTTCGAGGCCCGCGCTATCGGCGTAGAGCACGGCGACGGCGCGGTCGCGCGCGACGAGCGGGATGGCGACCATGCGCTGCGGCGGTTCGCCCCCGAACTTCTGCAAGAGGTCGTGATCGGCCGCATAAGTGCCCGGCGTGCCGCTCCACGTCGTGCGCGCGTGTGCCACCTGACTCAAGACCGTCTGCTCTGATAACGGCAGGGAAATTTCGCGCACGGCGTCGTCGCCGACCGTGCCTTCCAACCCGCGCGCGCGCCAGCCCGTCGCACGCTCGTTCTTGATGACGAAGAAGGCGATGCGCGGCGCGAACGCGGCGGCCCGATTGACGAGCGCGTTGAGCGTGTCGGACTGCGAGCGTTGACTGTCAATGTCGTCCACGGCCGCTTTCAAGAGCGCCACGTCGCTCGTCGCACGCGCGCGGGCCGACTCCTGCCCCGCCTCTTCCGTCCCTTGCGCGCGCGCCCGCCGCAAGTGTTCGGCGACGGCGACGGCCACTGACGGCTCGGCCGCTGCTTCGGTCGTCAACTGCTCGGCGAGCCGCGCAAGCGCCTGATTGATCTCGCTCTGCACGCGCAGGATTTCGGCCTGCTGGCTGCTCAGCCGGCCGTTGATGTAGCTCTCGATCTCGGCGCGCAAGCTTTGTTCTAACTCTTCGCTTCCTGCCACAGTTTCGCTCTCCTCCGTCCGAATCAGGGTGATCACAGTGTGCGGGTTCGTTTGAGGCCGGCTCAGGCGCGGTTGCGCCGAGCGGACGTGTGTGACTTGCCGCTGCCGGCCGCACCGACAGTTCTTTCGGATTATCAGTGCCGTCCACAGCCACTGTCAAGCAACTTATTTGGTAAGTAGTGCTGCGCTTTGGGCTTGACGGCAGACACCGGAGCCGCGCCAACCGCCGCCGCAGCTTAACGGCGCAGGGCCGGTTCGTCGCCCGCCGGCTTGCGATAGACTTCGCGCCCGTTGCTCAACTCTACGGCGAGTTTGCTTTCCGAGTGCGCGAGGTCGAGGTGGGCGGCCGCTTCGGAGACGGCGAGGAAGCGATGCACGTCGTCCACGTCGGGAAAGAGTGTACGCGCGATGTCCCAGGCGGTCGCGCCCGCGCCCGGCACGAGCCGCAACACCTCAGCCTGTCGTTCACGAATCGCGCGCAGATAACGATTGAAGAGTTCTTCGTAGTCGGTGACGGCTTCGCCGTGCCCGCCGTGGACGAGCGTCGGCGCAAATGCGCGCAGGCGCGCGAGGCTGACGAGATACTCGGCGAGCGAGTGGAAACGACGCGCGGGGTCAACGGGGTCGGGCGAGAGCACGGGATTCGGTGTGACGCGCTTCAAGACGCAATCGCCCGCGATGATGGTGCGATCAGCTTCGCGCACGAACGAGCAGGAGCCGGGCGTGTGCCCCGGCGTATGCACCACGCGCAGCACGCCCGCCGCAAATTCTAACTCCGCGTCGTCGTGCAACTCACTGTGTTCATCGTCCGCCAGCGCATCGGCATACTCACGCACGCCCTCGTACATGCGCCGCATCGCGGTAATCTCATCAGGCGGTACGCCCGCGCGCACCAGCAGCGCCCTGTGTTCTTCGTATTCCAGCCGCCCCGCGCGATGCCCCGTCTCCCAGCCATGCACCAGCACCTCCGCGTTCTTTGCTTCGTCGCGCAAAGATTTCGCCAAGCCACAGTGATCCTCGTGCGCGTGCGTCAACACGATGCGGCGAATGTCTGTGACGCGCATGCGCGCACGCCGCAAACCCTCATACAAAGCCTCGCGCGCCGCCTTCGTCTTCGGCCCCGTGTCAATGAGCGTGACCGGGTCTTCCGCGATCAAATAGACGTTGACCGGCCCGATGTAGAACGGCGTGGGCAGCGAGATGGGAATGATGCGCATGATGAAGGAGTAGTCAGTCGTCAGTCGTCGGTAGTCAGTAGCGAAGCAGAGACGCTACTCGCAGCTTTCTACTGACTACCGACAACTGACTACTTTTTCAATACGCGTACTTGTTCGCCTTAATCAGCACGTCGGCGATGCGTTGGCGCGCGGCGACGGTGTTGACGGGCGTGCGTTTGGTGAAGCGGCGTAGGGCCGCAAGGAGCATGCGTAGTTCGTCGCCTTCGCTCATGGCGGCGAGGGTCTGCCGGGCGTGCGTCTCGATGCGGTCAATCGCGTCGTGGCAGAAGACCTGCACCATGTCGAGGTAGCGCGCCGTCTGCTCCGGCCCTTGCGCGGCGGCCAGTTTCTGCGCGCGCAGCACGGCCGATTCCATCGCGTATGCTTCCATGATGATGTCGGCGACGCCCATCAGGATTTCCTGCTGCTCGGCGAGCGCCGTCATGTACTTCTGCACGGCCGTGCCGAGCGTCATGAGGGCCACTTTCTTGGCCGCCTGCGCGAGTTTCAACTCGGTTGCGAGCACGCCCTCGTCTTCGTCCAGACGGCCGAGCGCGGGTGCGAGCACTTCGTCCATCAACTTCTGCGCGGCGGGCAGGAGCGCGAGTTTGCCGCTCATGGCGCTTTTCATCAGGCGACCGGGAATCAACATGCGGTTGATCTCGTTCGTGCCCTCGAAGATGCGATTGATGCGCGAATCACGATAGGCGCGCTCGGCCGGATAGTCGGCCGAATAACCGTAGCCCCCGTAGATTTGCACCATCTCGTCGGCGACGAAGTTGCAGAACTCCGAGAGCATCACCTTGATGATCGAGCATTCGGCGGCGTACTCCTCGATGCCGCGCAGTTTCGCTTCGCTGTCCGGCGCATCGCTGATGGCGTTCTCGATGAGACCGAGCGTGCGATAGACCATCGTCTCGCCAACCCAAGTCTTGATCGCCATCTCCGCCAGCTTCGCCTTGATCGCGCCGAACGAAGAGATCGGTTTGCCGAACTGATGCCGCTCGTTCGCGTAGCGCACAGATTCGTGCAGCATCAGTTTCATGCCGCCCGCGCACATCGCGCCGAGTTTGAAGCGCCCGAAGTTCAGAATGTTGAACGCGATCCGCGCGCCTTTGCCGACTTCGCCCAACAGATTTTCGACCGGCGTGGTCACATCGGCGAGGACGAGCGCCGTCGTGCTCGACCCCTTGATGCCCATCTTGTGTTCTTCCGCGCCGTTGGTGAGACCGGGCTGCCGCTCGACGATGAAGCCGCTGAACTTGTCGCCGTCCACTTTCGCAAAGACGATGAAGAGATCGGCGAAGCCGCCGTTCGTGATCCACATCTTCTCGCCGTTGAGGATGTAATGCGTGCCATCGGCGCTCAGCCGCGCGGTCGCTTTCGCCGCCAGCGCGTCCGAGCCGGAGCCGGATTCGGTCAGCGCATAGGCCGTAATGAGTTCGCCCGATGAAATCTTCGGCAGATACTTTCGCTTCGCCGCCTCCGTGCCGAAATAGATGATCGGCGTAAGACCGATCCCCGATTGCGCGCCGAGCGACGTGGCGAACGAAGCGGAGCGGCCCAGATACTCGCCGATGATCGCGCCGCTCGTCTGATCAAGCCCAAGCCCGCCGTACTCTTCGGGAATGTTGACGCCGATGAGGCCCAACTCCGCGCCCTTGCGGATCAACTCGCGCGCCAGTTGCCAGTCGTGCTGCTCTAAGGCTTCGATGGCGGGGCGCACCTCGTTGTCTATGAACTCGCGCGTCGTGTCCGCGATCATGCGATGCTCGTCGGTGAAGTCTTCGGGCGTGAAGACCTCTGCGGTCGTGCGCTCCTCGATCAGAAAACTCCCACCCGCGATGATCTGTTTCTCTTCGGCTACCGCTGACATAGTATTTTCCTTTCCGCTCTTAACTTGCTTCGCTGCGGTCGCGTCTGTGCGCGCACCGTTCAATCAACTGATAAAGGAACTCGTTCAGGCTGCGACCACACTGTTGACACCGAACGACACCCTTTGGCTCCTCCGGCGCGGGAATGCCACAACCCGGGCAGAACCAATCGCCGCCTATGCCGGACGATAAAGGCATTTCACGGGGCGCGCGTACTTGCCGTTCGTAACAATCCTTGAACTGCACAGAGAGATACTGGCTCATGCTCATCTCGCCGCGCACGCAGGTCAACTCGCCGCGCGTTTCGGTCAACTCATCACCGCACTTCGGGCAGAACATAAACCCTTCTAGCCGGCCACACGCTCGAAAATCCCGGCCGCGCCCATGCCGCCGCCCACGCACATCGTCACCATCGCGTAGCGACCGTTGCGGCGGGCGAGTTCGCGCAAGACGGTCGCCGTCAGCTTCGCGCCCGTGCAGCCGAGCGGATGACCGAGCGCAATCGCGCCGCCGTTGACGTTCACGCGCTCAGGGTCAAGCCCCAGCGTTTTGATGACGGCGAGCGACTGCGCGGCGAACGCTTCGTTCAACTCGATCACGTCAATCTGATCGAGCGTCAAGCCCGCGAGTTTGAGCGCCTTCGGAATGGCATAGACCGGCCCGATGCCCATCTCTTCGGGCGGGCAACCGGCGGTCGCGTAGGCTACGAAGCGCGCCAGCGGTTGCAAGCCCAACTCCTTTGCGCGCGCATCCGACATGACGACCGCCGCCGCCGCGCCGTCCGACATCTGCGAGGCGTTGCCCGCCGTGATCGTGCCCTGCGCGTGAAACGCCGGCTTCAGTTTCGCCAGCCCCGCGGCCGAAGTGTCGCGCCGCACGCCCTCGTCCTGCGTGAACGTCACCTCGCGCCGCGTCTTTCGGCCGCGTTCGTCCAACTCTTCGAGCGTCAAGGTGAGTGGCACGATCTCGTCTGCGAACTTGCCCGCGTCCTGCGCCGCCGCCGCGCGTGTGTGTGAGCGCAGCGCAAACTCGTCCTGCGCATCGCGCGAGACTTCGTATTTGCGCGCGACGTTCTCTGTGGCCAGCCCCATGTTCAGATAAAAGTCGGGGTAGTGTTCGACGAGGTACGGGTTCGGCCGGATGATGTGCCCGCCCATCGGGATCATGGACATCGTCTCCAAGCCGCCCGCGACGACCACCTCCGCGCTGCCCGTCCTGATCCGGTCGGCCGCGATGGCGATTGATTGCAGCCCCGACGAACAGAAACGATTGACGGTCATCGCGGAAGTTTCAACCGGCAACCCGGCGCGGATCGCCGCCGCCCGCGCGACGTTCATGCCCTGCTCCGCTTCCGGCATCGCGCAGCCCATGATCACGTCCTCGACATCTGACACTTCGACGCCCTCGGCCCGCCGGAGCGCCTCCTTGATCACCTCTGCGCCTAGCTCGTCGGGGCGCGTATAACGAAGCGTTCCCTTCGGCGCTTTGCCCACGGCCGTGCGCACGGCCGAAACGATAACCGCGTCTCTCATAATTTTGCCTCTAACATAATGCCCGCGCGCCGTCAGACGGCGACGCTCACTTCCACGACCGGCAACAACTCGCGCAGCACGCGCGGCTCAAGCTCGACGAGAAATCCGCGCTTCCCGCCGTTGATATAAATCTTCGGCAACTCGAAGATCGTGCGCTCGACGTAGACCGGCAGCTTCGTGCGCGTGCCAAAGGGCGACGTGCCGCCGACCAGATAGCCTGTGTGCTTCTGCGCCGTCGCGGGCGCGCACGGTTGCACGCTTTTCACATTGAGCGTGCGCGCCAACTGCTTGGTCGAAACCTCGCGGTCGCCGTGCATCAACACGACGAGCGGTTTGCGCGCGTCCGTCTCAAACACCAGCGTCTTCACGACCGCGTGCTCCGCCACGCCCAGCGCCTCCGCCGAGTGGCGCGTCCCGCCGCGCTCCTCATAACTGTACAGGTGCGGCGCAAACTCAACCTGCTGCTCGCGCAACACGCGCACGGCCGGCGTCACCGGGTAATCCATAAACAACTAATTCCTCAACGGCTTGCCCGTCTTGAGCGTGTGCGCCATGCGCTCCTGCGTCTTGCGCTCGCCCGCAAGCGAGAGGAACGCTTCGCGCTCAAGGTCGAGCAGGTGTTGTTCGGAGACGCGCGTCGGATGGTTCAGATCGCCGCCCGTCATGATGCGCGCAAGCTTCTCGCCGATGAGCGCGTCGTGGTCTGAGATAAAACCGCCGCGCTTCATCTGGTGAATGCCGAGTTTCAAGGTGACGAGCGCGGGCAAACCGAGCGCGAGTATGTCCGTGCGCGGCTGCGGCGCGACGTAGCCGGCACGCACAAGCGCCAGCACTTCCTGTTTCGCGTCGGCGATGAGCCGATCCGCGTTCATCGAGATCGCATCGTCATCGCGCAGGAACTGAAGCCCGCGCGCCTCCATCGCCGACGTTGAGACTTTCGCCAGCGCCATTGTCTCGAACGCGCGCTTGATGAAGGGAAACGGATCGGCGTCGTCCATCCCTTTCGGAATCGCATCGAGCGCGCGCAAGGTCATCTCCTTCGTGCCGCCGCCCGCCGGGATGATCCCGACACCCACCTCCACCAGCCCTGTGTATAACTCGGCCGCGGCGCGCACGCGATCACCGTGCAGCAAAAATTCGCAGCCGCCGCCGATAGCCAGATTAAACGGCGCGACTACGACGGGCTTGGTCGAGTAGCGCAGGCTCATCGTCGCCTGTTGGAAGGCGCGCACCATCAGGTCTAGCTCGTCCCACTCTTCGTCCTGCGCGCCCATCAGCATTAGCATCAGGTTCGCGCCGACGCAGAAGTTCGCGCCCTGATTGCCGACGACCAGCCCGACGAAATTCTGTTCGACTTCCGCGAGCGCCGTCTTCAACATCTGGATCGTGTCGCCGCCGATGGCGTTCATCTTCGAGTGGAACTCAAGACACGCCACGCCGTCGCCGAGATCGACGAGCGACGCGCCCGCATTCCGCTTGACGACGCCCGTGCGTTCCTTAACCGACTTCAGGATGATCGTGCCGGCCGGCTCGTTGAGCGGTTTGTAGTCGAGCGTGGCGAAGTCGAAGAAGAACTGCTGTCCCTGCTCGTGCTTGTAGAACGAGGTCGCGCCCGTTGCCAGCATTCGTTCCACGTTGGCGGGAATCGGGCTGCCCTCTTCACGCATGCGCGCGACCGATTTCTCGACGCCGATGGCGTCCCAAGTCTCAAAGACGCCCAACTCCCAGCCGAAGCCCCAGCGCATCGCGCGATCAACGTCCAACACGTTGTCCGCGATCTCCGGGATGCGTTGCGCAGCGTAGCGCAAAGTTTTTGCAACCGTCTGCCACAGGAATGCCCCGACGCGATCTTTACCCCAGACGAGCGACTTGATCCGCTCGCGCACGTCCTCGATATTCTTGGCCATGTCGAGCGCGGGCAGTTTCACCTTCTGCGCCGGCCGGTATTCGAGCGAAGCATGATCGAGCGTCCAGATCTCCTGCTTCGCACCTTCGCCGCGCTGCTTGCGATAGAAACCGCCGCCCGTCTTCGCGCCGAGCAAGCCGCGGTCAAGCATCTGTTGCAGAAACTCCGGCGCGCGAAACACGGCGCGCTCCTCGTCTTCGGGCACAGCCTCGTAGAGATTTTTGGTGACGTGCAACAGCACGTCTAAACCGACGATGTCGAACGTGCGGAAGGTAGCGGATTTGGGTCGCCCTAAGGCGGGGCCCGTGATCTTGTCCACCTCTTCAATGCTGTAGCCGCCGTCGAGCATCGTCTGGATGGTGACGAGCGCGCCGTAAGTGCCGATGCGGTTGGCGATGAAGTTCGGCCGGTCTTTGGCGACGACGACGCCCTTGCCGAGTCGTTGATCGAGGAAGCCGGCGATTGAGCAGGCGACTTCAGGACTCGTCCATTCGGTCGGGATCAACTCGCAGAGATGCAGGTAGCGCGGCGGATTGAAGAAGTGTGTGCCAAGAAAATGCGCGCGGAAATCTTCCGTGCGCCCTTCGGCTAGTTGTCGCACGGGGATGCCGCTCGTGTTCGTCGCCACGACCGAACGGGGCCGGCGAAACTGTTCCACGCGCTCGTAGAGTTTGCGCTTGATCTCAAGATTTTCGACAACCGCTTCGATGATCAGATCGCAATCCTTCAGCCGCGCCATGTCGTCTTCAAAATTGCCGACCGAGACGAGCGCGGCGCGCGCCGGCGACATGAACGCGGCGGGCTTCGCCTTGAGCGCCCCCGTCAGCCCCGCTTGCGCGATGCGATTGCGCACCTGCCGGGCGTCGAGCGTCAACCCTTGCGCCATTTCTTCCGGCGTCAACTCGCGCGGCGGGAGGTCGAGCAGCAGGACGAGGAGGCCGGCATTCGCCAGATGCGCGGCGATCTGCGCGCCCATCGTGCCCGCGCCCAACACCGCCGCCTTTTCAAATCGCAGCATAAAATCGAGAGACCTTTCCAGCAGGGGATCAGACCAACGAAGCGCCCTCATCATACTGAATGAGTATTCATTCAGCAAGGCCGGCCCAAAATCGGCAGGTTGATTCAGACTTACAGCAAACTTGTCAGGTCGGGCATTAAATATGAAACGTAGCTCATAAATTATGAAATTTCCTGCATAAATCGTGAATGCGTAGTGCATGGCTTACCTTGGAGTTAAGAGATGAAAGCAACACTCACGGAGAAAACAGAGGTCTACATTCGGTGCGCCGGATGTGGTGATGAAAGCAGCTACTGTGGTTCAAACATTGATCCCGGTACGAGCTTTGGGCCGTGGTACTGCAACAACTGCGGTGCGGGGATCAGGGGGTATGTTGACGGAACTGGAGTGATTGAAATTGAGGAGGCAGAATACAGGAAAGAACCTACCTCTGTTCTCCTTCGTGTTCTTCCCCAAAATGAACCTATATTCTTGATAGTCCAGGGGGCAGACTTCATTCCGCAATACGGTGCTACCGGTAATGAACCAGTGGAGGGTACTAAAGAGTTTTTAGATAGCGATGAATTCTTCTATAGCCATGGCAGCTACCCCAGCCTCATCTTACGAAACACCCTAGCAGTAATTAGAGGCACGGACTTTGCCCCTTGTGACATTTTCCAACACGTAGCTACCAGACCTGCGCTACACCCAGCCTGTGAATATAACAACCAGAGTGTTTTAATGGATGTGTTTCGGCCGTTTATTCAAACTCTCACCGACGAGTCAATTAATAAAAGGAGCACGCATAATGGGACTTAGACTTGGTAGGCTCGCTTTATACTTAGCTTTTCCCGAGCAGCCCTTGCAGCCAGAGTTTTACTCTACTTAAGACTGTAGCGGGGCGGGGAGAATGTTGCACCGCTACGTCGGTAGTCGCGGCAACCCTTTGGGGGGAAAGCTCTGACTTGACTCTAGCCTTAATCGTCTCACGGGGGATTGGCATCTCTTTCACTTTATCATCCGCGACCTCAAATTTTCTGACCGGATTGACCCGGGGGAAGTGGGGCGCTTGAGTAGCAGTATCCGCCGTATTGCTTTTGTGACTGGCAGTAGCTTGAAGAGCAGCGCTCCTTCCGGATGTATCTAACTTCTTCGGCTGCTCTATGGGTAAGGTTACTCCTCGAGGTTGATGCAGCGTCGAAGTCGCTCCCGCTGTTACAATAGGTTGGTTGTTAATATTTGGGGGCGGAGAAAGAACCGGCCTACTCTTTTTTTCCATTACGTCAGCAATACAGCAAATGAGCCGGTGATCGTTTGCGTGGAACAAAAATTCGTTTACTGGATCTTGCTGGCCGATAAAGAAAAGCCAACCTTTTGTTTTCTTATCGCCCTTCCCGTGGGCCTCTATAATTTCTTTTCTAGTGACCTCAATCTCATCCAGCAGACTGTCGCGCATCAACTTCGGCCAACCCTTTGTGTTGATCCTGACTACTAGTGGACGAACCAGCGTATTCCTACCTTCCTGCTTCTCCCATCTACCTTCGGAGAGTTCTACCTCGGCGAAGTCTTCTTGCACACGGATCCTCGAAAACCGAATCGAGCCGTAAAAAATTTTAGATTCAGAAAAGGAAGAACCGTCTGTGTAGAACAAGTAACGAAACACAAGTTCATAGTTTGACCCACTAACCCCGGGCACGCGAACCTGTAAATACTGGCGGTCATGCGGAAAATCTATGTAAGTTTGGGCGAGGGGGCGAATTGTTCTGGTCGTGTGGTTATGCCGTTTGAGTGATTCAGATGCCCCTGCTCCACCTTGGGGCCTGTCTATTACCGACCAGGGTATGTTGGGACACACGACCCCTCCAACCGTTACTCGAACCGGCCTGGGGTCGTCGTCCAACACCAATTCATTAGGGTATGGATACGGAAAGCCTTCTTCCGTCGTAACAGATTGAATCCTTGCTTTTCCTTTAGCTTTTTTAGCCCGCTCGGCCCCACAGTTTTTATCATGGTAGGTATATTCAAATAGCCGGAAATACGGACGTTTTTTATTTACTTTCTTGACATAAGAGGCGGGCAGGAGCGTTACACGACAGGCGTGGCACTCGAACCTTTGGTTGTGAATACCTTCGAGGTCCCACAATTCTATGCCGGAGATTATTCTCGTCGTCGTTCTATCTCTGGCTATGTCTGGCATAACTATTCCCTCTTAAAACGAATCAGAAGATCCTACATAGGCACTAGCCCCGTCCCTAATGAGTTAGCAGGAACGAGTAGACTAAATTACATTAAAGCAAAATGAGTTTAAACACAACAAAACACGGCCAGCTTAATGTATTTCTTCCTTAAAGTACTCGGAAGTTTAGGTTGATCGAAACCTAGACTAATGAGATTTTGGTGAGAGGAGCGGGGAAGGAAATGCTTCTATAGAACAGTCGGTATGTAGCTTACCTGTGCGGTCTCATTGCCGTGCTAGTAGGCGTAAAGCCCTACCAAGGCTGAATGCACAGGTTGTAATCAGAGAGATTTGGTAGGCCGAACGTAAAGGCGACACGTAAACACACCATTGTGAAGGTAAACAGATTCATTAAACTTCTGCCACGCGGTTATGGTAGACGCGGCATTAGACCAAATGTTCGTATCACAGCAAAATCTCAGATTATTTACAGCAAATCATTAGCTACAGTTAGTGCCATGACGCCGGCCATTACTCACCACGCACGAAAGGCTGGCACGGCCAAACTCCGGGTGGCATCCACTGCGGGACGGGATTTGCTCTCCTGAAAAGTTGAACGCCCTATGTGGTGGAACACTGTTCTCGCAAACTTTCTACAAGACCCTTTTCCCGCGCCGCGTAACCTTGTGGATCATGCCAGAAATCAACCCACGCCCCGCTGAGGATGCCATGCACGATATCTTTGGTTTCTTGGCTGGCAATACGGCACCCAATTTCTGACACTCCTTTGCGAGACTCTTCGGCGAAGCTTTCAAGGATGTAGCCGGGGAAACATCTATCATACTCGGGCCCGGCTTGGGCAGCGGAGATCGCGATCAACTCGTCCCACCGTCTCCTAATTTCTTCGGCCTCCTCGGTAAACCCCGCCAAGTTTAACCCGTAAAGCATAGCCGTCATGCGGGCCCCGTCCGGGGGGTGGCTCGAATGACCCAAGGTGTGAAAGGGGTCGCTGCCACGCTTCGCGGACAGGTGCAGGTGGGACCAAACGAAAGCCGGACCCAAGGTGAAGACCGCGAAGAGGTCGCAGAACAGTTCGATAGCCCATCCCCCAACCCAAGCGTTAGACCATTGATATAGGCTGACGCTGAACTGTTTCGGCCCGAGGCCGCGTCCTTCGTTCTCTAATTCCCCTTCTAGATAGCCGAGTGCTACGTCGAGCGCCCTGGATAGTGCAGCTTGGAAAGGTTTGACGCGTGGGTCATATTTTTCCGCGAGCAGCGGATGCGCCAGTTCGTGGTAGATGTCCGGCAGGTGGAGCAGAAAGTTACCCTCACTCAGTGGCACACATAGTAGGTTCAGGTCTGGGTAGATCTTGAAGTATGACTGTGAAAGCGGTGTGACTATTGGCGGCAGGAGGGGATAATTGATCTCAGTCCTAATTCGCTCGACCACGCGGTTCAGGTGCTTGTCCGCGTCGAGTGCCCGCTCTAAGGCGGCGATGCAGACCGTTTCCAGGAAATCGAGCTCCCGCACCGCGCGCCTAAACCTCCGGAGACGCTCGGGTTGTAGGTCGGGCTGGAGGATCCGGGGGTCCTCGACGAGTGATCTGAGCTTGTCGATGACGTCGCAGACCCTCCCCCTGCAAATCTGCTCTAGGCGGTGGAATTCGCGCGGCAGACTGGTCGGGATCGTTGAGAGAAGGCGCTGCCCCCGCTCCACGAGCTGGCTGACCGAGCCTTGAAAATAATCATTCACCGTGACGAACCTCGTAATCGCGCCATGGCACCGACCTGCTCCTGCTCGAGCGAGAGCGCCAGCTTCTCCAGCAGTTGGATCACCGAACTGCTAACCTCGGACGAGAGTAAAGCGTTTCCAGCCCGGATCCACTCGCGCTCATCTACATCCGTCTTGTCTCGCACTAGGATGGCAACCAGCCGGGTCGAGAGGTCGGTCCAGCGGCGCGACCCAAGGCTCATCAAGAAATTTGAGAGCCTCCGTCGACTCTCGTCATCCGGGGAGCTAGTCCCCCCTTTAAGCCCGATGAGTACAGTATCCAGCAGTTCCGCGTACTCACGGATCTGATCGTACAAGCCGGAATATAACCCGGCCTCGCTCATGCCGTATGTGGCGGCGTCCTCCCTCAGCGCGGCGGCGTACTCAAGGGCCTCGGCATCGTACTCGCTCGCCTCGTCGCCGAGGAAGCGGTCGTTGAGCTTGATCGTGATGGGGTAGCGGGTGCAGTCCTCTGGCCGCGTCCACGTCAACGCGGTCAGGTAGAAAACGTCTTCCATGCATTTTTCCAACGGGAGCGGCCCCTCGACGTGCCTGACATGCAACGGGTTCACGGTGCCCGGTCTTGAGAAAGCGCGGCCCGTTGCACAAAGATGACCGTCAGAACCGTTAGCGCTGTAGTGCAACCCTATCTGCGGGTTGTATGTCCACGTCCGCCCGTCCCTTTCGACGGAGTCGAAAAAGCGGATCGGAGCGGGAGAAGATTTCGCGATCTCGATGATGGTGATGGCGGTGTCATGGCCGACGTCACCGTCGCGCTTGAGTAATGCCAAGGCCTTTTGTGCCCCCCTCACCTCGGAAGGCCAGACGCGCCCGTCGCGGTGGATAACGATGCTCCGGACGGGCTCGGTCCGAGCCCGCGCCTCTTCGCGGATGATCTCGACCAAGTATGATTGGAACTGCTCTTCAAGCAATTGCTCCCTCTGCCGCGAGGTCTTGAATATGGCGCGGATGTCGCCGCCGTTCTTCCCTACGACCACGAGCCCGGCCGTGTTGTGCTTAACATCCACCCCGACAGTCAGGTCCGCGTTGAGCGGCGTCGCCAGAACAAACGGCCACCGCTGGTTGGTGAGCAGAACTTTGTTGAGCGCGACCATCCGAAGGTAGCCCGAGAGTTTGCCGCGCGCCTCAGGCTTGGGCACGTAGGACGGCTTGCCCTCGCGGTCGTTGACGAGTCTGTAGCATTCGTATCCAGCAGAGGAATGCATCACGGCCCCATAGATGTCCAGCTTGCGGAGTTCGCGGATGACCATCGAGGCGAGCTGGTCTTCCTCTCGGATGCGGCGGTCAGTCGTGTGGTGGATCATTACCACGGCGTAGCCAGACCTCTTACACTTCGACCTGATGGCCTCCATGATGGCATTGCCTTGGTAGGGGAATGTCCGCGGCACCCGATCGTTGTAAGTCTCGACGACGGGCTCGTAACTCGGCCTCTTGCCGTCGCCGTCCTCACGGGGATAAAGGTCATGCACGGCGCGCGCTAGGTCTTCAAGAAAACGCTTCCCGTAACTCTCGTACACACTCTGCGGCATGATGAAGTACTGCCGGTCGAGCGGCCCCCTCTTGTAGAAGCCGGCGCTCTTATCCTTGAGCAGCGCTAGGCGCGCGCTCCCGAGGCCGTCAAGACTCACATGCTGCGCGCCCGATGTTCCCCTTACGGACAGCACTCGGGAATTGCCGAATTTCAGATCCGGCACGTTGAACATCTGCGCCGGTATTTTGATCGGATCTTTGGCGACGCAGAGTTGGGTGTCGCCGAACCGTAGTCGCGTCAGGTAGCGTCTGACGAAGTCGGCGGCCAGCTTCTGCCGCTGCCAGGGCGGCAGAATTGACCTTTCGTGATAGCGCTCGGTCTCTTCGTCGTGCGCCCCATACACCAAATGGCAGAGTGGCGCCGGAGCCGCGCGCTCCTGACCCTGATTATCACGGTAGAGGACGACTGCCGCATCATGCGGGATCTCCGCGAGTTCCTGAGGGATCGGCTTTCTCGACTCGTGAACTATGTAATCGAGAAGCGTATATAGCTGATCGTCCTTCTTTATCACGTACTCGGTAACGCTGAGATCTGCGAGGCCGCTCACCTTGATCTCATACCAACTGTGGCCGTAGCGATAGATGTAGTGTTTATTCCGCCACTTGGGGAATTGGTCACGGGAGATTTGTGTGGGGAGCGGCCGACGGCTGAGGTACTTGTTTGTGACGTGGACGCACAGCCCCAGCCCGCCATCGGGCGTGAGGACAGCGCGCACTGCAAACCCCCTGTAGTGCAACATGCTCGCGGTCGAGTAAGAGTGCTCCTTTTTAAAAAAGGCCTGACCCGCCTTGGGTTGCCACAGCTCGGGTTGATGGTGGAGGGGCTCTTGCAGCATGAACTGCAGGAACCGGAGCGATATCTCGTCATTCTCCGGCGCCCGCACGGTGTAGTCGAGGTCGAACGTGCCTTGGAGAGGTTCGAAACGGACGAAAGTCCTGACGAGCTCAAGAGGCGACGGCAACTCGCCCGCGTCATCGCGAACGACGACGTGTGGCACGCTCCCTCGGTCGATTATCGTGACCGGCTTCTTTAGTAAGTAGCTGAGCTTTCGCGTCAGGTGCTGGCGGTTCTGGTAGTACTCGGTTTGATCGGGCGTCAAGCCCTTGACCCGGTAGAGCCGATAGCGCGACGAGAGCGAGGCCAAGTTCGTTATCGGAAAGATATTTGTTTCGATGCCTGCCATGACTGATCCTCCCAACAAGGTGCGCGGAAAGGGCACCTTCGGCACGTCTCCGGGAACTGCGTAACCGGGTAATCGAACGGCCTCGGCGGACCCTTGCCGTTCTCGCCGTCCGCCAAGAGCATCACCGTAGCGGTATCGGCGATATAGCTGTCGATCTCCTCGACATCCAACTCAGAAAGCGTGTACTCACGCTGTTGGTTGGTGAGGAGCTGCACTTCGAGCAAACGGACGTCAGCCGGCGCGTAAGGCGAGGCGGGCAGCGGGAAATCCTTGTGGGGTTCGCAGCGCGCGAGGGCGACCGCGTAAGTAGCCAACTGGAGTCGGTAATCCTGCACGCCAAAGGTGTGAACCTTCCAGTCCACTATTAGGGGCGCGGCGTCGCCGAAGAAGGCTATAAGGTCAGGGACAGCCCGGACCGTAACCCCGAAATAGGGGAAAGTTAGGGCACGCTGCGCGACGAGTTTGGATGACGTTCCGAGCAGGGCTAAGAGACTGCGCATCTCCACTAGATTGGTTAGCGCCCGGCGGACGTCATTCCAGGCTTGGGCGAGCTCTTCATCGCTGACATCTGTGCCGTACTCGACGGCGTAGAAGGCGGCAAAGTCGTCGCCCGCTTTCGCTACCGACATGTCTGACTCACGAAGCCGGTGCTGCCTCGCGAACCGCAGTTGCGCGTCGAAGACCGATTTGGCATAAGCAAGGATGTTCGCCAAGCTGATGTTCCACCCGTGGTTAAGGGCCGGGACGACGCGACGGCTTATGACGTGGTCGACGACGCTGCCGCGCCACGCGGCGACCGTCTGCAGCTTGGACAGGATGTATGCCTCGCGCTGAAGCGGTATCTTCTTGGCGTTGGCGTTAGCCACGTGCGTCTTGAAGTACCACTGGCGCTGGCATTTCCTGAATAACAGGCTGTTGGAAAACGACCAGATCATCGGCACCAGTCTCCCTCAGCGCCTCTGCCTTGAGCGCAAGAATGCGAGGTACTCGACGAGGGCATTCTCCTCCTCGTCAGTCACCGGGCCGATGCGCGCGGCGAGCCCGGCCTGTTCGGCGGCGATGCCCTGATGGTCCGGAACCGGGTATCCCGCAAGCTCCAGCGCAGCCGGATAAGAGACCGCGTACAGCTCGCACAGCTTGTGTAATTTGAGCGGCGACGGCTGCTGTATCTTGTCGCTTTCCAGTTGCGAGAGGTAGGCATTCGAGATATCTGTCTCTCTCTCCACCGCGCGCAACGTCAGCCCCTTACCTTCGCGGGCGGCCTTCAAGAATTCACCGAGACTTAGCTTCCTTCTGACCATGCGCTAAATCTACCAAGCAAGTGCAAAACCTGTCAAGCATAATCTCTTTGCTGGTGGGCGACTGGGAAATACGGATTGAGGGAGGGAAGAGCGTGGGTCTAAACTTGGGAGGATTAAGCGCGGAAAATGCCACTGACAATGCCCAGAGAGGGCTTTCGTCGCAGCAACACAAGCAAAGTGTAGGTGTTCCACCACGCCTGCCACCAGAAACGGACGGATACGCCGCCGCAGTCGAGGTCGATGTCGCCCTCGCAAATCTCGCCAGAGTTGCGCGCCTGCGCCCACGAGTGCTCGGGCGTGATCTCGGTCGGCAGTTGAACGTGCCCGTATTTCTGAACGAAACGGGGGGAGCCGAAGAACCTAGGAGCCCGCAAGGTCGAACGGCCGCCTGGATTAAAGTCGTATCGACTCGGCAGATATGAGACGGCGGCAAGCATCTCGTCCTGCTCTTCGACGTAGCGGCGAAGGGTCGCCTGCCTCGAAGCACCGTGGAGATCCGCGAGTAGGAACACGGCGTCGAACGAAGGCCGGTAGTCTCGCGCCCGGGTCGTAAACTCCTGTCCTTGGAAAATAACTTCTGATGAGAAGAGGTTGGCTTCTATGTCGAAGAGATCCCGGACGAGAGGGCTCAACGTGTATTCGTTATCGTGGTAAAAGGCTGACGGCCCGTCCGTGTCGACGTGGTGCCATGGGATCAACTGATGCCCGAGTTCGTGGCCCTTGGCGAAGCGCTCCCGGGGGGCGGTGTCAGTGGGCACGTAAACGGCGCGCTCTCTCATGTCGGCGATCCCCCGCAGCTTCTGCATGCTGGAGCGAAAGAAAGCGCGCCGCCCTTCGTTCAAAGAGGAGAGAAACCGCTTGACGACGCCTTCGGCGTCCCCCTCGTCCGTGATCCGGGCCGCGCGGATCAGGTCTTCGACGGGCGTCGGCAACTTGCCCCTGGCGCCCGCGGCGCGCAAGGCGCGATCAGCGATCTTGATGATTTCCGGAGCGCTCTCCGGCGAGACTACTAGGCGTGAATTAGGGAGTGCCATGTCGATCTAGCTGCCTTCGCCTGCACGCTGCGCGCGAAGGAACTGAATGAATTGTGCGACCGTTTTTTCTTCCTCCTCTGTGAGATCACTGCTCATCAACGCGGCCTGTAGTCCCCCTACCTTATTGTGCTGCGCGTTCTCCGATGGCTGGAGGTAGCCGGCGATCTCCATCAGGCGGTTGTAAGGAACACCGTAGTATTCGGCGAGTTTATGCAAGACGCGAGGGGAAGGTTGATCTGTTTTTCCGTTTTCGAGTTGCGAGAGGTAAGCGTTCGAGACTTTAGTTGCTTTCTCGACCTCCCTCAGGCTGACTCCTTTGTTGATTCGCAGGCGGCGTAGCTCCTCACCTAGCACCCTGCTCATATTCGTTCTCCTTTCACAATTTCTCCTTTCACAATGTTTCGTGGGCACGCGTATACATTTATAAACCCGTGCTGCTAACAATGTCAAGCAAGGTCAAGCGATGCTTACTTTTGCAAGCAGACATACAATATAGTGTACGTTATTTCTTGACGTCTGCTGCTACATCACAATTTTTTGCTTGATGATGCTTGACAAATCAAGCACCACTGTGTAAACTGACTGTGAGCTCAGGGAAGAACGGGCTTGATTTCAAATTTACAAGAGGCGCCGAAGGGCGAGGAGGAATTACCAGACATGAGCGTTGAAGTAAACAAACTCGGCGAGCAGCCGAAAGCAGAGAAGGACGTCACGGTGACCGTCAACGGGCGGCCCGTCACCTTCACCGACCACAAGGTGACAGGCCTTGAGATTAAGACGACCGCCATCCGTCAGGGCGTGTCAATCCAGACTGATTTCGCGCTGTTCGAGGTCAAAGGCGGTGGCCATCTCAAGCAGGTCGGCGATCAAGAGACGGTGACGCTGAACAAGAACCAGGCATTCCGCGCAGTGGCACCCGACGACAACTCGTGAAGGGGGGGCAGTAGAGATGACGCCTGAAGTCGAGCAGGCCATCGCGGAGATCAGAACCTCCTTCGAGGGCCATCGGGTTGACGTCGAACCCGAACCTCAGGGCGGGGCGTACGTCATCGTCCACGATTTATCGCTCGGTGATCGCTACGTCCCCGCCACCACATGGTTCGGATTTCTCATTACGTTCCAGTACCCACGCGCGGACGTCTACCCTCATTTCATGGACTCACAGCTCCGGCGCGCGGACGGGCGCGCGCACGGGGCAGGGTTCTCCGGGCCGACCCAGTGGCAGGGCCGCCCGGCAATTCAAATATCGCGCCGGTCAAACCGCTTGAATCCGGCCGTCGACACGGCCGCGACCAAGCTCGCCAAGGTTATCGATTGGGTGAAAGTACAATGAAGACTCCAGTTTCTCTTACGATGGACGAGGCGCTCTACCGACGACTCCACGACCACCTATTCCCGGGCGATTACGACGAGCACGGCGCGGTGATCGTCGCCGGCATCGCCGAGACCGAGCGGGGCGCGCGCCTGCTCGCGCGCGAAGTACTGCTTGCCCGTGACGGGGTTGACTACGTCCCGGGAACGCGCGGCTACCGTGCGCTGACGGCCCAGTTCGTGGCCCAGCAGTCGGACTACTGCGCCGCACAAAAATTGTGTTACTTGGCCGTGCACTGTCACGGCGGGCTGGATTCGGTCAGATTTTCCGGTGACGACCTCGCGTCGCACGAGCGCGGCTATCCCGCCCTTCTCGACATCACGAACGGCGGCCCGGTCGGCGCGCTAGTGTTCGCGCGCGAGGCCGTGGCTGGCGACATCTGGACTCCGGAGGGTCGGTTCGAACTCGATCACGCAACAATAGTCGGGCCGAGAGTGCGAAAGCTTTACCCGAACCCGCGGCCGAGACCGCGCCATGCCGACCCGGTCTACGACCGCCACGCCCGCCTTTTCGGCGATCTTGGCCAGGAGATTTTGTCCGGATTGAAGGTGGGCATCATCGGGCTCGGCGGCGGCGGATCCCTCATCAACGAGTGGCTGTCACGCCTCGGGGTCGGCCACATTGTCGCTGTTGATTTCGACCGCGTGGAGTCGAGCAATCTGCCGCGCGTCGTCGGCGCGACGCGGTGGGACGCGATGGCGTGGCTCGCCGGCCGGCGGAGCATATGGTTGCGGGAATTAGGCAGGCGCTTCGCGAGCCGAAAGGTTCACGTGGCGCGGCGGGTGGCGCTCCGCGCTAACCCTAATATTCGCTTCGACGCGGTCGTCGGCAACGTCCTCAACGAGCCCACGGCGCGACTCCTTACCGACGTGGATTTCCTATTTTTGGCCAGCGACTCTATTCAGAGCCGCCTAGTCTTCAACGCGCTCGTGCATCAGTACTTAATCCCCGGCGTCCAAATCGGCGCGAAAGTGCCGGTGGATAGGAAGTCCGGCACGGTAGGCGACGCCTTCGTCGCGACACGCCCTGTTCTTCCATACGCGGGGGCAGGATGCCTGAACTGTCACGAGCTAATCCCGGCGGCGCGCCTGCAAGAGGAGGCACTGAGCGAAAATGAGCGACGCGCTCAGCGCTACGTCGAGTCTGAAGACGTCGCCGAGCCGAGCGTCATCACCTTGAACGTGCTCTCCGCCGCCCAGGCGGTCAACGACATGATGATGATGTTCACGGGGCTTTATCACCAGGGGGTTAATCTCCACCACCAGATTAACTTCGTCCGCGAGCGCCTCCTCACCGAAGTCGGGCCGATGGCGGACGAGTTCTGCATGGATTGCAGCGACACCGTGCAGAGCCTGCGCGCGCGCGGGGATCGATTACGGCTCCCGTGCCGGGCACGGGTTTAAACCCATCACATGTGTTCCAGGCCTGCGCTGTTAGACCTTCGGGTCACGGCGCATCGTAAATTTGAACGGGGAAAACATGGTGCGCAGAAGTAAATTGACAAAAAATGTTCAGTTTAATAGATTGAGTTCGCTGACAAGCTAATCAGTGTGGACAGTCAGCTTTCAGGGAACACAAAATGCAGTTCGGGGACATCATCCAAGACGCGCGCGTAAAAGCCGAGCTCAAACAAAAAGAACTTGCCGCGCGCATTCTCAAGGAGGACGGGAAGCACATCTCCGCGCCCTACCTCAACGACATCGAGCGCAACCGCCGCACCCCTTCGTCCGACCACATGATCGAGCAGTTCTCGAAAGTTCTGAAGATACGCCCAGAACTGGGAGCTGACTGGTTTGAATTTAGCTTGGATTAAAATATTTGATTACTCTACCAGCAAGAAAAACTGAAAGGCTAATAATAGACATGACAGCAAAGTACCAAGCAACGCGATATTTTATAGTTCTAGATTTGTGCACTTTGAGCAGATTGAATGCATGAGTACCTAGATCATTAAAATCATTCGTAGTTGACTAATGAACCCAAACGACTGACAAGAGCAAAAAACACGAAATGATTACTGGTACCATCCCTACCCCTACGACAATGCCTCCGTTCGTGGCCGTCCTTACGACAAATTACATGCACCCATCCCAGTTACCCACTTCATCACTCATGCCATCCGCTCGCTAAGCAACAATGTGTCTACCCTATCGTCGAGGCGTTTCCACAGATGCTGCCGCGATCTTTCTCGGTTGCTATGCTCAAGCTAGCTGGCACTCTACCTCCAGCCAATCAGTGTAAAGCATGGTCGAAAAGCTGATCCAACTTGGTCTGAGTAGGACGTACCCGCGGGCTTTGAATTTTAGCTCGCGGGTGCCACGCGGCACGAGAACCGTCTGGAGCATAATCTGGTCGCCGAGGAGCGGCTTGTCCTCAACCTCGAAGAGCCACTCGCAGTGAGAAGAGCCGAGTCCGACAGCCTGAATGACCGGCGTCATCACAGAGAACGAAACCCGCCCGACCATCTTCAGATCCGAAGACAGTTTAATGCTCGCGTCCCCCCCGAGATATTCTACTTGATTTAGAAACTCCTTGACTGCCTCGGGGGGGCGCGCATGTCCTTCAAGTCCCAAGTCGAACTGGGTTTCGCTCTTGACCTCGCCGACAGTCACGAACTTGCTGCGCGGCAGAATTTCGATGGTCAGCACCTTTGCCGCGTTCTCAAAATTCGCCTCATAGCCTATGCCCTTGACCTTCGGGTACGAGTCCTGCCGATGGATTGCGCCTATGACGTGGGTGATAGACCATATGTCGTATTCGTCAAAGACTGCTACGTCCGGCGGCAGTTCGCCGTGGCTGAGTTCGTAGAGTCGCCGCAAGTTACGGCATACGGGACGGTCGCCCAAACGAACGTCCAGGCTTTTAACAGTAATCGTGCCCGCCCCTTCTGTGCCGAAGTCTACGTCATAAGGCGAGACCAAGAGATCGCCCGCGAACGGCCCACGCTCTAGCGCTAGCGCCTGCGTGGAGAGCTTTTGTTCTTCAGACATAGGTTTTAATCCTCACCCCGCGAGCCGCTCATCGCTGCCAGGACTGACTGCACTGGAGATTTGCAGCACGCCACGCTTCAGCTTCATGACTTCACTCTTCAGTCGTGGGCTTAGTGATTTGTCTAGGAGCACACGATCTATGGCTCGGTCGAGCAGTTCCGACGGGTGAACCGCCGCACCGCTACTCTCGACCTCTTTAAGCACAACGCCGAGTTGATCCATGACCGGCTGGAGCGCGACGGGCCTGATCGTCTCTGTATGAAGGTAGATGCCCCGCGCGCCATACCTCTGGATGAGGTGATGTGCAAGATTCGGGTTGTCAACGGCGTAGCAGGTGTTAAGGATCAGAACCTTGTCCTTAAGCAGGCCCTGCTCTCCAAGTGATGTCAGATAGGTCACCAAATTGGCGTCGTTGTGTCCGGAGATCAGCAGGATGTTTGGCACACCGCGCGTGCCTTCGGCAGTTGAGAACACCCGTATGCCTGCGGCGTTCAGGGTATCTTTAATCTTCTTTACAAGGTCGTGGTCGGTCACAGAGAAGCTCTCCTCGGGCGCTAGGACGCCAAGGTCTGCCGGTCTGCGTAGCGGCGCGAGCAACTTCTGGTTGCGGGCGGCGATTTCTACCTCGTCGTCCAGATATATCTTCAACTCCGGGTAGCGCTCGCGCAGGGCAACGGCGAGCCGCATAGGGTCGTCCGTCCTCCCAGCTTTGAGCGAGCCGCCGAACCGCTCGGGGCGGCGCGTTAGCGCATCGCGGTAGACGACGAACTCGCCTGCCCCCCCACCTTCCGGCCTGAGCACGTCGTCTAAGACGGTGCTATTCTTGCTCATGGGGTCACTGAGGAATTCCTCCATTTTCGCAGCTGACACATCCTTCTTCCTACTCCCGATGGTCAGTCGGATGTTGTCGCTGTCCTCCGAGGCGTACATGAATGAAAGCTTGTTCGGGCCACCCCCGTCGCCCCCACCTCCGCCTCCGGCACCCGGTGCCCCACCTGTGTTTGTAGGGCCGCTGGGACCGTTAGGGCCGTTTGGGCCTCTACCTCCGCCGCTCACATTATCGCGGGCGATGTCCTCAAGCTCTCCGAGAGCGCGCCTGCCCGTGAATGACTCGCTGGGACTACCGTCCGCGCCGTAGTAGGTTAGCTTATGATTGCCGTCGCTCAAGTCCTCAAGGATGGCCGTCCTGCCATCTTTCGTTTTTTCGATGGCGGTGATGTTGGTGTCTTCCGGCAGGTGCCGCCAAGCTCGCGTGGGCGTCTCTTCACGCAGCGCTGTGTTGACGAGCGCGACATCTTCAGCCGTCCGGGCCGAACGGGGCGCTGGCTCGGCGACAAGAACATCGCCAGACTTCGCGAAGCGGTAATGCTGCGGCTGGCCCTGCTCAAAGCGTGTGAAGGCCACGACCGCCCCGTCGTCGCCGAGGTGTACAGTCTTCGAGGGTGCTAGCCCCAGCGGATTCTGTTCGCTGAGTCGCACCCACATGGTCTTACCCTGCTGTCCGTAGGTTAGCAACTCATACTGGGTGCGGGACACCTCGCTCCGCGCCGCCGCAGGCTGCCCTGCGGTAGTCGGCTCGGGCGCTAGGATGCGGTGTTCTATCGGAGCGGAGGCGCGGTAGGGTTCGATTGCCTGCGGCGGCCGAGCCTCGGAGCGCGCGAAAACCTTCGACGGCGTCGTGACGCGCGCCTCGGGTGTTGCCTGTTTGAGACGCGCGTAAAGTGCTTGGTCGGAAGGTGGCAGCGGCTTGGGCCTCTTGATGACCTTCCTCATGCCGAGGTCAATGCCGCCGTTTATGCTAGTGCCTGCTGGCTGCGATCCAGTCGATTTCTCTAAGGACTGGAAGAGAAGTATCTCGGAGACGCGCTCAAATATGCCGTTCTCCGCCTCCTTTCGCTCCTCGGCTGAGGCGGCGACCTGTTCCTGGCCTGCTGGCCGGCTCGCCGCCATCTCCTCGGCCACCCAGGAGAAGTCTACCGGCTCCACGCGGGTGCCCATCTTAATGTAGCCGACGATCATTTGCGGGCGGCGGCGGGGGGTAGAGCACCTAGGCAGCTCGACATCTAGCAAGGCGTCGAGGTCGAGGCGCGCCCCGCCCGCCTTCTGTTGCTGCTGCAACCAAGTGAAGAGCGCCAGCAAGGTGCCGACGTTGTCGAGTTCATCAAGCTCGGGGAAGGACTTGGCGAAGGCAGCGTAGTTGCGGTTCAGGTGGTCGAGGGTTTTACTCGTCCAAGGCGGGGTCTTATCGCTCAGTTGCTTGTCGCCGGCTGACGCCTCCTGGCGCTCAGCCGCGCCAGTGAAGCGCGGCGAAGTGATTCTCATGAACTTCTGATCGGCGCTCTGCGAGACGGAAACGCTGTCGGGATAGAACCAGAAACGCGTAGCCTCGAATTCCGGTGTCTTCTCTGAAGGGGAGGAAATGCGCCGCTCCTGTTGGGTGAGGAAGTCCGGCAGCTTCCGGCGCAGCTCTTCGGCGCGGCGAATCCCGATCTCTGGGTCGAAGTCGTCGCTGAGCGTCTTGAACCGCATGTCCGAGCGCAGCACCACCCAGCCGAGGCGCGTGTCCGCGAGGCGCCCGCCGAAGTTCACGTTAACCTGCTCGGGGTATGGGCTAGGGTCGAGGCTGATATAGGCATCGCCGTGGCCGGCGTAGAAAACCGCGCGGTAGGCCGCAGCGAAGTCCGCGAGCGATACCGGCTGCCCCTCTAGTGTGGGTTTTCGCTGCCGCTCGGAGCCGTAGAGGACTAGAGAGCCTGCATCGTTGATGTAGGCTCCTTCAAGCATGCGCCCTTTGCCTAAAAACTGCTCCATCGCTACAAGGTCAAGCGGGGCTGTGCCAGCCAGCGTGGAGAGTGGCGCCCGGACGACCATATTATGAAGCTCGGCGTGCAGCCTTAGCGTCTGTGTGGGGAAATCGTTCTCATAGGCGAAAACCTCCACCTTAAGCTGAGACGAGCCCTGCGCGGAACTGCTCCTCAGCAGCCAGTTAAGGACATGGCGAAGGACACCGTAGTGTTCTTCGTAGGCTTGGCGCGGGCTTGTTCCAGGAATGAACAGACGGACGAAGCCCGCGCCGTCACTCAAGACATAGTACCGACGCGTCCGAACAAGGTTAGCCCAAGCCGGCTGCGGCTCGCCCGCGGGGAAGAGCGTGCCCACGTCTATGAGTTGGCGCTTGGCCTTTTCAGCGTCGGATGTCTCCAGCGCGTCCTCCAGTAGGAAGGCGTACGGCTCAAGGAAGGGCTCGACCTCAGACTGTAGTGCGAGGCTTGCCCTGTAAACCCCGTACGATTCCGCCAGCGGCTTCAGCCTCGCCATCTCAGCTTCGATCTGCGTGCCCTCCTGCATGAGTTGTGCTTCGAGCCGGTGAAGCGCCGCATTCTCCTTTTGAGCCGCTTCGAGCGATGCCCACGTGGCCGTGCCACGTGCGGCCTGATCCTTAAGGTTGGCTATTCTCTGTTGATACGCTTGCAGCCTGCGCCGGTACTCCTGCTGCCTCCGGTCGAACGCCTTCGCTTTCTTGGTGAGAGTGTCTAAATCTTCTTCAACGTCGACTGAGGCCGGAGTCCTAACGTTGGGCAGTTGCCCCAGCCGCTCTAGGATTGCTTTAACAGTTGCGCCAGAATGGGTAAGCTGCGATCCATCAACTAATTTTCCGTAACTTATGTTGACGACCCTCTCTTGGGCGCGCACTACTAAAGAAAAACACTCAGCAAAGACTATGCATAAAGTGAGCAGACAGACGACTCGTTTGGAGAAGTTGGGGGCGACCGCCCATGAGGTAAAGAAGTACATCTGTCAATCCTTTCTGTTGTACGAACCGAGAGTTGGCTACTAATGCAGGATGTTAGACGCGTCGTGGAGGTGGAAACAGCAACCGATGCGGGCTCTATGCATCAACGGCTGAAGACACAAGCACCGCAGAATCTTCAATTGACCATTATTCTGTGCTGGCGAGAGGATGCGTAATGGGGAAAGCCCATCTAGCGTGACCTTGCAAGCTTTACAAGCGGCTGCACTGTAGTCTTGGTGAGTCCTCTCCGTCAAGTTTTTTCCTTTGTGATCCTAAAAATTTTTGGACGTTACCTACCCTGCGAAGTTCTCACAATTTGCTGGAATGGTGAGGGATTTTCTCACTAATTGCAGGAATAGTTTCTCACTTAATGAGGGAATTCCCTCCCTAAGTTGTTGATACTTAGTGGAGGGAATTTTCACTTTATGCACGAACTGACAAAACTGCTCGGCCTTGCCCGGCGACGAGTTGGCGCGCGCCCGCGAAGCAACATGAACTGCTTACTTATCTGTTCGTGCCGTTTCGGGCGCGCGTGCAGTTGCAGGTTTTTGTTGTTGGGCCGGCTTAAAGCTTAAAAAAGCATTGCCGAGGAGTGGTGCGAGAGTACATAATGAGGTTATGGCGGTTTATGGTTGCCGCCCACACCCCGCGCGGGGCTTGCCCCAAAATAGTTACGACCGCGCATTAGTCTTACACGCCTCATTCAAGTTCATCCCGCACATCAGGAGTTAGCATGAGCTACCGCACCCGTCTGCTGATCACATTTCTGCTGTTCATTCTCGTTATCAATGGTCTGTCGCTCGCTGTCATGTACGAGTTGGCGCGGCGCACGACCTACAACGCGCTCCGCGCCAAGGCGCTCAGCGTGGCGGCGACGACCGCGACGCTCGTTGACGGCGACCTGCACCGTAAGCTGCAAACGCGCGCCGACGAAGACTCCGAGGCTTACCGTCGGCTCGAAGCCACCTTGCGGCAGGCGCGCGATGCGAACCGGCGCGACGACACGTATATCAAGTGGGTTTACACGCTCATGCCGGCGCGCGAGAACCCGAACGTGCTCGTCTACGGCGTGGACGCGGAGGAGAATTTTGCCGACAAGTCGCACGTGGGCGATGTGTACCGGCGTATCGCGGGCGCGCAACTCAAGTACGGCGAGCGTTATGCCGAGCCGGAGTTGCACGAAGACGCGTGGGGCACTTGGCTGAGCGCCTACGCGCCGGTGAAGGACAGTAACGGACAGATCGTGTGCGTGGTCGGCGTTGATATGTCATCCCAGCGCGTCGCGTTGCTGCTGCGCCCGCTGCTGACGGGACTGCTGCTGTCGCTGTTGGTCGGGGCACTTCTGGGCGTAGTTTTCGCCGGGGGCCATGCAACGCACGTCAGTCGCCCACTCGTGGCCTTGCGCCGCGCGGTCGAGTCAATCGGGCGGGGCGAGTTGGACGTGCGGGTCGAGGTCAAGCGTGATGACGAGTTCGGCGCGGTCGGGCGGGCGGTGAACCTGATGGCGGAGGGCTTGCGCGAGCGCGAGGTGGTGAAGACGGCGTTTGCGCGCTACGTGTCGGGGCAGGTGTTGGAGACCGTGCTGAGTTCTGGGCAGATGCCAGCGGTGGCGGGCACGCGGCGGCGCGTCACAGTGCTGTTTTCCGACATACGCGGGTTCACCGGCATCGCCGAGAACCTGCGCCCGGAGTCGGTGGTCGAATTGTTGAACGAGTATTTCGAGAGCATGGTGGACATAGTCTTTCGTTATCACGGCACGCTCGACAAGTTCATCGGCGACGGCTTGATGGTCATCTTTGGTGCGCCGGTGGACGACCCCAGTCAAGAGGAGCATGCTGTGCAGGCCGCCATCGAGATGCAACGGGCGGTGCGCCGCCTGAGCCATAAGTGGCAACTGGCCGGGCGCGCAGAGGTACGCATCGGCATCGGCATCAATTCCGGCCACGCCATCGTCGGCAACATCGGCTCGAACCGGCGGCTGGAATTTACGGCCATCGGCGACACGGTCAACCTCGCGTCGCGGCTTGAGTCCGCCACGAAAGAACTGGCGACCGACATCCTGATCAGCGAGAACACTTACGACGCCGTGCGCGGCGCGTTCGCCGCCCATCGGAATGGCGAGATACACGTCAAGGGGCGCACCGAGCCGGTCGTCACCTACTCGGTCGAGTACGCACAGGAGTCGGCCGCCGACGCGGACGTGCCCGAAGCCGAGTTGGCGTTAGCGTAAGCACACGCAGCACAACTTTCGCGGCCCGCAAAGGCCGCCCAAACCAGCGAGACGCGCCCCGTAAACGACGAGGGCGCGTCTCGCTTTTAACTATCGCCGGCAGGGGCGGCGCGCTCCCGCCTTTTATCTTTCGCCTGTTCTCTGCTAAAACTGTGCGCGTTAGCAGAAATCGAATCAGACGGGCGGGCGCTGCCTGCCGACCGGCGCGCTTAGCAGCTATTTCTTCGCGCACGCGGAGTTCGTGTCACTGTCCGCGCAAGGGGTCACGGAAAGGATACAAACAAGATGTTCCGACGATTGATCGCCACCACACCCACATGGATCACAGTGCCGCTGCGGCTGGCACTCGGCCTCATCTTCATCGGGCACGGCGCGCAGAAGGTGTTCGGCGCGTTTGGCGGCCCCGGCTGGGCCAAGATTACTTCGTTTCCCACGCCGTTTCCCTTCATGCGCCCGACCTGGCTCTGGATGGCGGCGGCGGCGCTCTCCGAATTCGTGGGCGGCATACTCGTGCTCCTCGGCTTGCTGACGCGCGTGGGCGCGTTCCTGATCCTGTGCGTGATGCTGACGGCGATGCTCGGCGTCCACTTGAAGGGCGGCTTCTTCCTGCCGGCCGGCATTGAGTACACCTTCGCTCTCGCCGGCATGTGCCTCGCGCTGCTCATCGCGGGCGGCGGTCAGGCATCCGCCGACAAGGCCATGGGTGGCGGGCGCAGATGGTAGAAAAGCAGTGACGAGTGTCGAGTGACGAGTTGAAAACTTGTCCCTGCTCGTCACTCGGCACTTGTTACTCGTCACTTGTCACTGTTCTTATGAGACGTTCGCCGCTGCTGGTCATCTTCATCACGGTCTTCATCGATCTGATCGGGTTCGGGATCGTCATTCCTGTCCTGCCGTTCTACGTCGAGGGCACGAAGTTCAACGCGACGCCGCGCGCGGTGGGGCTGCTGTTCGCGTCATACTCCGTCATGCAGTTGCTCTTTACGCCGATCTTGGGGCGGCTCTCGGACAGGTACGGGCGCAGACCTGTGCTGTTCCTGAGTCTGCTCGGCACAAGCCTCGGCTTCCTGATTCTGGGTTTTGCGCGGACGCTCTGGATGCTCTTTGTCGGCCGCATCATTGACGGCATCACGGGCGGCAACATCTCGACGGCGCAAGCCTACATCGCCGACGTGACGACGAAAGAGGAACGCGCGAAGGGCATGGGACTTATTGGCGCGGCGTTCGGGCTTGGCTTCACGTTCGGCCCGGCCATCGGCGGCATCCTCAGCAAGTGGGGCATCAGCGTGCCCTTCATCTTCGCGGGGGCGCTGGCGCTCGCCAACGCCGTCCTGCTCTACTTCACGCTGCCCGAAACAGTGACGCCCGATCATCCTGCGCGCGCCTCGGCCGCGTCGGGGCGCTGGACGCAACTAGCCGGTGCGCTCAAGCAGCCGCGCCTCGCCTTCGTGCTCGTCATCTACTTCCTGTTCGTCGTCGCCTTCTCGATCATGACGGCGTCATTCGCCCTCTTCACGATGTATCGCTTCGGCTATGACCCGGTGCATAACGGCTACATCTTCATGTACGTCGGCCTCATCGGCGCGCTCATACAGGGGGGACTGATCGGACGGCTGGCCAAACGCTTCGGCGAGTTGCCGCTCGTCATCGTCGGCGCGTTCTGCTTTGCGCTCGCGCTCCTCGCCATCCCGCTGATGAGTCCGGGCGCTGGTCTCCTTGCGCTGCTCGGCCTCGGCGGACTGTTCGCCATCGGCAACTCGCTCGCCACCCCATCTTTGCAGACGCTCGCATCGAAGAGTGCGAGCGCGGGCGAACAGGGCGGCGTGCTTGGCGTCGTGCAGTCGGTGGCCAGCCTCGCCCGCGCGGTCGGGCCGACGCTGTCGGCGTGGCTCATCTACAGCGCCATCGTCACCTACGGCGCGGACGGCAAACCGCACAATCTGAGCGACGCCTCGCTCGCCCACACCTTCTGGGCCGCGGCCGCCATCATGTTCTTTGCCTTCCTGCTCGCCGCCTACTTCGCCCGCGCCCACGCCGCCGAGTACCGCGAGGCGGGCGTCGCGCCCGCTGAAATCTGAAGCCGCGCCCGTCCCCGTCGCCACTCGTGCAGACAGGCGTTGACAACGTCCGTCGCCGGATCGTATAAGCTTGCGGCCTCGCTGAACGCTCGTCCCGCGCCGCACCCGACGCGGCTCCATCGCACCTCGAAACTCACCGGCAGGAGATGTCCAACCCTGCGCCGGAGATCATCATGAATCAAAATACAAACCCTGCCGGTCAGCCTCAACAGCAAGCCGCGCCGGAGCCGCCACCGCACCCGTTTCATCAGGCGCTAAGGGCCGGGCGAGCCTTGAGCTTCAACCGCGCGGACGATCCCGGCGGGCGTACCATTGATGCCGCGTGGCTCAACAATCTGACCGCCGGCATCGAGCGCACGATAGACGTGCCTATCGTCATCAGCGGCGCAGTCATCTCGGGCCGGCTCGACCTGCGTTTCGCCACCTTCAAACACGAGTTGACGATCACGGATTCCGACTTTCAGGGCGAGGTCGTGCTCTCTTTCGCCACGTTTGAGCGCCCGGTCAGCTTTCAGGGCACGCACTTTATCGCCCCGCTGCATCTGCGCGGCGCACACGCCAAGAGCGATTTCAGTCTGGCGCGCGCGCAGTTGCATGAACCGAGCACGTTCGATGACATGCAGACCGACGGCGTCTTTACGGCCGACGCCGCGACGTTCACCGAAGTCACCTTCCGTCGCATCAGGTTCAAGAGTGCCGCCCAATTCGAGCCCGCCAGTAAAGACGGACAGAGACAACCCGTGCGCTTTAACGGCCCCGTCAGCTTCGAGGATGCAGAGATCGCGGGGCCCGTCTATTTCAACAGCGCGCAGTTCGGCGCGGCCGCCCCTGCCAACTTCCGGCGCATACGCATCAACAGCGCCACTTACTTCCGCTGCTACACCAGTGAATCGTCGCCGGGCGACGGCGAGGTTGTCGCGGCGCGCTTCGGCAGCACGGTTGATTTCTCTTTTGCTTATGTCAACGGCCTGCTCTCCTTTGAGGGCGCGGAGTTCGTCGGCAAAGCCGATTTTGTGCGCCTGCACATTGACAGCTATATAGATTTCAGCAGCTACTTCGATGCGGACACAGGCCAATATTGCCCGACGGTGTTTCACGCCGGGGTCAGTTTCAAGAGCATGCGGACGCTCGGCGGCGCGGCCTTCATCGGCGTCGAGTTCAAGAGTGGCAATGAACAGGAGCGGGCCGACTTTGAAAGCATTGATGTGGGCGGGCATCTGCTGTTTACGCCGCTCGAACGCGGCGGCGCGCTCTCCGTCCGCGTCTGCTTTCGCGGGCCGACGCGCTTCTTAGCGGCGCGCGTGCGCAACAATGCCGAGTTCAGCGGCGCACTCTTCGAGGGCGTGGCGCGCTTCGACACGATGGAGGTGATGCGCAATCTCTACTTTCGCCCCGCAAAGGAGAGTGACAGGTCTTACCATTACACGACCTTCACACAAGACGCATATTTTCTCGGCGTGCATGTCGCGGGCGACGCGGAGTTTACCAGCGTCAGGTGCGAGCAGAAGGCGCAGTTTGAAAGCATCCACGTCGAGGGGATCGCCTTCTTCGACAACAAGTACTTCGACATTCCGGTTGAGCCGGCCAAGTTCGACGGCCCCGTTGATTTCACCAGCGCGCAGTTCCAGCATAGAGCGGAATTTTCCGAGGCCCGTTTCCACCACACCGTAGATTTCAAGAGCGCCGCTTTTGAAGGCACGGCCTCTTTCCTCAACACGAAGTTCCACCAAGCCGCGACCTTCACCGGCGCTTACTTCCGCCAGCAGGCGCAGTTCGGCGGAGCCACCTTTGCGCAGGCGGCCATCTTCACCAGCGTCACGATTGACGGTGGGGCCTTTTTCCAGCACACGACCTTTGAAGGTCGGACGGTCTTCGAGGCCGCGCATTTCAAGTCGCTCGATTTCAACATCAGGTCGCCGCAGCCACCCAAAACCAGTTTCGCCGGCGACATAGACCTGCGCGGCTTCACCTACGAGTTGATCGCCATCAACGAAGAGATTCTCGGCGCGATCTTCGCCGGGCTGCGGGAATACAATCGCCAGCCCTACACGCAACTGGAAAAAGTCCTGCGCGCCATCGGGCAGGACGATCTGGCCAGCCGGACTTACCTTGAGCAACGCCAACGCCAGCGCCGCGATCAGGTAGAGCGCCGCGACCGGCTCAAGGCCGAGCGGCGCGCTCTGCCGCAAGACGCACCGCAGCGGAGCTTTAGGGGCTGGCTGAAATATCGTGTGGAACGGCTTCAGTTCGGGTTCGGGCTGATGTTCGACCGCGCGCAGCAGCGGGTGGTTAACTACGGCGTGCGCCCGACGCTCAAGCTGTTCGTCATCAGCCTTGTAGTCGTCGTCATTGGCACGTTCATGTTCAGCCGTTATGGCGCGGTGGAGCTACGCGAGAAGGAGAAGGAGACTGCGCCGGCGACCGCGCCCCGGCCGGGCAGCGAACCGCCCGCGCCGGCCGCCAAGCAGCCTGAGAAGGCTGAAGATTTGAGTTGGAGTCAGGCGTTCGGCTTCAGCTTGAATCAGTTCATCCCTATCGTCGAGATTCCGACCGGCAGTCGCTGGAAACCATCGCAGCGATTGTTGCCGCTGCCGTTCTCAGACAACGTCACTTCCGCTTATCTCTCTTACGCCTTCTACGCCACGCTCCATAGATTACTCGGCGCGATCCTTGTGCCGTTGGGTGTGGCGGCGCTGACCGGACTGCTGCGCCGCAGTGATAAGAATGATTGACGCGCCGCCGTTGGCAACCGCGCGGGCTGACGACGCGCCCGGCGCTCAATGAAATTTCACCAGATGGAGGGTAGCGCCGACTCGTCAACTTCGAGCGTCGCGCCGTCGGGCAGGATGTGTATGAGGCGTGCGCCGCGTGTACGCAGCGGCGGGGCGAGCAGGCCGACACGGTGACAATGTGCGCGCGGCTGTGTGTGCGTCGTTAAAGGCTGCGACTCGGAACAGAGCAAGGCGATGCGCGCCTCGCTCGCCAACTCCATGATGCGGTCAAGCCCGCGCGCCAACTCGGCGGGCGGCGCAACCACCTTGCCGCCACACTCCGGCAACCACTCGTAACCGATCCGCGCTGCGTGCAACGCCGCTTCCAGCACGCGCCCGTTGTATTGCGGCCAGCGCGAGCGGGCGGCGCTGCGCACGTCGCAGACCAATTCGATGCCGTGCTGCCGAAGCAGCGCGAGGAAGTACGGCCACGGGTGGCGACCGTGCCCGATGGTGTAGATGGTTGGGGCGACAGGCTCAGACATCGGCAGTTGACGCTTCGACCGGCGGCGCTGAGATGTCGCCGCGCCGGCGCAGTTCGGCGCGTATCTCGTCGCTCGTCAGATGCACGAGTCGCCCGCCGGTGAACAGTTCGTCGTTGGTCACTTCGAGGACGGCGAAGGGCGGCGGCGCAGACGCCTCCATCTCCTCGTCGGTGGCAAACTCGATCTCCGCGAGAATCAAGCCCCAGAGCGGGCCGAGAAAAACGTCAATCGAGTAGGTGCGTCCGTCGTGCTCGTAAGGATAACGATTCTTGCGTAGCTCGTTGCCCTCGAAGACGGCCAACTGCTCGTACTCGTATTGCGAGAGATAGATGTTGCTGATGAGCGTGCGCGAGAGGTCGGTCGGGTCGGGCGCGAACTTCTGCGACAGTTTCCAAGTCCACTCGCGTTTGTAAGGCTCGCGGATTTTGCGCAGGCGCAGGCGCGTGTCGGTGATGTAGTTGTCGAAGATCTGCGTGTGGCGCGCGTTGCGCTCAAGTCCGGGCGGGAACTCGCGCAAAAGATACCGCCGCTCACGCTCGAGGCGCGCGTACTTTGCGCGGCGCGCCGTCACGTCCGCCGCCGTGCCGAGAAATTTAAGCGCCATCACGCACCAACCAACTCTGCTTCGCGCTCTTTGAGAAACTCTTCCGGCTCGATGATGCGCCCGGCAATCGCCGACGCGGCGACCACATAAGGCGAGGCGAGATAGACCTGGCCGGGGCCGCTGCGCCCCGGAAAGTTGCGGTTCTGCGCGCTGACCGTCACTTGCTCGGCCGAGCGCGACGCGCCCGGCCCCGCATTGATGCACGCGCCGCAGGATGGATCGATCAACTCCGCCCCGGCGCGCTCGAACAGTTCGATGTAGCCGCGCGCGCGGGCGTACTCTTTGATCTTCTGTGAACCGAATTGCAGATAGAGATGGACGCCCGGCGCAACGCGTCTGCCCTGTTCGACCGCGCGTTTCAGTACCGCCGCATACATGTCCATGTCAGCCATCTTGCCGCCCGTGCAGGAGCCGCCGTAGGCCGCGTCGATCCTGACCTCTTCCTTAAGCTCGCTGATGTTGACGCCGTTGCGCGGGTCGCCCGGCGTGGCCACCATCGGACGAATCTCGGCCAGATCAATTTCAAACACAGCCGCGTACTCTGCGTCCTTGTCGCTCTGCAAGAAACCTTTGCGCACTTCGTCGGCCTCAAGCCCACGCGCGCGCACGAGGTATTCGAGCACCACGTCGTCCGGCTCGATGATGCCGGTGAAACCGCCGGCCTCGACCGCCATGTTCGTCAGCGTCGCGCGCTCGTCAATCGGCCAATCGCGCAAGCCTTCGCCCGCGAACTCCAACACCTGCCCGATGCCTTTGCCCGCTTTCATGTAATCGGTGGCGAGGATTTTGAGCATCACATCTTTGGCGGACACGTCGGCGCGTTTTTGGCCGCGCAGGACGAAGCGCACAACTTCCGGCACGCGCACGCGCACGTCCTTCGTGTACCAGGCGTTGGCCATGTCGGTTGAGCCGACGCCGAAGGCGAAGCAGCCTAGCACGCCCGCCATGCAGGTGTGCGAGTCCGTGCCGATGACGAGTTGACCGGGCAGCGCGATGTCTTCGACGACAGCGTTATGGCAGATTGCTTCGGAGCCGCGCTCCTCCGTGCCGCCGTAAAGCCGTATGCCCTGCTCGTCGGTGAAGGATGCCTGCGTTACGGCCAGCCCGTTGGCGCGGTCAAGCAGACCCAGTTTGCG